>NZ_JBALDN010000095.1:0-63279 GCF_036917375.1 Nostoc sp.
TAAAAAGCCAAAACATAGAGGTACTGGACAACGAGTTGAAGCTCCTAAATTTCATATCACTAATCAGTCTTTCAGCCTTAACTGAACCGTATTGACTTCTGAACTGTTGCTTTCTGGCGTGGTTGCATTCCGAGTTCTTGACACAACTCTTCTAGAGTTGGCCCTTGTTTATGGATCAATACAGTTCAGTTAAGCTTTTTTCTCTCCCCCTGCCTCCCCTGCCTCCCCTGCTCCCCCTGCCTGCCTTAACAGATAAATTTGCTTAACTGAACCGTATTGGTTTATGGATGCTGAACCATTGCTGAAGTGTATCCAGAATTTTTTGTCGGTGTTTGGTGATTTTCATTGTTCACCCTCCTGTTTAGCAGAAGTGTGACACCCACCAAACTGGCATGTCAATCACCTGTTTCTATGTTTCCACTAAGTTTCCAAAGTTTCCATCTTACCAATATTGAATAGAAATGTACCTCAAGACCCAACTAAGTAGAAATCCCCATTAAAGATGAGTCGGAATTCTGTTTTTTGTAGCTTAGGTTTTGTTCTTCCACCCAACTTTCAATTTGGATTTTCGACCTTTATTAATGACGGTGCGTACTAAAAGATAAAATTGCCCAGTCTCTTTTGCGATTAATTCAGTACCTATTCACGTTGCTCTGGGTATGACAGATGGCTATTAGGTCAGTTATGCATTGTTCAGCAAAAATAGCTAGTTTTTGTTGCAAAAGCTAAAGATTATGTGCCATTCAAGAGTTATGTAAAAAACAAAAATAACCTGCAATAGAGAGGTTAGCAAAATCATGCGTACAAATACTGAATTATGGAGTTAGATCCCTCATAAGTTCAGTGAAACGACGATGGCTTATTCTTCCCTGACTAAGCAAAATAATAACAGCTTAGAAGAAAATATACGCAACTCCATTATCTCAGGAATAGGAGTTACAACAAAGGAATGTATATGGCAACAAGTGAGTCCTCTCTACGAACTGATGGTATAGAATTATTACACTTGTACCACCAGAATCCTTCTATTAAACTTCGTAATAAACTTGTACAGTTACATACCGGCTTAGTACGGAAGATGGCTCATAAATTCAGCCATCAATGTAATGAACCTTATGAAGATTTAGAACAAATTGGGTATTTTGGTTTGATTAGGGCTATTGAGCGTTTCGATCCCAGCCAAGGATATGCTTTTAGTTCCTTTGCTGTGCCATATATTCGCGGTGAGATGCTGCACTTTTTGCGCGATCGCAGTACTCTATTAAAAATTCCTCGTCGTTGGCAAGAATTGTACAACGAAGGACAAAAGATTCGCAAGGACTTATCAATCTCTTTAGGTCGCCCGCCCAAGGATGCTGAAATTGCCAGCCAACTGCGGGTATCTGTACAAGAATGGCAAGAAACCAAGTTAGCCGCTCAAAATCGGATGCCTTTAAGTTTAGATGCAACCGCAGTTAACTATGTTGATTGTCAAATAACCTTGGGTGAGGCACTTCCTTGTCCTCGTTCTCATGTGCTTTTGCAACAAGAAGAAGAACGCCAACAACTCCAAGGCGCAATCAATATGTTGGAAGAAAAGCCCCGTATGGCAGTTGAAATGGTATTTTTGAAGGAACTTTCTCGCAAGGATGCGGCTAAAAATATTGGCACTAGTCCAATGACAGTAACGCGCTATCTGCAAAAGGGAATCCAAGATTTGATTTGTTATTTGCAACCACAGGTAATGCCTACTGGCTCGTAGTCATTAGTCAATAGTCAGTACAAAAGCAACTGACAAATGACAAATGACTAATAACTAATTATCTAGATTTTAAATCAGCGATCGCACCTTTGGTCATAGCAGCAATAGCTTGATCTGTCGCTTTCGGCAAATGATAATATTTACCACCTGCTGTTTGCGATAATTCTTTAGCAAACCCAGTAGACACAAATTTACTTTCTGTATCAATTACTAATAGTTGCATTCCTAAAGCCCGGATTCTCGCAGCAATTTCTAATAATTCTCCTTTAATATCTGGCTTTTCTCCTGGTTCTAGCTGTTCGCCCAAAGAACGCGCTAAAGGAATATTACCTCGCCCATCGGTGATTGCTACAAGGACAACTTGCCCAATATCTCCACTCATCTGAGCATTTAAGCCGACGCGCACAGCTTGAGTTAAACCATGTGCTAAAGGCGAACCCCCGCCACAGGGCAACCTTTCCAAACGGTTACGCGCCAAAGCAATCGAACGTGTTGGAGGCAATAATACCTCGGCCTGTTCTCCTCGGAAGGGAATTAATGCTATTTGGTCGCGGTTTTGATAAGCTTCAGTCAACAGTTGCATTACCGCACCTTTAGCCGATTGCATTCGGTTCAGGGCCATTGAGCCAGAAGCATCTACCACAAATACTACTAACGCCCCGGCTTTGCGTACCAGGCGTTTCGAGCGAATATCAGGCTGTTCGACAATAACTTTTCTATCTGGTTGTCTTTCTCTTCGTACTTTTTGATAAGGAGCCGCAGCTCTCAAGGTGGCATCTACTGCAATGCGTCGCGCTTTTCCTTTGGGCAACATTGGTTTAATGTAGCGTCCCCTGTCATCGGAAAAGATCACACTGCGACTACCAGATTTACCTTGCCGCTTCGCTGTTTGAGTAAAGTAAAGCACGCTGTCATCAAGAATTACCCCTTCTGGATCAAAGATAAACTCTTCTGGGATGCTGGGCGGTTCTTGCTCTTGATTTTCTTCCTGTTCTTCCTGTTCTTCTTGTTCCTCTTCTGATTCGTCCTGGGGTTCTTCTTGATTTTGTTGCGGCGGCGGTGGAGGCGGAGGTGGTGCTTGATCTGGTGGCGGTGTCTGCACAACTGTAGCGCGTGGTACAATTACCAGTTCAACTGCACGGCGCAAATCTTCGGCATTAACTGTTGTTCGTCCTTCTAAAGCTGCGGCGGCCTTGGCAACTCGCGTGGCGAATAACTCGGCGCGATGTCCCTGAACTCCGCCGCGAATTGCCTCATCTACTAAGTAGGCAATTTGTTCGTGGGTGATGATTACTTCTTTCAACCATTCCCGCGCCAAGATAATTTGGGTTTTGAGTGAGTCCAAGTCTTCGTTGTACTGTTGGAGGAAGTCTTGGGGAGATTTAGAATAAGCGATCGCAACTTCAACTGCTTCTACTCTTTGATCTAAGCCGAGTACACCGTCAGCAGAGAGTGCGATCGCAATTCTATCTAGCAAATGCTCCCGTAATCCGCCTTCTTCTGGATTGTAGGTGGCAATAAATAGGGATTTGCACGGATGCTGAAAACTAATCCCTTCCCGTTCGATCTGGTTGCGTCCCTCAGATAATACTGTTAAAAGCTGATTTGATATTTGGTCATCTAATAAATTAATTTCGTCTACGTACAGTACACCCCGGTTTGCTGTAGCGAGTAATCCAGGCTGAAAAATAGTATCACCTTGCTTTACCGACTTTTCCACATCCACTGAACCGAGAAGTCGGTCTTCTGTAATACCTAGAGGAATTTGTAAAAAAGGTGCGGGGATGATTTCTACGGGAACATCTTGAGTATCTTTGTCTGCGTACTCCGCCAAAAGTTGATCGTCCCATTCTTCTGGGTGGTTGGGGTCGCAATTACTGATTGAACCTTTGACAACTTCTATTGGCGGTAGTAGAGCGTGGATAGCACGAGCCATTACAGATTTTGCTGTACCGCGACGACCTGCGATCGCCACTCCTCCCAAACCAGGATCGACTGCGGCTAACAGCAAGGCTAATTTAATTGCTTCTTGACCGACTACAGCTGTCAAGGGAAAAGCAGTGATGGTGGGATTGATAGTAGGCGCAGGCATTGTTTGCTTTCATAGCGAGTCTCGGCCTTTAGCATACCAATTTCTGACACATTTAGAATATAAGTGCGATCGCCCCAAGTGGGCGGTGATCGCGATCGCATTTACTTTGGGAGGAAGATTTATGAGTATTGCTCAGGCTAAACGCTTCACACTAACTCAATACCACAGGCTTGGAGAATTGGGCTTTTTCCATGAAGATGACCACATTGAATTAATCAATGGAGAAATTATTGAAATGGCATCCAAAGGTACAGCTCATGAAACTTGTTTGCGAAACTTGTTGCGAGAACTTCCGAAAATTGTAGGTGATAGGGCAACTTTGCAATCTCAAGCTCCGATTGCTTTACCACCTAATAGCGAACCTGAACCGGATTTTGCTATTCTTCAAAATCGAGATGATAATTATCTTTCTGCTCATCCTCAAGCTACTGATGTGTTATTGGTGATAGACGTTTCAGATTCTTCTCTGGATTATGACCAACTTGTGAAAATACCTCTTTATGCTAAAGCAGGTATTACTGATTATTGGATATTCAATTTATTCGATAATTATTTGGAAGCTTACAGTGAAGTATATCAGAATAGTCAAGGTAAATTTGGTTATTTAAATAAACGAATTATTTTATCGAATCAAGTAATAAATTTTCCTTGCTTCCCGGATTTATTGCTTGATTTAGTGAAGGTGTTTCCGCCCAAACTGAATTTTTCAGCTTTGCTATAGCAATGAGATAAGATCCAGTCATAAAACCAAGGAGTAAGTTTTATGGCTTATAGTGATTTTAAACTTATTGAAGTTATTGATTCTTTTGGGTTAATTATCCACGAGTTATCTGGACTATTTGCAAATGTACAGGAGCAAGACTGTAGTGAGTTGTTATCTACCATTCTTAAGGAAAATGTTGATTTAGCAGTAGCAATAAGTTCGAAAAAAGCTCGAAGCGAAATGATCGTAAGTCCAATTTTATTAGAAATTAGACGCAAATTTAATTATGAAATAAGCTTTTTTTCGGGAGTTGATTTTACTGTTGATAGCCAGCGAGGACTAAATGGATTTTGTGATTTTATTTTGAGTCTTTCTTCGGAGCAGTTGCTTGTACGCAGTCCGGTGATTGTCCTAGTAGAAAGTAAAAATGAGAATTTGAGGTCTGGTTTAGCCCAATGTATTGCCGAAATGGTAGCGGCTCAGTTATTTAACGAGAGAGGTGGAAATCAAATCAAAGCTATATATGGTGCTGTTACTATCGGTACTATCTGGCAATTTCTCAAGCTTGAAGGTAATGTAGTTTCGATTGATTTGAGTGAATATTATATTAAGGATATTAAAAAAATTTTAGGTATTTTGTATGGTGCGATCGCGCAAAATAAGCTGTAAATTATTTATTAACTAGAATATTATTTAAATAAATTTTCGCTTTCAGCGAATGCCATAAATAATTCTAAAATTTGATTGATGTCAGGCGAGCGCTTTTAGGTTAAACTAGACATTTATTAAGTAAGCTTGCCTGACTATATGCAAACTCCAGATAACCAGGATAAACAAGTTCAATTATCAAATGCAGAGATTTTTAAAAGAGTTGAGAAAGTCATTTTAGAAACCTTATCGATACACTATAAAGATATAAGTTTAGATGATACTCTTTTTTTAGGGCAAGAATATGATCGTGTCAGTACAGTCTATGGCTCTGTTTTAGATTTTAGTCAATGTTTCTATCCTGAAAATTCGCTTGGAATGAAACCTCTAGATGGAGTGGAACTATCAATGGCTTTAGAAGAAGAATTTGACATTGAAATTCCTGATGAAGAATTCGATGGCAAAACATCTATGACTATTAAGGAGCTTGTTGACTTTATTGATTTAAAACTTGGCAATGCGTAGTCTTAAATCTTTCGCAGTTGCTCGTAATGCGAAAAAAGATATGTTGAACTGGGTTAGATAGGTTGGCTGCCTAAAACAGCTTTGAAAAATCTAGCAAGATTTATACTCAACTAGATTCTACTAAGACACCGCTATTTGAGTTTTATTCATGTCTTAAAAAAATAGCAATTATAAATTTTTCTAACAGTATATTTAATAACAAGACACAATATAAAAATGCACAAACTTCTAATATTCCATGATGAAAAACTTCTGCGTCGTGCGCTTACCCACCGTTCTTACGTCCATGAAAACCCAGGAGAAGGTGAACACAATGAACGCCTAGAATTTCTCGGTGATGCTTTGCTGAATTTTTTAAGTGGCGAATATCTCTATGGTCGTCATGCAGAAATGGGAGAAGATGAATTAACACGGCGGCGTTCGGCGTTGGTAGATGAGAAACAATTAGCAAAGTTCGCTGAAGAGGTGGGTTTAGACTTTAGAATGCGGTTAGGAAAAGGTGCAATTCGAGATGGAGGCTACCAAAATCCTAATTTGCTCAGTAGTACCTTTGAAGCAGTTCTTGGTGCTTACTATTTGGATAATGATTCTAATATTGAAACAGTTCGCGCAATTATAGAACCACTATTTGATTCTGTAGATCCTAAACATATAATTGTATCTCGTTCTAATGTAGACTCAAAAAATCGCTTTCAAGAATGGGTGCAACGAAATGTTACTCCAAATCCCCCCAAATATTTCACAGAACAAATCGGAGGCCCTTCTCACGCACCAGAATTCATTGCAAAAGTATTGGTAGATGAAAAAATTTACGGCGAAGGTAAGGGACGTAATAAAAAAGATGCAGAAAAAGCTGCTGCTGAAGATGCACTAGCTAAGTTGAAAAAACAAGGTTTGTTATAGTTTATGAGTTCATAAATTTTGATAATTTTAAAATTAGAAGCTTCCTAACACTGAAAAAACGCAAAAAAATGAGGGTGGAGTATACCATCCTCATTTTATTTTTTGTAACTTTACTCGTTTCCAGATAGTAGCCGGAAAAGAGTCAACTATTATAGTTGAGGTACGTACTGTTGCTTCTCAGGTACTTCAGTGTACTCAGCTACAATCTGGCGGAATTCTTCGCCATCAATGGTTTCTTTTTCAATGAGCAAATCTACTAAGCGATCGGTGACAGTGCGATGGTCACGGATGATCTTCTTAGCATTGTCGTAGCACTGCTCAACAATTTCTCTGACTTGTCCATCAATGCGGGAAGCGATGGATTCAGAATACTCAGATCGGGTTGTCCAGTCACGACCCAAGAATACTTCTCCCTGCTGGCTTTCTAACGACAGTGGGCCTAAGTCGGACATCCCGAAACGAGTCACCATTTGCCGGGCCATTCCCGATAACTGCTGCAAGTCTCCACCAGCGCCAGTTGTGACTTCCGCAGCTCCAAAAATAACCTCTTCAGCAGCGCGGCCACCCAAAGCACCAGTAATTCTAGCTTTGAGTTGAGAACGAGAAATTAATCCCTGTTCTTCATTGGGTGTAAACCAAGTTAAACCTTGTGCTTGTCCCCGTGGGATTAAGGTAACTTTCTGTACTGGGTCATGGTCTTTTAACAAAGTCCCCACTAAGGCGTGTCCAATTTCGTGGTATGCAATTAAGCGCTTGCTCTTGCTGTCTACCAAAGGAGTACCTTCCATCCCAGCAACTACGCGATCCACCGCATCATCTATTTCGCGGAGGGTGATGGCTTCTTTACGTCTTCTCGCAGTCAAAATTGCTGCTTCGTTGAGCAAGTTGGCTAAGTCAGCACCAGTGAATCCAGGAGTGCGGCGAGCGATCGCATCTAAAGATACGCTAGGGTCTAGTTTCTTATTCCGCGCATGGACTTGCAAGATTTCCAAACGCCCTTTGATATCGGGTGCATCAACTGTTACTTGGCGGTCAAACCGACCGGGACGCAACAAGGCTGAGTCTAATACATCGGGACGGTTGGTGGCAGCAATAATAATGATGCCTGTGTTACCTTCAAACCCGTCCATTTCGGTGAGCAATTGGTTAAGGGTTTGCTCTCTCTCATCGTTACCGCCACCGATACCAGCGCCCCGTTGCCGTCCTACAGCGTCGATTTCATCGATGAAGATAATACAGGGAGCGTTATCTTTAGCTTTCTTGAACAAATCGCGGACGCGGGATGCACCTACACCAACGAACATTTCCACAAATTCCGAACCGGAAATACTGAAGAAAGGTACGCCTGCTTCGCCTGCGATCGCTTTTGCTAATAAAGTTTTACCAGTTCCAGGAGGCCCAACTAACAGCACTCCCTTGGGAATCCGTGCGCCCACAGCTGTAAATCTTTCTGGCTGCTTCAGGAAGGTGACGACTTCTTGTAGTTCTTCTTTAGCTTCTTCGATTCCGGCTACGTCGTCAAATTTGACGCCGGTTTTTGCCTCCATTTGGAAACGCGCTTTAGATTTGCCAAAGTTCATTGCTTGACCTGGGCCGCCGGGGAGGTTGCTAGAACGCCGGAACAAAAAGAACAACCCAGTAATCAATAAAACTGGAAAGATGAGATTGCCCAACAATCCCCAAATGGCGCCATCATTCCGCATGGGGTGAGCATCAAAACTAATGGCTTTCTCTTTGAGCTTGCTAATTAACTCAGGAGCATTAACAGGCAAATCCACACGCCATCTTTGGACACGATTTTCCAGGTCTGGGTCGCGGGCTTCTATAATTGCCGTCCTACCGCCTTCGTAAAGATCCACACTGTTGACGCGATCGCTGTCCAAGTATTCTAGAAAGCGGCCGTAAGTCATGCGGGTATTGGCTGCATTCTTACTCATGTCAGCAGGAGCGCCTGCAAACGCCCCTTGCCAGAAGAAAAAGCCAATTACCAAAGCCGGCAACGTCCAGAGTGCTACGACTTTCCAAGAGAATTTCATTTTAATTTGCCTCTAGATGCCTATACAACTTGTTAGCTCTAGTAACCGAATGTTCATCACTCCGTCACTTTAAGCTGTTAAACGGATGTTTATAAATCCATTTTGTTTAATTTGATCTCTTACATGCACTGTCATAAGGCGATTAGAGCATTATGGCGATGCCAACAAGAATCTTAATCAAAGTTAACTTAATTTTAATACAATATCGCACGAGAAAAGGGAGCGCAACGGTATGCAAAGATAGAGAGAATTTCTCCAGAATGCTCCTCGTATCGTCCAAGCCGCTCTCAATAATGATTTTGGGGGAGTGAGGGAGATGAGGAAGAAAGGGAGAAGTTACAGTAAGTTTTTCTCCCCTGCCCCTCCGCACCTCTGCTTCTCGTGCCCAATCCCCTACTTAACTTCTGTAATTTTTAGAGTGTAAGGAAGATACTTGCCTTTTTCGTAGGAACCAACCCAAATTTGGTAACTTCCAGGTAGCCATTCACCAACAATGCCAGCATTTTTGCCATCAAAATCGTCATTGCACCAAGTACCACCAGGCCCTTTAATAATCATGGTGGTGTCTTCAGGACTTTGCACTTGCAGCTTCAGGTAGTCAAATTTACTTGTTAACGCTAATGTGTGGTCTGGTGTTTCATCCACAAATCCGGTACAAGGGCCGGTGGCTGTTTCGCTTCTCCCACCTACTTGACTCCCAGATATTGACCCACCACTCATCCCGCGAACTGTCAGGGGGTCTGGTGAAAACTGAGGGCTAAGGGTGACATCTCCAAATATCGTTGGCGCTTCCTGAGCATCAACCGCAGCATTAACTGTTGATGTGATGAAGAGCATAACTATCATGAACGATAATCTCATCCCTCTATTGAGCGCTTTTGTCGGCATTGTAATTACGTTCGCTTCTAAGTGTTTTTGAAGACATGAATTTTACACACCAAGTTCCCAACATGAGGATAATTGACTAATTATTTTAGATGTGAAATTGGGATAATTCATTAGTAATTAGTCAATGATTTCTTGTTCCTATAGTTGCTCTACCTTATGGATAGGGGCACACATTTGTGCGCCCCTAAAATCTGAAATATTTCTAAAATCTGGAAGTAATCGCTACTTAGCTTCCGTTATAGCCCGACTCAAGCGCGGTTTATCCAAACCAATCTGATTTAGTAGTAACCAAGATTGGATTAAGTCTGGGCCATGAACATCTCCAGTTAAAGCTGCTCGGAGCGATCGCATCACTAAGCCTTTTTTGACTTTTTGCTCTTTCACAACTTGTTTTATAATGTCTTGGGCGGCGGCTTCCGAGAGTTGCGGCTGATTGTCTAAAGCTGTGACAATCGCTTCAAGAACAGCAGTAGAACCTTCTTGCTTCAGTTGTGTACTGCCTTCATCACTAAATTCAACTGTGTCGCTAAAAAACAGTTGGCTTTGAGGTACTGCATCTACCAAGCGAGTCAAACTCTGGCTAATCAAAGTTACTAGCTGTTCTAACCAGGGGCGTTCTCTTCCACCATCAAATTTATAGCCAGCCGCTTCCCAAAAGGGGATGAGTAAATCTGTGAGTTTATCTACTGGCGTGTTGTGGATATACTGACTGTTCAACCAATCCAGCTTATCCCAGTCAAACTTTGCACCTGCTTTATTGACGCGCTCAAAGCCAAATTCTTTAGCTGCTGTTTCTAAAGTAAATATTTCTTGCGTCGAGTCTGGTGGCGACCAACCCAGCAATGTCATGTAATTTACCAAGCCTTCAGCAGTAAAGCCCATTTTCTGGAAGTCAGAAATGGAAGTGACACCATCTCGCTTAGAAAGCTTGCGCCCTTCCATATTCAAAATTAGTGGCGTATGGGAAAACTCTGGAATTTTTGCACCCATCGCTTCATACAACAGAATTTGTTTGGCAGTGTTGGCGATGTGGTCTTCTCCGCGGATGACGTGGGTGATTTGCATATCGATGTCATCCACTACAACTACGAAATTGTATAAAGGTTGACCGCTACCCTCTTCTGAAGCGCGGGCGATGACCATATCACCACCTAAATCGCTACCTCGCCAAGACATCTTGCCCCTTACTAGGTCATTCCAGACAATTTCCCGCCCATCTTCGATTTTGAAGCGAATTACAAAAGAACGACCTTCTGCTTCAAAGGCGGCGCGTTGTTCTGGAGTGAGGTTGCGGTGACGGTTGTCATAGCGAGGTGCTTCGCCTCTAGCTTTTTGAGCTTCTCGGAGCGCCTCTAGTTCTTCGGAAGTAGTGTAGCAGCGATAGGCTAATCCTTGAGCTAGCAGTTTTTCTACTGCTTCTTTATAAAGATCCAGGCGTTGGGATTGGAAAAATGGCCCTTCATCCCAGTTCAGTCCTAGCCAGCGCAGTCCTTCAAGAATATTGTCGGTGTATTCGGGACGCGATCGCTCTAAATCTGTATCTTCTATTCGCAGGATAAATTTCCCGCCGTGGTGACGGGCAAATAGCCAGTTAAATACAGCCGTTCTAGCTGTACCAATATGTAAATTTCCGGTTGGACTCGGCGCAATACGGACTCTAACAGTCACAGTTAATTCTCTCTTTCGCAAAGCATGATAAATGTAGCTTATATTTAAATCTTGAATCCTGAGTCAACCTCTGTGGGTAATTCAAAATCTAATATCACCTAAGTTAAGTGATTTGCTACTGATAAATTTAGAACGGGACTGACGGGGCTCGAACCCGCAACTTCCGCCGTGACAGGGCGGTGCTCTAACCAATTGAACTACAGTCCCTTGTTTGGCAACTTTGCTATTATCACTATTTTTTCTCTACTTGTCAAGTGTTTCGGAGTCAGGAATTAGGAATGATTTTTGTTGCGTATGTCTAAGGTGCGAATTATACATTAGAAAGACCGTGATAACACAACCTGTGGCTCTGATTCCAAATGCTGCAATATTCGGGATTGCATTTGTTTATACTGCTGTTTCAATAGCTGTTTGCTCAATTGGGGTTGAGAAGTGGGTGGTAGCCTATGGCTTTGTTGCACCCAAGTTTTTAACATTTGCCGCTGAGTTGACTCAATGCGACTGCTGAGAACCTTGATGCAGGAATGTGGTGCTTCCAGAGTAAAGAAAATCAAAGGATGTTGTTCATTTTCAGCCAGGAAACTTACCATCCTCAAATTTTGGGGATTTTGCATATCTAAGTAGCACGGTAGCCACTTAGGAGCGAATTGCCGATTATAGAGTACAGTTACCCACAGCAACATTGGGTGAGGGGATGTCACAAAGACAAACTGGTTATAACGGGTACAAACCGCATAGTTTTTGATTTCTTGTTTAGACAACATCAACCATAGTGCTGTTATAGATCCTTGTGGAGTGTCTAGAAGCTGGGGAAAAACAATCTCTTGAATTGGTTTATTTTGAGGCCACAAAAGTTGCCGATAGCTTTGTTCTACAGTGATTGGTAATGTAGAATTTAAAGGACTAGTGAGGATGGAGTTAGAGGGAAAATTTGTAGGCGAAGTAGGACTATTAGACTGTTCTATACTGTTTAAAACTTGTAAAATTTCAGCGATATTTTGAGGGCGATCGCTTGCTTTTTTAGCCAGACAAGCCATAATTAAATTATTTAACTTCTGAGGTATTTTAAGAGTAGGTTTAACATCTGCGATCGTTTTTGGTGCTTCAAAATGATGTGCTTTATACCAAGCACCAAAATAATCAGTTTCTGTTTGCCAAGGTTTTTTGCCTGTAAGCATTTCAAACATCATCACACCCAGACTATAAATATCAGAGCGACTATCTAATTTTTCCCCATCTAGCTGTTCTGGAGAACAGTAGGGTAAAGTACCATTAAATCCGCTACTTGTACTAGCTGTTGATGCATAATTCAAAAATCTAGCAATACCAAAATCGAGAATTTTAACTAACTGGCCCAATATCGGATCGGGAATAACTAATATATTGGCAGGCTTGATATCTCGATGAACCAATGGACAAATTTTGCCATCAATATTAATCCCTTGATGAGCACACTGTAAGCCCAAACAAATTTGGCGAGCGAGAGTCAAAAACATGGGCAGAGGTAGCGGAATTAAATCTTTTAAACTCTTACCACATAGATATTCCATAACGTAGTATGGTTTTCCTTTCTCATTCACACCATAATCATACGCTCGCACTATATGTACGCTCTTTTGACTCAAGGCTGCACTCATTAAAGCTTCACGAGCAAAGTCTTGTTGCATCTTGGTATTAACAACAGTTTGAGTCAAAAACTTGATAGCAACTGGTATACCTCCTAACAAAACATCATTTGCTAAAAAAACTTCACCCATGCCACCGCTGCCAATTAATTGCTTGAGTTGATAACGATTGGCAAGCAAGCCCGTACTACTGGGAGATGTAAATGGGCTTTGATTCACTTTGTTCACCTCTGATGCTGAGTCCATTGAAAGTTGGCAATAAACACATAAAAATATTGTTAGTTAATGGTGGCAAGTATTTGGATTTTGCTAGCAGAATTTCAACGAGGTAATAGCATTTTAAAAAATATTTCCAAAAATTTATTCATCCAAGTTTTTAAAACTTCTGTCTCAGATTTTTGATGTGTGGCTAAGTTTCGTAATATATCTAATTTCAGCTTTTCGTATTCTGTTTTTAGAATATTTTTGGCTTGACTAGGCAAAATCAATTCATTTGACTGTTGACTCATATCTAACCAATCTAAAACTTGCTGACGCTGTTTAGCCGTGAGATTTAAAGTCGTTACATGAGAGCAATGAGTTGGCTCTTCTAAGGGGAAAAATAGTAAATGATAGTAGCCTACTTCTGCTAAACTACGTGCTATATTTTGACTCTTGTTATCTTTTAGATCCAGAAAATAAGGTAGCCACTTAGTCGTAGAAGCTTGGGCGTCATATAGTACTGTTACCCACATTAGCATCGGGTATACATTCATTTTACTAATAAATTCAGTACTATGTATTTTATCCAAAAATTTTGCAATCTCTTGTTTGGGCAACATTGCCCAAAAAGTTGGGATAGGTCTTTGAGAAGTCTGTACTAAATGGGGAAAACCAATTGGTGCAATTGGTTTATTTTTTGGCCAATTTTTCTGCAAGCACTCTTTTTCTGATAGTAAAGTTGCGGGTACTAATTGAACTGGAAGCGAAACTTTAATAATGTCAGTGCTATTGCTAGAAATAACATTATTAACTTGAACGCTAACTTGTTCTAAATCTTCTAATATTTGGTTGATATTTTGAGGGCGATCGCTTACTTCTTTAGCTAAACAACTCATCAATATTTTTTCTAATATTTCTGGTATTTTAACTTGCGGATTTACTTCTTCAACTGTAGGTGGCATTTGAAAGCGATGGGCTTGATACCAAGTACCAAAAGAGTTACTTTTTGTTTGAAATGGGTGTTTCCCTGTCAGCATCTCAAACATTAATACTCCCAGACTATAAATATCAGAGCGGACATCTAGCAGTTTACGCCCTTCCATGTGTTCTGGAGAACAGTAAGGCAAACTGCCAATAAAAGAATCTGTTAGGGTCATCCCACTTCGCTCTGTTAAAAACTTGGCAATACCAAAATCTAGTATTTTAACAATTTCACCTTTTTTACTATCTTCAGCAATAAATATATTTTCTGGTTTAATATCTCTGTGAACAATAGGATAAATCTCTCCTTTAAGGCTGATACCTTGGTGAGCGCATTGTAAGCCTAAACAAATTTGATTACAAATTTCTAAAAACTTCGATATTGTTAAAGGCTGAATTTTCAAAATTTGTTTGAGATTTTTTCCTTGGAGGTATTCCATTACATAAAATGGAGTTTTATCTTCAGTAACTCCATAACTTAAAATGCGAACAATATGTTTACTTTTACGACCCAATTGAGCGCCAATAAAAATCTCTCTGGCAAAACGTTGGGACATTTGTTGGTTTGACAAACTAAGTGATAAGATTTTGATTGCGATCGGCATACCGCCTTTAGCAGTATCTTCTGCTAAATAAACTCTACCCATCCCCCCTTTGCCAATCAAATCTCTGATTAAATAGCGATTGTTTAAAAAATGCCCGATGTAATCGTCTAATTCTGCCTTTTGCCCTACCATACTCTCAATTTTATTTTCTGGCATAAAAATCATTTATAAAAAATGTTATTGGCAAAATACTTTAATAAGTCTAGCTAACTATTAAGTTTAAATCTAAGAAATATCCAAATTTTGAGAAAATTAATTATATGCTTTAAATATGCTTAAGCCCTCTGCAAAAGCTACTAAACATTGTGTAACATATTTATTAAGGAGTACGGTTGAGAAATTACACGTAAACTATAAATAAGCTAGATAAACTTACCTAGTATATTCAGTGAATACACAGGATTAATCAGAAATAATTAAATAAAAGTCAAGTTGCGATGTTTATGACGGGTTACGCCTAAGCATCTTTATCTCTGTGCAATTAAAGCTGAAAATTTGGGAGTACCCGGTGTAATAATCTAATTAGCGGATTTTCAACTTTAAGTTTAAAAGCTAGTATCTGAGTGCGTTGTAGTGAGTTAAAATTATTATCGCTGATAAGAATTAATGATTGTTGACCATCCGGTAGTTTTGGACCAAGAGTTAAGCCTTCGATGTTGTCTAGTAGTACATCTAGTTTTCTCAAATCTAACAACAGTTTTTTCTTAACTGGTTTAATATTTTTGGAGTCAACTGCTAAAAGGCTATGAATATTATGAATATCATCGGCTTCTTCTAAAGAAACCTGAAACAGAGAAATAGCAAATCCTAAACCAGTAAAAGACCTTTCTAAACTTAGAAAGTGTCCTTGATTATCGAGAGCAATTAAATCGGGTAATCCACTAGCGAATTTGCCAATTAGATTCAAAAATGGTGCAACTGGTTCAGTTTGGTAAAGAAATTCCTTTTCGGGTTGCTTGTTAAGCAAGTTGTATTGTAAAATGCGGCAAGGACTACCGATGTTAGGTTTAGCTGCGACACCATCTTGAATTAGAGCGTTTTCGGTGGCTGTGAATAGATGCTTATTATCGGGTGTGATGGTAAGGCTTTCAAAAGCCAAATTGTTGCGAATTCCTTGTTGACTAGTTTTATCTGGCAAAAATTTGTTTGGTATAGGCAGTGTGACGATTTCTCTGCCAGAAGATAGGGAAAACTCTTTAATAAAAGGATTAATTAATTTTGCAGCATCGCCTTCAGAAGAAATAAACACAGTTTCTTTATTAGTTAAGGCAATACCTTCTATATCAGTTTCACCAGGGCGAAATATTTGACCATTTTCATTTAATAATGTAATAACGTTGACTGGAATAATTTCATCTTTTTGTAGTAAACCTTTGCTCAAATCGATTTTTAATGTGTAGAAACGGGCGGCAGCTTTTTGTCCCCGATCGTCGGAAATAGCGTAATAAAGGTTGTTTTTGGCATTATATGTAATTCCAGATAAACCTCCTACTTCAGTTTCTTTAAATATTAAACCTTTTTGTATGGTTGCTTCTCCAATAAAATCTATACTACTAATTTCAACACTATTTGAAAGAAAGTTTGCGAATACAAGGCTAATAATTATAATTGGAATCAACAAGTAAATAATTCGTGGAAATACGAAAATTTTGTTAATTACCTGCATAATTTTTTCTTAAATCAATATTTTTAGGAATGGACACTTATACATCCCTACAAATAATATCAATTAAATCAATAATTTAACAGATACAAACCGGAAAATCCCGACAAATCATGTTTTTAACTTTGTGACAAGTTTGAGCAGCTGTATCCTTTACTTAGACTTTTAAAAACGTATTTTTAATTTGAAAACCTTTAAAACATAATAAATTACTTAAGCTAATCGTAAATCATATTCATCTTGGAAAAAGTTGACAAGCCAATCTTTCACTTTGTGGGTGGCGCGGCAGTCATCTTCGTTGTAGCGTTGGATAATTTCTAGTAAGGTGCGATCGCCTGTTTCTAACCATTGATCGTACCAGTAAATACACTTAGCACCACTGGCTTCTTTATCGCGCCACTCGAATCCTATCCAACGAGCGATCGCTTTCAAGGCATAGCTTTCTACGGGCAATGCTACACTTTGGGTTAATTGTTCATACACATCCACAAATCGATTCAGTACAGGACGCACTAAGGAGTGTGGAGTACCGTAAAGTTTTGCCAACCGTTTGACTGTATCAAACTCGTAGACACAAAAATGATAAATAGGCGCTTCGGGATATTGCCAAACCAAATCCAAAAATTGCTGCCAAACTAATTCTTCGTCTTCTGGTTTATCTGCTAAAAAGGAATAAAATTGTTCTGTATTAGCTTGTCTATTAACAACCAAAACCCCTAAAAGATAATCTAAATCTAAGTCTGGTTGGGCTTCAATATCAAAATAAAGCTCTATGGGCGCTGTAAATGTAATATCTTCTGTTGGTAACGGATATGGTAAAACCAACGGTCGTTTTTCTAGTGCAGATTGAGCTTGTACTACCAATTTGGGCGCTACTTCGGTGTCAAAACCAAGTAGCTTTTCTAGGCTGCTGGGACTGGTATTAGCAAGAGATTCCAGTGTGGTAATGTCTAAGGCTTGGAGTTGAGTGTAGCGCAGTGGTGTTACACCTGGTAGCAGTGAGAGATGTTTTTCAGATTGAGCGATCGCATAACATTCACTATACCAATGGCAAAAATTGCACTTCTGTCGAGAAATAAATACCTCTGGCGGATTCGGTGACTCTAAAACTTGAATAAACTCCTCCAGAATCTGCTGCATCCTCGGTGTCCATTTGCCCAGATCCACTGCATAACTTGTATTTTTGGTTCGCAATATCAGCGAAGCTGTTTCAGGTGCAACTCCCTGCACTGTTGCCAACACTTGGGCATGAAATGCAGCGACAACCTGATATTCTTGCTTAGGGCGCTTACCCAGTTCAATACTAGCGGGGACGTAGATCCAATCTCCAAAATCAGATTGTCCCGGTTGTTTCACGAGTAAATCTGGACGACTTAGGAGGGTGTCTGCTTCAGAATAATTTGCTAACAATACTCCTTTATAGATGTACTCAACCCCACGCTGCATCAATTCTAAAGTTGCCTTCTCTGCCTTTTCCCAGTTTCCATAAGAATAATCTGGTTGGTGATAAGTCACGTTTGCTAAAGCACTCAACTGATGAGCGATTTTATCCTGTTGCAGTTTCCGTAGCAACTCATTGGGAGCATCGCGCTGACTTTTGTCACCGTGGATATCTAGAAAAGGTCGGCGTTTACAGCGTTGGTATTGCAGTAAGAGTTCAGCATTAATTAGCATCCTTTTAAGTTAACAAGAATTAGCACAATCTGGCAGTAACTCTGGCAATTAAAATCTGAAAGTGGCGATACCTTTTCTGCGTTCGCGCAGCGTGTTGTAGACAGATGCTACGCGTAGCTTGCTTCCCCGTAGGGTTACGGTGGGCTACACCAACGCATCCACGCTTAATTTGCCGTTTATTTTATACTGTCAACAGCTAGCTATTCCAAAAAATAAATTATCCCAAATTATTTGTACATTTATAAGGACGCACATCTGTGCGCCCTTACGTTCGCGGAGCGAGGATGTTTTTTCACTGGAAGTCCCTAAACAGCACAAGCATTTGTTTTTCTCTCAAATTACAGCTGAGAGAGAATAACAAAATCACTTTTGAATCTCAATAGCCTGCAAATAGCAGATATCCCTTGTGAATTATGACTAGTATTTCTGCATCATCAATCAAGCTGCATCGAGAGCAATTTCCGGCTTTAGGGAATAAGACTTATTTTAACTATGGGGGACAAGGGCCCATGCCCCAAAAGGCAATGGATGCGATCGCCCAAATTCAAGCTTATGTTCAAGAAATAGGGCCCTTTGGTAATGAAGCGTATAGCTGGATAGCGCCTCGGACTCAAGCTGCTAGAGTTGCGATCGCTTCGGAGTTAAATGCACCATCTGAAACAATTACTCTCACCCAAAATGTCACAATTGGCTGTAATATCGCCATGTGGGGCATTGAATGGCGTGCTGGCGACCATCTGCTACTCTCAGACTGCGAACATCCAGGCGTAATTGCCACAGCCCAGGAAATCTCGCGGAGATTCGCTGTGGAAGTTACTACCTGTCCTCTAAAAGCAACTTTAAATGAGGGCGATCCGGTAGAAGTTATTGTCCAGCATTTGCGCCCCAATACCCGTCTTGCGATCTTGAGTCATGTTTTCTGGAATACTGGTCAAGTTTTACCTCTTGATAAAATTGCCGAAGTATGCAGGAATAATCATTCTTTTTTACTGATAGATGCTGCTCAATCTGCTGGTTTATTGCCTTTAAACTTGACTGAATTGGGAGCAGATTTTTATGCTTTCACTGGTCATAAATGGTTATGTGGCCCTGCGGGTGCTGGTGGCTTGTATGTCCGCCCAGAAGCACGAGAAAGCCTAAAACCTACATTTATTGGCTTGAATGGCATTGTTGTAGATAGTCAATCTCAGCCTGTGGATTGGCTTCCAGATGGGCGGCGATACGAAGTGTCTACATTAGCTTATCCGTTGTATCTTGGGTTAAAGGAAGCGATCGCAATTCATCAGCAATGGGGAACGTCACAGGAACGTTATGAGCAAATTTGCCATAACAGCGAGTACCTCTGGCGACAATTGACAGCGTTACCCAACATTAAATGTTTGCGAACTTCCCCACCCGAAAGCGGTATAGTCTCCTTTCAACTTGAAAATAATCAACCTCAAGCTAATTTGAAGTTGGTAAAATTTTTGGACTCACAAAGGATATTAACTCGGACAATTGCCGATCCTAGCTGTATACGTGTTACCGTTCATTACTTTACTTTAGAATCGGAAATCGACTTATTGATTGAGGCGATTCAAAGTTTTTGCAAAATTAATTAAAACTTAGGAGTTGTAAGTTATAAATGTGAAAATTATAATTTTCACTCCTAACTATGCAGATTTTAGATTTTTCCGCCAATCTAAAATCTAAAATCCAAAATTGAATAACTCCTAACTTAAAAATGGAACGCCCAATTTTATATTTAGCGATAACTAACCACGGCTTTGGTCATGCTACCCGCACGGCTTCTGTAGCTGCAACAATTCAAAAGTTATGTCCAGAAGTTCTGCTAATTGTGGTGAGTACTGCCCCACGCTGGTTGCTAGAGTGCTATATAGAAGGCGATTTTATCTATCGTCCTCGTGCATTTGATTTGGGTGTGGTGCAAACAGATAGTTTGACAATGGATAAAGTAGCGACTTTAAAAAAGTTGCTCGATATTAAGAAGCATCAAAATTCGCTGATTGCCTCAGAAGTGAATTTTATCCGCCAAAATCGCGTTAATCTTATTTTGGCAGATATTCCCTTCCTGGCTCCTGGGTTTGCCAAAGCTGCAAATATTCCCTGCTGGATGATGAGTAACTTTGGCTGGGACTTTATCTACCGGGATTGGGGAGGCGAGTTTACCGCAGTTGCAGATTGGATTAGTGATTGGTATTCAAAGTGCGATCGCCTGTTTCGTCTCCCTTTCCACGAACCAATGCCAGCTTTTAATAATATCACTGATGTCGGCTTAACAGGCGGTTCCCCCCGTTACTCTGCTGATGATTTACGTTCTCTTTGGGGAATAACTGCACCAGTTGAAAAAACTATTTTGTTGACCTTTGGCGGGTTGGGTTTACAGCAAATTCCTTATGATAACCTACAGCGATTTCCAGATTGGCAATTTATCGTATTCGATCGATCTGCCCCTGATTTACCTAATTTAGTGAAAATAAATGACCACAAATACCGCCCTGTAGATTTTATGCCTATTTGTGGGCGAGTCGTCTCTAAACCTGGTTACAGTACTTTTTCGGAAGCTACAATACTAGGAGTACCAATTGTCACCATACCGCGTGAAGACTTTGCCGAAGCAACTTTTATAGTAGAAGGCATAACTAATTATAATCAGCATCAAATCATCACCCCATCTGAGTTTTTTCAAGGGACTTGGAATTTTCTCCATGAGTTACCTCAACCTCCAAGGCAATCCCAACCAATTTCTAAAGATGGTAATGAAGCGATCGCTCAAGCTGTGCTCAATTATTTACAGACAAAATAAAATTATTCAAAACAACATTAATGTAATCATGCGCTCTCCTACCATAGATAAATAAATCTACCTCTCAAGAATACAATTTACAGATGTTACCTGACTTCAGAAAGATTTGATTTATAATAACTATACCCAATCTAGCGATCAACACCGACAAAACAACAACTAAATTAAGCAGACTGAACTACTAACTAGCTTTTACTGTCATCAATAATTAGTGTTTTAAATGACTCACTACCAAAAGTTACTAAAAATTTCCACCACTGGCAAATCTTTTTACAACATCACCGCAAAAGTTGCAGCCGCAGTTGCAGAATCGGGGGTTGAAACTGGTCTTTGTACTTTATTTTTGCGCCATACTTCAGCCAGTTTAGTGATCCAAGAAAATGCCGATCCTGATGTTCTTGTGGATCTAGCTAATTTTATGGCAAAACTCGTCCCAGAATCAGGCAAATACATCCACGATGCAGAAGGCCCCGATGATATGCCAGCACATATCCGTACTGCACTCACCCACACTTCTGAACATATCCCAATTAATCGCGGTCACTTAGTACTGGGAACTTGGCAGGGAATTTATATTTGGGAACACCGCCAGCGCAGTCATTCCAGAGAATTGGTCGTTCACATTTCTGCATAGCCGATTCTCAAGTTTGCTCGAAGGTGTGGTTTTGTAGAGTTTAAATACTCTGGTTATACTGTCTACCTTTTGGATATAATCTCCTAAAGTCACGGTGATATGCATTAAATAAATATCGCCTTGATAACTTTATCATCACAATTATTGATAGAAAACTAACCAGATATGCACTCAATAATTCGTATATATTTGTAAATTAAAAAGTTAAGTTTATTTGTAAATATTAAATAATTTACTTATACCGATATACACTAATATCTAGTGTAAGCTGTCTGGGCTATTTCTATTACTATGAAGCAAGAACTAACACCAACTAATACTTTTCAACTTATTGATGAAATCCTTGCCCAGCAGTCTATTAAATTATTGTCACTTAGTCCTCAAAAAACATTAATTACCAGCTTTGCAGAATTGGGAAATTTGATTGCGGAAGAAAAGACCGACATTCAAATTATCACAACTATTCAAAAAACTCTTGAAAGCATAGTCCGTACTCAATTGAAAAACTTTCCAGAAAATATTTTCTGGGATTTTGATTTTCTGGTAAGCAGTATGCTTAGGCAGGCTTTAAATGCAGAAGAGGGTGCTATTGCGTTCTTAAATGTTTTTGGTGAAAAGATGGTTTGTCTGACAGAAATGTTCGGAAATAAAACGGAAATACGCTTCCGTTATGTTCATGATTTTATGTATGGATTTGAGTGGGCAAGATGGGTACAGAAAGAGCCAGATAAACGCGCACATATAGAGCCTTTTAGTCTGTTGTTTTTGGATTATTTGCTCGCCAAAGGTAAGGAACTTTCACAACGTATTAAGCATGGTCAGGTCATATCTTATAAACTTTGTGATACGGGCTACCGCAACCCTTTCACCTTTTCTCGTGAACCCGAAGATGAATACCGTCTGCTAACTTATCTTGCTGAAGAACAACTGATTCCAGTAGCAGTATGGAACTGGAATGCTAGCCCTGTATGGAACAAACCTTTCCAAGAAATGCGCCAGCAATTAGCATTAAAATTAAATATTCAACCACAGAAACGGTGAGTAGCAATTAAAAATTGCTGAAGAAAATAATTATGAAAATTGCTGATTTAATTACTTGGTTTGAAGCATGGGCAAATCCTGCTTGGTGTGAAAGTTGGGATAATTGTGGCTGGCAAATTGAACCAGGAGTTTTGCAGGAAAAAACACGGGTTTTGGTCTGTTTGACACCAACTTTGGCGGTAATGGAAGAAGCAATCGCAGAAAATGCTAATCTGATATTCGCCCATCACCCCTTGATTTTTAATCCTCTCAAATCTTTACGCACTGGTGAAGCGATCGCCGAAATGGTACGGTTAGCCTTTACCCATAAAATTGGTATTTACACTGCTCACACGAATTTTGACCAAGTGCAAGATGGGACTGCTGACGTTTTAGCTCAGATTTTAGAACTCAAAGAAGTTACCCCCATCGGAGTTACACAACCAGGATTAGGATATGGTCGTGTTGGTTTGCTAGAGCCATTTCTAACATTACAAGAATTACTCGTAACTATTCAAACCCGACTTGCTCCACCTAATTTGATTTTTTCTCCAAGTGCTGATTTACAGCAAACAATTTCACGAGTTGCCGTTTTAGGTGGTTCGGGGGCTAGTTACATTTCAGCCGTCGCCAAAACTGGTGCCCAAGTTTATCTAACTTCTGACTGTAAATTCCATCAGTTTCAAGAAAGTCGCGATCGCAATCTCATTTTAATCGATGCTGGACATTACGCTACCGAACGTCCAGCTTGCGATCGCTTGGCGCAAAAATTCCAGTCTTTAAATTTAGACTGGGTGCAATTAAGTCAAAAAGATGAAGATTTCCGCCAGTTTTTTGCTTGATTACTGATGTCTGATTGTATTTTGTCGATGCTTTTTGAAAAAATTGTTGTATTTTAATTCTGTTAAGATATTCAGCTTTTCAACATTGATGCTGAAAATTCCTTTGCTCTTTTATCTGTGTAATATTTAGAGTATCCAAAACTCATATTGTGATATAAATCACTGATTAAGCGTAATACTAATCACACAGTATTAATGTTTCATATCAATTAGCAAGAGAGGAAAATGTTCCACACTAGACCTAATAATTTGCTCACTCTGCCCTAATCAAGATGATTCGCACAATTATTGCATCTGCTTTCCAAACTGGATATCTTAGTGTTGAATCTGAGGGTTTACTCCAGCAGGTGCTAGCCACTAAATGCTATCAATCAGAAGATTTGCCAGAGCTTGCAGCCCTATACGATGCAGTTCGGGCAGGAAAAATTAAACGAGAAGCATCCTCGTCAAACGTGCTTATAGAATTTCCTTTACCACATAAATCCTCCTGAGACTTCTGGAGTAGAATTTTCTCATGGTCTTATTCCCTGTACTCTTCCCTGACGCTGGTTGCCTTTTTTCAGGTTTTTGCCTGAAAAACTCAAAACTATTTGGGTGTTGTTGTTGAAAAGCATCAAGGTCAGCAAGAGAATGAGTTAAGATCAGATACAAGTGGGTAAAAGTAAAGCCAAGTCCCCGGACTTCCCAGTAATGCCAATGATTAAAAGTAGGCAAGTTAAACAACCGCAATCAACGATTGTTTTGGAGTATTCTTTATTACATAATGGTAAGAATGACTCACCAGCAAATATGAACCTGGTTAGGACAGGTACCGAATTGTTTGACTTCTATAGAAGCAGACATTCCCTAAAATAAGCTGGAGGGAGATTGAGTTCATTGTTAGAGCAACCATTGATTTATGACCCAACATTATCCTGATATTTTGATAACTAGAAGCAAATTTTGGGATTGGGTTATGAGGCGTACTTGTTCTGAACAATGAAATTAACCTCTTAAAGGTGTAATCTAATGGGGTAGAACCCAGATTTTGACAGGTTTAACTACGTTGTTTAAAAAGGCAGAAACAGTACATGCTACACCGCAAGATTTATCAACTGTGTTGCGATGGGCGCGAGGTATGTGTTTTCTTGCGGGACCAGCAACGCTGGATTGAACGCGCCCGCATCATAGACATAGAGGGAGATTTAGTGACCCTACGCTATGAAACAGAGGAAGAGGACGAAGTTTGTTCTTGGGAAGAAATGGTTCGCCTCGAGAGCATTGGTGCTGTAACGCAAAAATTGGCTTCAGTACCGCGTGGTAATGTAGAACCTCTGATGACTGAAGATTGTCCCGAAGCAGAGCGCATCCACAACCGTTACACTGACTCGAATCCAGAATAATCAGTCAATAGTCATTAGTTATTAGTCATTCGTCATTAGTTAAAAATGACAAAGGACAGCGGACTAATGACTATTGGCTATCATTCAAACCTTCAAAGGCAGGACAGTAACCTTCGAGAGTTACCTTAAAGTTATACAACGGGGAAGCTGGATTCCAACACCGCTGCCCCCTTTGATGTCGGCAAGTACCACAACAGTCTACATCTGTCCAGGTATAGCGATCGCTATTTTGGTTGAGCAGTTCTCGTTGAGACAATCCCCTTAATACTAATTCTTCCCCTTGCCAACGAGCTTCAATTAAACCAGTATCGGCAAATTGCCGCCAACGCGGATCGGCAGTAATCACATTGGGTAGGGTGATTGTGATTATTGTTCCTAACTCTGTCAGTTCGCCTTCATAGTTAGTCTCTGGTGCTGCCGGTTGTAAAAATGTGTCGCCGATGGGCAGTTCTACTAAGGTATCAGCCGCCGGAGAATGTACGTGGTAGCGGTTTTGCAACTCCTCTAAGCTAGTCAGGTCTGCCAGGTAGGCAGGGGAACCGTGGACAAAAATGACGTGCTGGGGTCGCAAATTATGAATTAGCTGCGTAGTACCAGGGCCATCACTATGTTGAGCTAAAAGATAGCTTTCGACAGTGGTGGGCGCTAAATATTCTTTGTTAACTTTTATATCAATTTTTTCTGGTAGGAGAATCAGCCAAGGCCCTGTGTCTAATTGGCAGTGTTCGCCTAAATCAGATGTCGAGTCGGTGAGGACAATACAAGGCGACTTGCCTACATTGGGACGATATTCTGGTTGTAGACGACGCACGCGAGGACGTACCCGTTCATCCCAAAATAAGGGTTGATGGCGGGCGAAGTTCTGCACTGATGGCGGGAGATGGGGTAGCAGTTCTAGGTATGCATCACATCCAGTGGCGACAGCACCATCTACCCAGATATCTAAATCTCGTCCGGTGAAGTGGTGATGCGATCGCAAGAGCATTAATAATTCTTGACCTAATCCTAAAGCCGGGGTGGGAAGGATTACCGAACAATGGTCAGCGATCGCTCGATTAATTCGCTCGGCTAATTGATTTTCTTGGTTGCGGCGGTGAGGATGACGGGATGTGCCATAACTACCTTCAATGATTAACACATCTAAGTCTAAACCCCGCAGTTCCTCTAAACGCAAACCCTCTACTAACCGAGAGTTGGACAAGAAAAAGTCACCTGTATACAGTAGCTTGTAAATACGCTGCTTGGTAGTGTAGGTAAGTAGAATTGCCACTGCCCCTGGTAGATGCCCTGCGGGAAATAATTCTGCCACCAAACCATCTTGGAATTCCACAGGCGATCGCAATGGCAAGGCATGACAAAATTGGGAAATTTTCTCAGGGTCTTCGTCTACCCAATTCAGCGGTAATAACTTGCTAGTTACTTCACTACCATAAATAGGTAACTTGGGAAAAGCTTTATGCAGCGCCAGTAAGCCTTTAGCGTGATCTGGGTGAGCATGACTAATCAAAACTAAATCTGCTGGTAGGGGCGAACTAGTTCCAGGTAACGACTTATTAAGCCCCTTAGCCAGCGATGAAACATCCTCCAAACCACAGTCCAACAGAATGCGGTGTGGCCCCATTTTCACCAATAAACACACGCCCTCGTTGTCATGCTGGACACTATAGGGCAAACATTCTAATTCACTACCTGCTTCCGCAGCATCTACGCGAGAGGATGCCGACAGATTATCCCTCATGCTCTCCTCCCCTCAAACCTCATCATCATGGACATATCCCAAAAGCCAAAAGTTACACAAATTTTGGTTTTGTGACTTAGGGGTAAGTTTTATCGTGCGCCCCTACACCCTGAGAATACAGATTTTTGATTGGGGAGGACGCCTGCACCGAACCCGCACTGCTTCGGAAAGGTGGGCTAACGAGAAGCTATCAAACTAGTAGCTTAAGGAGTTTGCCTCTGGTTTCTTTTCCCTTTACAAGTTTTAAGCGCTCTTAGCTTCACCCTCCAAGAAGGCGATCGAGCGTCTACAGATTTATCTCAATGTGCGGAGCCATTGCCATGATAGTTATCTGAATCATAGAACCCGTTTTTCGTGCCAAAAAATAAGCACGAAAGCGTAAATATAACTGTTAATCCAGCTAGAATCAGCTTTACATCCATTTGTCTGCTGCCCTTTACTCAAAGACTTTCCTATATTAATTTAGTGCTTCCGCAATCAAACGGAATCACTAGAAAATCTTTACTATGGCTATATGGATTGGGCAATAGGTAAATTTACCACAATCAGTCAGATTGTAGAACTTTTCGGTCAAGCTGTCTATCTATCTAGATGTAAAACAATATGACAACAGGAGCAATCCTCTACAGCCTGTAAAAATCCTCATCTAAAATCTGCTCAATCGAAAAAGGACAAACGGTGGGATACTCACTTTCGTGGGGTATGGGAATTCCAAACTTAGCTAGCAAAATTTCCTTAATTGCTAGCTTTCGAGCATCTGGGTAGGCTTTTTCCACCGCCTCTACTAAAAAACTTTTGAGAGAAGGAGTATCTGCCAAATTATTGATAACTCACTGGCGATGTTCAAGTATGGAGCTATACCAGCTTCCTTTCATGCTATCGGGGACATCATACTGAACGCGTAATTTCGATAAAGTCGAGCTTAATTATGAATTACAATATTAGTATGATTCCCCGTGTCAGAGCGCCAGAATTACCGCAAAATTACTTTTGGCTCAACACCAATAAACCCTTGTCTCTTAAAAAACTCAAGGGTAGAGTCGTAATTTTAGACTTTTGGACATACTGCTGCATTAATTGTCTGCATATTCTACCAAACCTGAAATATTTAGAACATAAATATAAAGATAGCCTTACTGTTATCGGCGTTCACTCTGCTAAATTTGATAACGAAAAGGAAACGGAAAATATTCGCCAAGCTATCCTGCGCTACGACATTGAACATCCAGTTGTAGTTGACAGTGGTTTTCGGATTTGGGAAGAGTATGCTGTGCGTGCTTGGCCTACGTTAATAATTATCGATCCAGAAGGTTACGCGATCGGCCAGATTTCTGGTGAAGGAAACCGTGACACTTTAGATGAGTTGATTCAAAAGTTAATTCAGCAACACCAAGACAAAGGCACAATTAATTTCCAAGAAATCAGCTTGACTTTAGAAAAACAGCGCCAACCATTAATCACACCTTTAGCTTTTCCTGGTAAAGTTCTAGCTACCCAAGCAGGTTTGTTTATCGCTGACTCTGGACATCACCGCCTGGTTGTGAGTAGCTTTGATAAAGAAATTCTGCACTTAATTGGTACTGGAAAATCTGGCTTAACCGATGGTGCTTTTAACGAAGCGCAATTTTTTGCACCGCAAGGAATGGCTTATGATGTCGAAAATGAGATTCTTTACGTAGCTGATACAGAAAATCATGCGCTGCGGCGAGTTGATTTCAAGCGTCAAGTAGTCGAAACTATTGCGGGGACTGGCGAACAAAGCCGTAATATCCATCCTCATAGCGGTGCTGGTTTAGAAACCGCGCTGAATTCTCCTTGGGATTTAGTGAAAGTGGGAAATATCTTATTTATTGCAATGGCTGGGCCGCATCAAATTTGGCAAATGGATTTAGAAACTGGAATCATCAAAACTTATGCTGGTACTGGTGTGGAAGCGTGTATTGATGGTTCACTTACTGAATCTGCCTTTGCCCAGCCTAGTGGTATTACTAATAATGGGCAAGAATTATATATTGCGGACAGTGAAGTTAGTTCAATTCGTGGTGTGGGAATTGTCGAACCGTATCAAGTAAGAACTGTTTGTGGTAGTGGCGGTTTATTTGGGTTTGGTGATGTAGATGGACAAGGTGAAGATGCGCGTTTACAACACTGTTTAGGAGTTGAATTTGCTCATAATTTTTTGTGGGTGGCAGATACTTATAATCATAAAATTAAATTAGTTAGCCCTAGTGGTAATTGTCAAACAGTTTTGGGAGATGGTTTTGCCGGTTTACAAGATGCTCAAGGTAAGAAGACTCGTTTTTTTGAACCTTCCGGATTGAGTGTTAGCAGTTTATATCTATATATTGCGGATACTAATAATCATGCTATCCGCCGCGTAGATTTGGATACTTTTAAAGTAATAACGCTTCAATTTCCTGGTTTGTGTGCGCCAGATGTTTGTATTCCGCCGAATTTATAATATTTGAGTATTTTCACTAGCTTGATATCAATAAAATTACAGAATAAGCTGGGAGTAATCTTAAATTATCAAGCTGGTATTGTCCAGTCTAAAATAGATATGAATAATAAACTAATTACTCTAGATTGTGATGATGATATTGTACTTTTGCATAAAGATACTTTTAAAGTTAGCAGATTAGAGTAATTAGTTCGGCAACAGATTTGCAGCAAGTGGGAAAATCATGGTGCTTATGATTTCTCAACTGAAAAAGCTATCACTTCAATTTCTGCATTTTTCCAGCAACTATCTTTTAGTCAAGAGACTATCAAAATAGATGAAATTAAATTTAATTTGGTTACAGATTGCCAGATACTTAAAATTAAAGGTAAAGGCTGGCAGAAAGGTAAACTGGAAATTCAAATATACATATCAAATACAACCAAAGATAAATATAAATTGTGTCTTAAATTTTGTCCTGATGAACAAGATGAACCTGAATCGCCTTTAGATGATATTCGTAAAATGATACAAGCATAAACAACATGAATACTATTCTCCACATTACCAAACGTCAAAAATGGGAACAAGCAAAAAATCTTGGTATATATCGCGCTGATTCGTTAGATAGTGAAGGTTTTATACATTGTTCAAAATCAACGCAAATACTCAAAGTTGCAAAAAGATTTTTTAATAATCAAAAAGAATTGGTACTACTTTTTATTGATTCTGAAAAAGTCCGACCTGAAATTCGCTATGAACCTGCTGAAATAGGGGAATTATTTCCTCATATTTATGGTGAGTTAAATATTGATGCTGTGTATCAGGTAATTGATTTTGAAGCTGGGGAAGATGGTTTATTTGAGTTGCCGCAAGAAGTTATAGATTTAGAATAACGAACCGCCTTCTCTATGAGAGACTGTCTGCAACACGCTGCGCGAACGCCAAGGATGCTGAAGAGGAAAGACGAGAAGCCATTTAAAGCATTCCGCGCTTTACTTAAAGAACGGGAATTAATCTAGAGCAATTGTGACCGAATTTAATTTACAAATCCAAGAAAATAGCGATGGCTTATCAACTCCACTGGAGGATGCTTTACCTAGCTTGCTTCCCCTTAAGAGTACGATACACTGCGTCAACACTAAAGGCGATCGCCTCGACCGTTACCTTTCCCAAGAATTACCAGACTTATCTCGTTCCCGCATCCAACAGTTAATCGAACAAGGTAATGTCCAACTTAACGATCGAGTTTGTACATCCAAGAAGATCAATGTCAAGGTAGGCGATCGCATCACTCTCGAAATCCCAGAAGTTCAACCTTTAGAACTACAAGCCGAAGATATCCCCCTAGATATCCTTTACGAAGACGACCAGTTACTTATTCTCAATAAACCCGCAGGCTTGGTTGTCCATCCTGCGCCCGGTCATCCAGATGGTACTTTAGTAAATGCCCTGCTGGCTCACTGTCCCAATTTACCAGGAATTGGCGGAGTCCAACGTCCGGGAATTGTCCATCGATTGGATAAGGATACTACGGGTGCGATCGCGATCGCTAAAACAGATATTGCCCATCATCATCTACAAGCACAACTGAAAGCAAAAACTGCACGACGAGAATACTTGGGCATAGTTTACGGTGCGCCAAAAACTGAAAGTGGCACTATCGACTTGCCCATTGGTCGCCATCCCCAAGACCGCAAAAAAATGGCTGTTATGCCTGTAGAACAAGGCGGACGAGTCGCCGTTACTCACTGGAAAATATTAGAACGCCTTGGTAATTTCACCTTAATTCACTTTCAATTAGAAACTGGACGCACCCATCAAATTCGCGTCCACAGCAGCAAAATCGGTCATCCCATTGTTGGCGACCCAGTTTATAGTTCTGGACATTCAGTGGGTGTAAATTTACCTGGTCAAGCACTACACGCTTGGCGACTCAAATTGCAGCATCCCTTATCTGAGGAGTTGATTGAGGTGACAGCGACTCCTCCCGCCCACTTTACAAAACTTTTGGAGATGCTAAAAAGACGAACTACACTTTAATGCTCAATGCCCAATACTTCGGCTCCTTTCGACTCCGCTCAAGGCAAGTCGCTCAGTACAAGTGCCCAATGCCTATTAACAACTAGCGTGCATTAGACATGGGATAGAGTCTGTTTCATTTAGTTTATCTAAATAAAACTCCTACATAACCCAAGACTTATGCACGCTATAAAACAATCGAATGGATGTACTAGCCAGCCACCGACTAAAAAATGTTATTTAATTCCTGACAGTTGCCGATAAGGTACAGACTTTTCGATATCGATGTTGTATGGCGAGATCCGTTGTGGAGCATTGCCAGTTGCATTGATACTTTGTGCCAAAGCCAAGAATAAAGCTGGATCGCCAGCCTTGGGCTTTTGCTCTTGTGGGAGGAATCTGCGTACCTCGACCTGCCAAATGATTTGGGGGAAACCCAGTTTGGCACGGTGATAATCTTCGTATCGCGGAGATTTGATGTTGAATGGCAACTCACCCTGAGATTGAGATGGTAGTATCCGACGGCGCTGATAAGGCACTGTGGAGTATCCAAAATTGCTCAGGTACTCTTCAGTGTTGAGTACTTCATCAATAAAGCCTACAATCCCCTTGGTAGCCACTACAATTGACCAGGCGATTTTTTCCCGCTCGTTGTATGGATCGCGTCCTAGAACCCGCTGAATTACTTGCTCAACAAAGCGATAATTATTGTTGAGGTCGTAAAAGCTTTTCTTAAAGGTATTGGAAAGCACCAACCCACGAATAAAGTCCCGTACTGTAATTTGTCCATTACGGAGTTGAGACTCTAAATATGTTTCGCGATCGGCAGCAAAAGCATAAAAGAAAATTTGACGATATGCTGCTTCAATCAGATCGCCTAAATCTGACGGAGAAAGTATATTGTCTGTAGTGAAAATCCTGGGTTGTTCATCACCCGGCACTTCGTATCCAGCTACACGCTGATTTTGACTTGAAGGTTCATATTCTAACAGAGGAAGTGGCACTCTAAAGCCTCCATGTTCTTAATTAAAGTTAACAACTTTTAATCACATATTAAGGGAGTAGTTGTATCAGAACTTCAGATTCTGATAAAATTTCACGAAACTTAACTAAGGGGAATTTAAGTATTCGTAGGATAAATGATTAGGCTGCTGGATTCAACCCATAGCTAATCAACAAATAGGTAATCAGACTTCCAGCTTAAGAACTACGTAAATCACTCAAAAATTTTATTCACATATTTTAGATTAGGAGATTCAGTTTCACCTTTTTGAACTGAAGCAATAATTTTTAACATTTAGCAAAAGAAATTAATGGGGCACTGGGCATAAGAAGCAGAGGGGAAAATTTACTGCAACTTCCTCTGCTTCCCTGCTCCCCTGCTCCCCTGCCTCCTCGGCGACTCAGCGACCTATCCAAAAGTCCAGAGGATCTATGGTTGATTTACAGTAGGGCCAGCTACGCAAAGTTGCTTCCATTCCTGCCTCCCAGTAGGGTGGTTCCAATCCCAGTCCTAAGCATAAATGAGATAGGATAGTAGCAAACTGCTCATTGTGACCAAACTCTCCTAGATGGGCATGGGCGTATTCATGGACGACTACACCAAACCAGTCTTTAGGTGCAACTCGACCAACATCTACCAGAATAGTGATTGGGTTTGTGAGAATGTTGCACAGCCCATCTATGCCAAAAGATTGAGCTATGGGGACTGCAAAAATTTGGATGTGGCGACGCTCTTGGGGATGAAAACACTGATGACAAACTTCTAGATAGGTGTTGATCTGAGCGTTCACAGTGTTAATATTCTCACCGATCCAAGTGCAAATGGGGATGCGATCGCGCAGGTTATCAAATACATCCACCATACCCGGTTCTAGGGCAAGTCCCTGCACTAGACGCAGATAATCTTGCCCACGAGTAAAAGCATCGCTCTGCTTGAAATAGTTCACCAGCCCAAAACTGAATAAAACTGTCTTTTTTCCAAAATATCCGCTCCTTGTCTTTCTGTTACTTCTTCTGAGCTAGAAGCCTCAACAGCAGTTTCAATGCGGCTTTCGGTACAAAACGATGCGGTGCTAAAGCCGCCAAACCTTTTGACTGTACTGGTTCTTAGTCGCATATTTGGGCTGGCGAACCAGAATCGCTCAATGGAACTCATTGTTTCATATTCGGTTGTCAACACTAGTCCATCTTCATCATCCATGTGAAAAAGACCAACTACAGGCACTATTTCGGCATAACCTCTTTCACGGAGTAATTTGCCTTGCCTTGGGTTATCGCTATCAGGCACGATCGCAAATATGGTTTTCCCTTGATGATTCTCCTCATCCTCTCGATCCCAAGCCATTGTCCCTAGCCAACGCACACGCGAGCCACCGACTGAAAGGCTGGGGTCAATCTCATGATAGCGGCACAATTCAATGATTTCGGGATGATCGGCATCCAGAGTTTCTACCTGTATATCCGATTCTCCTATCTCTGAGCGTTTGAACGCCAGATGATGAGTTGCACGTTGCGATCGCCACTTACCAGCACTTAGCTGAAAAAATTCCATTGCGTCTATCAATCTTTTGACTCCTACTTATTGCTCCTGCGGATGATGTTTTACGAGTTTTTTCTTTTTAGAGTAGTTAGTATATAAACATTCTAAACATTACAGCGATTAGCGGCCAGCTTCAATAAACACCCTAGAAAGGGAGAGACTGACCTGTTGTCATGTAATTGTAAACTTTTATGAGTGTAATTCTTTATAGCTTGACAATGTAGACATTTTAATATCCAAGTGCTAAACTAGTAGAAAGCGATCGTCTTCTACTAACAACAAATACCCTTCGATTCAATCAATCACAGGAGTGAATGATGGACTTTCCAGTTGAATTAACTTTAGAACAACAGTTTCGCTTACAAAATTTGAAAGACCAGGTAAAAACTTTGAGTCAACAAGAGGCTCAAGAATTTTTACTAGAAGTTTTACGGCAGATGATGGTGAAAGATAATTTGGTCAAACATCTACTCAAACAAGCTTGATCGAGTAAAAAACAAAATTTTTTCCTTAAGACTTACGCAATGGGAGAGTTCCATCAAAATGCGTAAGTCTTAATTTTTTTTGCTCAATTTCGGCTAAATCTTGATTTTGCGATCGGGAAAGCCAAATTATAGGTAAATATTACAGATTGTTACTTTGTCTCTCATAGTAAAGACTAGGGTACTATTGATCCCCTATGTTTTTGTTTGGCTACTCGCAGTTAACCTGATCGAGAACACGCCAAAAATAATATCCGCCATTTGTGAATATTAAGGAGAACTCATGGTTCTTGATGCTTTTTCCAGAGCTGTAATTGCGGCTGATGCCAAAACCGCTCCTATCGGTGGTGCTGACTTGGCAGCCTTGAAGTCTTTCATCGCTGAAGGCAACAAGCGCCTTGATGCAGTGAATGCGATCGCTAGCAACGCTAGCTGTGCGGTTTCTGATGCCATTGCTGGGATTGCTTGTGAAAACTCAGGTTTGATTCAATCTGGTGGTAACTTGTACCCCACTCGTCGGATGGCTGCTTGCTTGCGTGATGCTGAAATCGTTCTGCGCTATGTAACTTATGCGCTGTTGGCTGGCGATTCTTCCGTATTGGACGATCGCGCTTTGAACGGTTTGAAAGAAACCTACACAGCTTTGGGCGTACCTACTAGCTCTTCTGTACGCGCTTTCCAAATCCTGAAGGCTATCAGTGTCGCTCACATCACCAACACCAACACTGAAGCTAACGCTGGTAAAAAATTCCGCAAACAAGAAGTTGTTCAAGGCGACTGCTCTGCTCTAGCTGCTGAAGCTGCTAGTTACTTCGATCGCGTTATTTCTGCTTTGAGCTAATCGCTCATGGCTAAAGGCTGTTAGCCAAGCAAACTGAAATTAAAACTCGATCAAATCTAATCTGGAGTATAAAAAGCAATGAAATCAGTTATCACTACAGTTATTGGATCTGCTGATGCAGCAGGTCGTTTTCCAACCACCTCCGATCTAGAATCCGTTCAAGGTAGCATTCAGCGTGCTACAGCTCGTCTAGAAGCTGCTGAAAAGCTGGCTTCTGGTATCGATGCCGTAGCTAAGGAAGCTTATGATGCTGCCTTCAAAAAATATCCTTTCCTGAACCAAGAAGGTGAAGCTGGCGACACTCAAGTTAAGAAAGACAAGTGCCTGCGGGACATCAAGCACTACTTACGCTTGATTAACTACAGCTTAGTTGTGGGTGGTACTGGTCCTCTAGATGAGTGGGGTATTGCAGGTGCTCGTGAAGTTTATCGCTCTTTGAATCTGCCCACTGCTCCTTACGTTACCGCGTTGACTTATACTCGCGATCGCGCTTGCGCTCCTCGCGACTTCTCTCCTCAAGCGTTGGTTGAGTTCCGCAATCTCCTCGACTACGTAATCAACTCCCTTTCATAGTAATAGGGATTGACTAGACGTAGACGAGCGATCGTCATACTCTAAAACTTAGGGACTCTCAGTCTGTTGCTTTGCCTCTATCGGGTTGGGTGATTGACCAAGAGTCCCTCTGTCGTTAATAATTCGTAATTCGTAATTAATGACTAGAATTCTTGCAGAAGTGGGGAAAAGGGTAAGGGGCAAAGGGTAAAGGTATGAAATTTTCCCAAACTCAGTAACCTTTAACATGCACCCCAACATTAAGGCAAAAGTTACTTTTGCAAGATGTCTATTGAATTTGGGGGATTTAAACAGGGAAATTTTCTTTTATGACAATAGATTCTTTATTTGCACAGTTAAAACACCCCAATCCCAATTTACGGGAACGAGCCATGTGGGAACTGGCTGATGTTCGTGATGAAAATACCATTCCTCGGCTGATGGGTATTTTAGATGAAGAAGATGTCACTTATCGTCGAGCTGCGGTAAAAGCACTGGGTGCTATTGGTACAGATGCTGTACCGCTACTGGTAGAGTCATTAGTAAATAGTGATAATGCAACCATTCGGGGTAGTTGTGCTAAAGCTCTAGCACAAGTTGCTGCTAATCATCCTGATGTTCCCTTCCCAAATGAGGGTTTACAGGGATTGCAAACAGCGCTCAATGACCCAAATCCCGTGGTTTATATTGCATCAGTAATGGCACTGGGTGAGATTGGATCTCCTGCCTTTGAGATTTTGGCTGAAGCTCTGAAAAAAATAGATAATGTAGCGGTAGCTGTGGCGATCGTCAATGCACTCGGTTCGATGGGTGATATCCGTGGGGTAGAAGTGCTGACAGCATTGACAAATGATGAATCTATCGATCCGTATGTTCGAGAGTCAGCAGTTAGCGCTTTGCCCCGGTTAGATCAAGTGATTAAATATAACCGATAGTAGCGATCGCTAATTATCCGCTCAAGTTGGAAATTTTCATCGTCTTATTCCCAAGCTTCTTCCTCTAACTGCCTCTCAATTTGAGAAATCGCCAACTCGATCACTGCTTGAACCCCCGCTTCTTCTTCCTTGGTTAATGCGGCTTGCAGGGGTTCTAAAGCAGCACCATCACCAATTTTCATCAATGCCAGAGCTGCTGCTTTTCGGGTTTCCCAATCGGGATGATGTAGTAATTCAACAAGGCTAGGAATTGCCGAACGATAGGTCAGGCTACCCAAAGCTGCTGCGGCTTCACACCTGACAATTTCAGATGGATCGTTGAGGGCATTAATTAAAATATTAAATGCTCCTTCTTGAGTGCCTTCTTGAGCAATTTTAGCGATCGCACCCACTACCGCAGCCCGAACTTCAGCGGAGTCGGAGTTAATCTCTCGATATAAATGCTCCTTCGCCTCTGCCCCAATAAATCCTAACGCCCATACCGCATGACCTTTGGCACTTTCTGGATACTCGGTTGACGCTAAGATTTTCAGCAATGCTGGTACAGCTGCCTCACCTATTTTGGCAAGCCCCCCTACCGACGAGGTTTTGACCACCATATCTTCATCATTTAAGAGGGCATTGACCAAAGTGGGAACTGCGATCGGGTCAGCAATGAGTGTCAAGGTTTTAGCACTGGCTCTCCGCACAACTGGATTGGGATGATTTGCCACAGCTTCCATCAATAAAGGGGTCGCTGGTTTGCCGATTTTACCCAAAGCCTCTGCAAAACTCAACCTAACCATGCCTCGTGAGTCTCCCATACTCTCAACCATCCGCTTTAGTAGCTCTTGGTCATCTGAGTTGAAAGTGTTTAAGCTTAATTGCTCGCTCACCGCTTTAAATAAAGCGTCAGTTTCTGCATGGGACAGACTTAACGAATCTGCCCCGGATTGAGTTTTGGAGTTGAGCATATAATCTCTAGCTAAATTATCAAGACAAATGACTAGTTGCTGCCACTCAGGGCAGCCTGCTGATTACGGAGTTCCTGGAGGGCAGAATCAATCTTGGCAAGCTCAGGCTCCAGGTTTGCCATAACGCTTACTTTCTTCAACTTAGCCCGTTTTGCCGTTTCCGTAGTTTCTTGAACTAGACGTTCCCGATATTGCTCAAGTTCTGCAATCACTTCTGCTACATCTTGAGCAGTAACGTTATCGGTTGTTGTGAGTTCTGAGGTTTCATCCATAAGTTTTGTTTCCTAAATGCGTGTTTATATGAATGATGTGCGATTGGTGTTGCCTAAAATGTTTGTATTTGGTTACTCGCTAAAGACCAACATTTAGCTATTACATAAAACTGAACAATTAGCAAGAGGGAACTGAACTAATAGCTGACAAATGCATATATTATGATCTTCTCAGATCGCGTTACCCCTGGTAAAGCTTTTTGACGTAAATTTTCAAAAGTTTAACCCAACTAGATTTCTGATAAGTTTTTTAAGCTTTCTTAGATTGCAAGTGTGTAGGCGTAGCATAGTTTAGCAGTTTGCAAAAACTGCTCAAGATGTTTGCTCCACTGGTAAAACGCCTCCCCAAAAGTATAAGCAGTTGCTATCTTAAACATTCAGGAAAAAGATCGTGGAAACAACAAGAAACAACCCACTAGATATACGTCATGTTAGCCCTAACGTAAGAGAACTAATAAAGCAATACGCTGCTGTAAATAACTGTACGCAGGCGGAAATGCTAGAGCGTATTGTTTTAGAGTGGAACACCCAACAAAGTGACAGCGAACGACCATCAGGAGATGAGGATGAATAGCTCTTTTTGTACAGTTTTTGAGGGCGATGATGCGGTTTTTTGGTTTGTTTGGCTCTACCTCGGCCAAACATTGTTATTTTGTACTCGCCCCGTCTGGACTTCATCTCCCCAATCCCCAATTCTCTGTACCCAGTCCCTAGTACGATAGTAAAAGTGATCTCTAAGCAATTATCCAAGAGCCATTTTATAGATCAATGGATAAACGTTTTTTTAAAATGTTTGGGCTAACAGAAGAAGAAGCGATCGCAATTATTGATACACCATTAGAACAACTCGAAGACGCTTCTGATAAGTATATTGCTGTTTCCCATTTAATTAACTTCCCCACTGAGCAATCGATCGCGGCTTTGGTGCGGGCGATTGAAACTAGTAACCCTGATGAGTTAGACCACCGCATTGTTCGACGCAAAGCTGTGGAAAGTCTGGGGCGATTGCAGGCGGAATCAGCTTTACCTGTAATTCGGCAATGTCTTAAAGATGATGATATTTATACTGTTGAAAATACCGTATGGACGATCGGAGAAATTGGGACTAAAGATCCAGAAATTCTCGAAGAGGTGGCGCAACTGCTGGATAAACCAGGTCAAATCTATCGAGTCATTATCCACACTCTAGCTAACGCTGATTATCAGCCGTCCCTTGAACGCGTGCGGAAATTTACCCAAGTTGAGGATGAACCTACCCGTAGTGCGGCGATCGCTACAGTTTGTCGATTCACGGGTGACTACTCCCAAATTACTGAGGTAATGGCGCTACTGCAAAGTTCTAGCGTCAATGCACGACGCGGTTGCATTCAAGATTTGATTGATTCCCGCTACTACAAAGCCATCCCAGAAATCGCTCGTTGTCCAGTATCTTTGGTGTTCCGGTTGCGAGCATTGCGGATGTTTTTGGATGCAGGGGTTCCCAGTGGTGAAATTACTTTTACAGAAATTCAACCTTACTTAGAGCAAGTACTCTACGATCGTCCCAACGACCTCGATCTAGTACATGAATATGATGCTACCCCTGTTCTAGATTTTGTGATTAACGAACTCTACGAAACCGATTTTGGACGTTGCTATTTAGCGACAAAAACTTTACTCGATATCTATCCACAAGAAGCACCCCAAGCCCTTCTAGTAACTTATGCCGACAAAGCATATAACGACTATGGCGCTCATTATCATGTGATGAAACTTTTCGGTTGGCTAAAATATGCTCCCGCCTACGATTTATTAGTAGAAAACCTGCACAACCGCGAACCTCAGTTTCAAAAATCTCGTGCGGCCTGTGCGATCGCTCTTGGTGAATTGGGTGATTCACGAGCGATTCCTGAAATCAAAATTTGCCTGAATACACCGATTTGGGATTTGAAATACGCTTGTTTATTAACGCTAGACCGCTTAAGAGACTCCTCTGGTCGGGAAATTTGTGCTGGCGATCGTGATTGGTTAATTAGGGCGAAGGCGACAAGTAATTAATAGACCCATAAATCACAAAATTTGAACCCCACCCCGCCAAAGCTACGTTTTGTCTCTCCTCCTCTTAGTAAGCTACGGTGTATACATAAGTCTGAAATAGCTGAACCAGGATTTTACCCCACCCTAACCCTCCCCTTATAAAGGGGAGGGAACTAGATTTCTTTTTCCCCCCTTATAAAGGGGGAATTAAGGGGGGTAATTCGACTTGTGTGTAGAGGCGGTTTATAACCGCAGTTTTACTTGCTAGTGGTTACTGCTTCGTTTAAAACTAACTTTGGTTCTGGTGTCTCTTCTTCTTCTGGCAAACCGTAAATCGATCTGTACAACTTCACATACTGCTTGGCAGATTGATACCAGCTAAAATCTTGACTCATGCCACGTTTTTGTAGTTCTTGCCATTGCGGTTTGAAACGGAAACCTTCCCAAGCGCGGATCATTGAGGTAAAAAGGTCTAACGGTTCATAGCGATCAAAGCAATAACCAGTACCAGCAGCATTTTCAGGGTCGTGGTGAGTTACGGTGTCAACTAATCCACCTGTGCGGCGGACAATGGGTACAGAACCGTAACGCAAAGCCATCATTTGGCTAATACCGCATGGTTCAAAACGGCTAGGCATCAAGAAGGCATCAGTACCTGCGTAGATCCGGCGAGACAAGGCATCGTTATACAGTAAGTAAGTTGCCATGCGTCCGGGAAAACGGGATGCTAATTGCCACATCTGAGTTTCATAGTAGCGATCGCCTGTCCCCAACAGCACAAACTGGGCATCTGTATAAGATAGAAAGCGATCGAGGATTTGCAATATTAAATCAATGCCTTTTTGTTCCACTAAGCGGGTAACAATCCCAATAAAAAAGGCTTTAGAATTAACTTCTAATCCTACTTCTTGTTGCAAAGCAATTTTATTGGCTTTGCGTTTTTCTAAAGTATCAGCAGTAAAGGTTTGCTCAATGTATTTGTCATTTTCTGGGTTATAAACTTCGGTATCAATACCGTTGATAATTCCAGATAATTTACCGCTAATAAAAGACAGCAAGCCTTCTAATGTTTCACCGTAAGTAGGTGTCTTGATTTGCTCGGCATAGGTAGGCGAAACTGTATTTACCTTATTAGCAAATTGTACCGCCGCCGCCATTGTGTTGTGTCCTTGCATGTACCAGGGACACCAAGTAATTTTCTCTAAATACCAACGCCACGGCCCTTGATAAGCCAGGTTATGGATGGTAAACACTGTGGTGATATCAGGATCTTGGTGCATCCATACGGGAATCATTCCTGTATGCCAATCGTGACAATGGATAATATCTGGCTTCCAGTAATTCCAGGCGAACTCGGCTGCACCATTAGCAAACAATGTGAACCGCCAATCTTCATCATCTCCAGAATAGATGCGGCGCGGCATGAAGGACGGATGTCCAAATAAGTACAAGGGAACATCAGTACCAGGCAGAATACTTTCGTATACTGCGAAGTGCTGGAACATGGCATCTCCCCACCAAATGGGTTCATAAGGAATTTCCATTTTGTCTGGCAGGAAGCCGTAGTAAGGCAAGAATATCCGCACATCATGCCCCATTTCTCTCAGGACTTTGGGTAATGCCCCGACAACATCACCCATTCCTCCTACTTTCGCAACTGGTGCTGCCTCTGCTGCAACAAATAGAATCCGCATGGTAATTTTTGCTTCCCTGAGTCGATATTGTCAAATTAACTTTCTGAAATCCCGCTCAACGCGAATTGTCGCGTCTGGCACATTAGTGCAACGGCGATCAATTCTTATCTAATCACATTGGCTTGTCCAATTGCTTAGGAACCGCGCTGAATCACCGCAAAAATTTCTGATAAAATTTCTTGCGCTCCCTGTTGCCGCAACAGTTCTGCTAGTTCTGTGCCTAGTGCTTCGGCGTTATTGGCAAGTCCGGTGACGGTATCTTTAACGAACTTTTGACCATCTACACTGGCGACTATCCCGGTTAAAGTTAAATTCTCACCAGATATTTCTGTATTTACACCGATAGGTACTTGACAGCCGCCCTCTAAAGAGCGTAAAAAAGATCGTTCGGCGAGACAGCGATCGCGTGTTTCGGTATGTTCAATTGCTTTGAGTAGAGATAGCACTTCACTATCATCAGCACGGCATTCTATCCCCAAAGCTCCTTGTCCAACCGCGTGGAGGGAAATTTCTTTGGGTAAGATTTGATGAACGCGATCGCCCATTCCCAATCTTTCTAATCCTGCTGCTGCCAAAATCAAAGCATCGTATTCACCTGCATCCAGTTTTGCCAACCGTGTAATCAAGTTTCCCCGCACATCCTTAAAGGTAAAGTGAGGAAAATGATGGCGTAACTGTGCTAAACGCCGTAGAGAAGATGTACCAATTACCGCACCTTCTGGCAATGTATCGATTTGTTTATCTTTATGCTTTTCATGCACCACTAATGCATCAGCTGGGTTTTCTCGTTCAGTAATTGCTGCTAACGTTAACCCTTCTGGTAAGTGAGTCGGCAGATCCTTAAGAGAATGAACTGCAAAGTCAATCTCTTGATTGATCATTCCGAGTTCAAGTTCTTTAGTAAAAAGTCCTTTATCGCCAATCTTAGCTAATGCTACATCCAAGATTTTATCGCCTTGGGTAGACATGGTGTGGACTTCAAAAGTGATATCAGGAAAGCAATTCTTGAGTTGCTCTTGTACCCAGTAGGTTTGAACCAGAGCAAGTTGGCTTTTACGTGAGCCGATCCGAATAGTGCGTAGGGGACTAGAAACAACTGAAGTCATAAAACAATATATCAAAGGAGGCGATAAATTCACTCTCATCTAGACTACCGTAGTCAGGGACTCATGCGAATTTTGGGTTTTGGATTTTGGATTTTGGATTACAATTCTTTACCAAAAGCTTGTTTGTGAAATCTCAAATAATAAAATTTTTATGCATTGAGGGTGTTGCGATCGCTCACAATGGCGATCGCAACACCTTCAAGTTTCAGCTAGTACCCACCAAATTTTGGGAAATAACCAAATGTAGTCAGCAAACTAAACAAGGTAATCAGTGCCAGTGTCGAAGCTAATAGCAATAACACCACATCTCTGTTAGAACTGCGTAAGAAGGTTTGTAAATTAAAAGGCTCAACTTGCTTTCTCGTCAAGGGAAGCGGCAATTTATCGCGATAATCTTCGCCATAACGAGCCATTCTGGCGAAAGGTAATTCCCCTAGAGAGTGTCCTTGTAAAATCCGTCGCCGTTGATAGGGGACTATATTGTAACCAAAGTTACTCATGTACTCCTCGCTATCCACCAAATCGTCGATAAACCGGTGCAGTCCTTTACTAGCTAGGACAATCGACCAGGCTAGTTTTTCGCGTTCATTGTAAACCTCACGACCCAATAAGCGCTGTACGCATATCTGCACAAAGCGGTAATTGTTGTTGCTTTCGTAATTGAGTCGCCGAAATGCATCAGATATTGCTAATCCTCGAACGAAATCCCTGACTGTAATTTGACCAGTTCTCAGTTGGGATTCTAGACAGGTTTGGCGATTGCTATCTAGCATCTGTTGTTCGTGGAAAATCTGGCGATAGGCTGCCTTAATCAAGGCATCCATTTCTAGTGATGATTGCAGATATTCGGCTGTATAAATTCTAGGTTGCTCGTCGCCAAGAATCTCATATCCAGATACACGGTGATTTCGAGATGAAGGGGAATAGCTTAACAAAGGAATAGGCATATTAGAGCTATAAATTTGTGGGGATTGGGAATTATGTATGAGCCAAAACAGTTTCGTTAGCGAGGCGTTGAGTCAGTACCGAGTTAGTTCTGAAGATTCCCAACTCAGCATTCCTGAAGGGCATTTGTTGCTTTTGTCTCCCTTATCCCCAGTTATTAGCCCTTTGAGTTATGATTTGCCACAAAATTGACTAGTAGTATGTCAAGTTTAATTTCGTAGTAAGCACTTCAGTCCTTATTTTCTAAGCACTAAAGTGCTTACTACAAACCCTCAAGATTAACGTACTAATAGGCTGTAGTGGAACTTTATCTACCTTGAATAAGTTGCTCAAGCAACTTGTCTGATTAATTGAGATAGTAGCTAGATATACGCATTGATGGGAGCACAACTGAGTAGATGCCTAAAGTTTAATTAAATTGCCCTTCAGTACTAAACATACCAACTTGCGATCGCTAATTTCACTTTGCTGAAACTAGGACTCAAGAACAGTAATTTGCTCACTACCCATAATATAGGAATTTCCTAAAACCTGTCTATATACAATTCTGATAATGGCTTTAAATTTTTCTACCAACTTACCGAATACCTTTCCAGTTGAGTGATGTTGAAACAGGCGGCTATAGAGTTCTTTGGGAAGGTTTTAAGAACGATTAAAGGTTCTTGTCTTTTCTTGGTGATATGATGCGATCGCACCTTGGGCTGAACTTGGTCAATATATCTAAAAAACTCAGCCTCAAAAGGGAAGTTGAAAATTTACAGGAATGCTAAGAATAATTTGTTATCTTCATTAGTTATCCAAGCTTAGTTATTATACCTTATGAATCGTTCCGCCTGTCTGATCTTCAATCCTGTTGCGGGTCAGGGCGACCCAGATACAGAGCTAGCAGAAATTCGGGCAATATTAGAGCCAGAGATCGATCTAGATATTTATTTTACAACTGAAGAAATCGATGCTGACCAATTGGCATATCAAGCTGTAGAGCGAGGAGTAGATGCAATCATTGCTTCCGGGGGAGATGGTACTCTCTCAATAGCGGCGGCGGCAGTAGTGGGAACTGATATCCCATTTGGGATCATTTCCAGAGGAACAGCGAACGCTTTTGCCACAGCTTTAGGAATTCCTGACACGATCGCAGGTGCGTGTCAAACAATTTTGCAGGGAGCAACCACCCATGTAGACGTAGCCTATTGCAACGATCGCCCAATGGTACTCTTGGCTGGTATTGGCTTTGAAGCTGAAACTGTGGAATTGGCAGATCGAGACGCCAAGAATCGCTTTGGGATGATGGCCTATGTTTTGGCAGGAATCCAGCAATTAAGAAGCTTACATAACTTTGATGTTGAAATTGAAACTGAAGATAGGATAATAAAAACTAGTGCCTGTGCAGTAACAGTAGCAAATGCCGCACCTCCCACTTCAGTTTTGGCTCAAGGCCCAGCAGGTCTGGTTTATGATGATGGGTTACTAGATTTAACGATTGTAGCTCCCGCTAACAAGGCAGGAGCGATCGCTGCCACGTTTCATCTGTTTCAAACAGCTTCCACAGGTAGCGCCGTTGAACGAGATGATATTGGTTTTCTGCGAGCCAAACAATTTAAAATTACCACTGAGCCACCACAAAAAGTTGTTCTAGATGGTGAAATAGTAGGCACAACACCTGTAGAAATTAAGTGTGTACCAGCAGGCTTAAGAATTTTCGTGCCATTAGTAGAAGAAGTTGAGCCGACCGAAAAACTAGAGGGACTCCCTAATCTGATTATTGAGATGAAAGATACAGCTGAAGAATGAGGGTATAGGGCATGGGGTATGGGGCATTGGGCATAAGAGGCAGAGGGGCAGAGGGGCGGAAAAACTTACTACAATTTCTCCCCTGCTCAATACTTGTCGGCTTTTGGGGGAAAGGGACTCATGTTAAAGGGAAAAAAACCTTATATATCGAGCCTTCCAATCCTTTTCCCCTTACCCTTTTCCCTTTAACCGAGCAGTATTGCTCTCCCTGCTCACCTTCAATTGAAAACTCAGGAGTAGGTTGCATTGAAACTTGTATCCGATCCAACGATCGCTAAAAAAATTCGGAAAATGAATCAGCGGGTACGGTGGCAAGATCCGTTAATTGTGGAACGGGATATCGACCAAACTCGGCTGGTGTTGGAAGATGGTCAAACAGACAACTCTGAGTTCTCATTTTTAGTTGTCGGTGATAGTGGTTCCGGCAGACACAGAGGACACAATCCGCAGCGACAGGTGGCTGAACTTATGCTGCCCCATCACAACGAATCCCGGTTTATGCTGCATACGGGGGATGTAATCTATTTAGTGGGATCGAGTGAATATTACCAGCAAAACTTTATTCAGCCTTACCGAGAGTTTATCTCCGGCATAGAGCATCGCAAACGGATTGCTTATGACCAGATGGTTTTTAAGCTGCCCATTTTACCTGTGCCGGGAAATCACGATTACTATAACTTGCCGATTTTATTGAGCTTGGCATCCCTAACAACATTACCCATTCGTCGCCTGTTGCGATCGCGGTTAGACCTAGATGTGGGTTTACATGGCTCAGGATGCGGTGACGCTTATGCAAAGGCATTTCTCGACTATCTAAAGGCGTTTCAGCTTCCAGGAGAGTTAGCCAGTCACTTAGATCGGTACTACACAGCCAAGACAGATACAGGTCGTTGTCTTTCCTATCAACCTGGGCAATTTACCCGCCTTCCCAATCGCTATTACACTTTTCGTTATGGCGGTATTGATTTCTTTGCCTTGGATTCTAATACCTTTAACGATCCACCACCGCTACCAAAAACAAAAAAAGGTAACGCCGATCGCAAACTTCTAGAAAAACGTCGTGAGGATTTAGAGCAAGAAAAACTGCAAATTATTGAAACCTCACCCAAACTTCGACCGGAAAATCCCAGTGAAGCGGATCAGTTAGATGATTTTCATGCCAAGCTGTCACAAATTGAAGAAATTATTGTTGATATCGATAAGCAACTAGCCACTAATAAAACAACGCTGACTGACACTGAACAACTGGATTGGCTCAAGCAAAGATTAATTGAATCTTGGAATAATTCTGAAGTTCGGGGAAGGATAATTTATTTCCATCATCCTCCTTATGTAACTGAGGCGACGAAGTGGCAACAAGCACAAACTTTAATTGTTCGCGATCGCCTGCGTGGCGTGTTGGATGCGGTAGCGAAAGAAATCGGTTCTTTAAATCAGGGTCGTCCTTTGGTCGATTTGGTATTAAACGGTCACGCCCACTGCTTAGAACACCTGGAAACAATGGATACGGGACACGCTGATTCTCATATCCACTGGATTGTTTGTGGCGGTAGCGGGTTTAGTTTGCGACGCCAACGAATTGAGGGAGCAGATTTGATGGAGGAGAATCGGTTAGTAGCGCGATCGCATCTCTTCATCGGTCGCAACGGTCAAGGTTTTCAGAAACGGCGACCTTATTCAGGTTTACGTATTGATGTTAAAGGGGATGGACAGCCTAAGTTTATTGTTCGTCCTTTGGTTGCCGAATGGTATCAGCGACAATGGCATAATCGCGAACTTGAGCCGCTGATTATCTAGTAATAATACTGTATTAAACTTGTAGAAACCGAAAAAGCCAAAGCTACACTTTAGACATCTCCAGAAATTAGGTTTTCACCTAGACAGGATAAAGGTTTGAGATTCTTTTTCGGAGATGTCTTTTGTTTTTCCTAAGAGGATGTTTGATAAGTGATATGTTGTGATTTTAATCGAATTATTACCCTCCTTAATCCGCCCGATATATTGGGGGAAACAAGAAAATCCGGTTCCCTCCCCTTTATAAGGCTACGGTGTACACACATCTCTAAAAATCCTACCCACCCAATATTTCTGTTCAAGTGAAGGTCTTACACTGAGCAAATATCCCGCCCAGAACTCAAGTTTCGGGTTGATAGCTAAAGTCCACTTGAGTGGACTGAACTAAATTTCTTCTTTAGTCCTCTTTTAGAGGACTTTCGCTATGAAACTCGGAATTTCTTCCGAGGCGGGATAGATACACTGCACCAACACTTGTGTGTACACCGTAGCCTTTATAAGGGGAGGGTTAGAGTGGGGTAAAAAATATTTGATACATCAATCATGACTTTTCAAACATCCTCTAAGAGTTTGCTTACGATGTAAACACAATTGTTTCGGCTGACAATGTAATTGTTTTAACTCATACCAATTCAATTAATGATTGCAACACATCCTTGGGTAAAGACGCGATTCATCGCGTCTCTACAAATGGTATATTTGTCGCATTCTTTTTTCAAATTGGTATCACAATGCCCTTGTTTCGACTCAGAATAAATATATACACATTATATGTAAAATAGTATCTGCCTAATTAGTTATAATTACCGAATCTATACGAAAAGTCCAAAAACGCTGCCCCTCTGGGGTCTTAATAGTATAGTAGTCGCCACAATTGTTAGGACATTTTTCTGTTCCCTAAAAATAGAAATATGATATCTTAATTAAAATGTCCGTTGCTATAAATCTTTAACCTGACACAATATAAAAAATTAGAGACGCAATAATTGCGTCTCTAAAAAACACCTATTTAGCCTTCTTACGTGTAATTGCACTCAGCAAAAGAGTTGTTAATTAAATTATTCCTGGGCCTCTACCGCGGCTGTCACCCTTATCTGTCAACTTGCCTTCCTCGTCCTGATTCACTTCTCCAAGTTCTTGAATACGTTGTTCCCTTTCTTCTGCCGCTTGCTGGCGTGCATCACCCGGTTCTTCGTAATACATTTCCGGTTCAATTGCATAGTTATTAGACAAACCTTCATTGTCTACGGTATAGCCGTCAGTGGTACGTATACTTTCTGAATCGGTTTGATCGTCAGTCGGTGCATCTGCTTCCCGTTCTTCCGTGGGACGTTTTTTGAATTTATCTCCTTCTCTTTCCATTCGAGCGGCGGTTTCAGCGGGGATGATGCCGCGATCGTAATTATTCACTTCCGCTCTATCGGATGAATCTGTATCTCTCTTAACTGCTTCATTAGCCATAATTTATGTCCTCGTTAAAGAATCTATTAAATAACTTCAGAAACTAGATTAGGTTGTTTCCGATCCCCAAGCTACTATCTTGAGAAGTGACTTAAAATTAAAAATAATGTTATATTCTCTATCTTTTGATGTATCCAAAAGACTAAAATGGAATCCGATTAAATACTGTTTATTTAGATTTATTGGTAGAACAAGGGTTTTAGTTGAGTCAACATAACATTAAAAGGGCAATTAGAAACTGCAACTATACAAGGCTTTACCAAGCCCGCAGAGGCGGACGAGAGTTTGCGTAGGTGCGAATTCTATTTGCCCGTGTCAATCTTAGTTTAATGGTTAGTAAATTTACTCGCCAATGAATTGGTTTTTCAGTAATTGAATTTCATCGGCTAACTCTTGGCGAGTTGAAGCCTTCAGTAAATAACGGAAAACAAACCAACTAGTGTAACTAATTCCAACTAACTCAAAAAGTGGTGATAGTAGAGGAATATCATTGATTGCAGCTAGTACCGTCAGTACTACTCTAGCTGTAACAATCGCTGCCAAAATTAAAGCAACGGTTATTAGAGGCTGCTTGTAGTCCCGAAAAAATTCACTTAAGTATTGGGGCAGTTGCTCTAAAAATTGAGAAATTTGTCTGCTAATTTGCTGCAATTGAGATTCAGGTTCGGGTGCTGGGGGTAACTTTGGCAAGTTTGCAGTATCAGTACCTTCAAGTGCTAGCGTACCTTGTGATAAGGAAGCATCGATCGATTCACGTTGCTGTTGTTCGGTTTCCATAGTTTTTATGTTTGGTAACTAGAAGACTTTGTATAACTGTGAGCATCAATAAATATAGTTATTAAGGTTGTCAGTTATCAATTATTAGTGGTCAGTTAAACTTATTACTGACCACTGAAACTTAGCAGGAGCAGTTAAATCTGTTTAGACTTACTTGCTCCTTTGGATTTGTTAGTTGCCTTAGTTAGTTACTTTGGCAACAGTTGCTTTCACAACTACACTATTGACACCTTTAATTTCCTTAGCTAATTTTTCAATTTTAGCCAACTCCTGCTGATTGGTGACAGTTCCAGCCACAGTTACAACACCACCGTCTGCGGCATTAACTGTTAGTTGACTCTTGGGGATATTAGCCTCTAATTTGGAGCGAACTTCACTTTCTAAGTCAGCTTTAGCTCTTTTTGTGTCGCCACCAGTGGTATTATTGCGCTGTTCGCGGGCGCGAATATCTTCATTGAGTTGTCTTCTGCGAACTTCACTTTGTGCATCTTTTTGAGAAGCTTCTGTTGTTTTTGCAGTTGGTGTTTGAGGAGCTTCATTAGGATTGTTGGGTGCAGATTCACTTGTTTTAGAAGCGTTATCACAAGCAGCAACACCAAACACTAAAAGGCAACTAATTACGAAGGGGGTTAGCTTTTTCATGGGTTTAATTCTGAATCAGAAAATGAAATCTATTGATATTTACGGCAAAGATGAGGAGCAAGTTTATTTAGTCAGGAGCAAAGTTTTCAAATTATTGCTCCTGCAATTTTGTCTAACTAGTGTGAGTGAAAATTACTTTAGGTTAAAGTACTTCATCACGACGATCGACAATAACTACAGCAGGATCGTTTCTATGAGGCTCTGTTGAGTAATTGGGGCGAATCGGATCGACTACTACTGCGTCATTATGCGTTACTCGGTCGGAACCTGGGCGATAGTCACTAATCTCAGTGGCATCATAGATTGCAAATTCTTCAATACCTCGACGTTTAAGAATTGCTTCAGCTTGGTGGATTTCAGCTTCTGTACCATCAAGAATTACTAAATAGTCACCTTTTTGGAAGCGATCGCCATATACTCGCGCCCTGTCTTCAGGAATTCCCAAGCCAACGAGTGCGCCTACAATACTCCCTGCTGCTGCACCAATCGCGCCACCAGCTAATGTTGTCGCCAAAGCTGTTGCAACTGCGCCACCAGCAATTACAGGCCCGATTCCAGGAATTGCTAGAGTTCCAAGTCCAACTAATAAGCCGGTCAAGCCGCCCAAAACACCGCCTGTAGCTGCTCCAGTTTTTGCGCCATCGTCTGCTTTATTACCTGTACCAACGTTTTTATCTACATCTACACCAGCGATCCCATGACCGTCTGTATCTTTGGCAATGATGGAGACTTGATTCAAGGAAAAACCTGCATCTCGTAATTCTGTAATTGCTGCTTCTGCATCTCGACGATGAGAAAATACCCCGATCGCGCGTTTCGCAACACCACTATGACCAGCAGTAGAAGTTGGAGTCACATAACCAGTGGTTGCATTGGTCGCATCTGGGTGGTCGTAAATGCCAAACTCTTCCACACCCTGATGATTTAAAATTGCTTCTGCTCTAAGTATTTCTGAATCTGTACCATCAATAATGACTAAATAGTGTCCTCGTCTAACACGTTCGTCGTAAACTCTAGCTCGTTCTTCAGGAATTCCTAGACCAATTAATGCACCCAGCAAACTACCAGCTACTGCACCAATACCAGCGCCAGCGAGAGTTGTAGCTAGGGTAGTTGCTGCGGCTCCAGCCAACATAATTGGCCCGATTCCAGGAATCGCTAAAGTGCCAAGACCGACTAATAAGCCAGCCAATCCGCCCAAAGCACCGCCTGTAGCAGCTCCGACTTTAGCACCTTCGTCAGATTGATCGCCAACGCGATCGCTCACATCTGCACCAGCAATATCGTCTTTGTCTCCATCTTGGGTAATGACAGAAACTCTGTTCATGTCAAAGCCAACTTTTTTTAATTCATGTAGGGCATGTTCTACATCTCGACGATGAGAAAATACACCTACAGCACGTTTATGTAGACCGACTACCATTATTCTTTCTCCTCAGCAAAAATCAATTATTTACTATTTCATAGCTCCTAGTAACCTTTATTAATACATGTTTCTATTTATTTTTCATCAATCGCTTGGAAGAATTTTTACCTCTATCATTAGATATAGGTGGTTTTATCTAAAGTTAGTAACTAAATCTCCACTAGAAAATATGTTTTATTTTTTAAACTTTTTATAACAATTATTCTTTGTTTTCAATTTCCTCAATCAAGTTGATACTTAAATACTATTTTCTAGCGTTTGCTAGTGTAACTCACCCACTCCAAACTTACTATATCGATAAATACACTTTTACAATATTTCTTTTTGCCTAATAAATTTTCTTTAAAAAATATTAACTAATTCACAAATTTTCGTCGCTCGATCCAAGATAAATATTTATTTTTTTAAATACGACTTTTGGACAACCAACCTATTACTTAAGAAAGTGTTAGCTTACATAAATGATAATTAAACTGATAAATAAGCCATTTTATAAATGGGTATTTAATTGAGTAAAAGTGAGAAAATTCTATGTTTCAAGCTGTTTTAAGTATTTTGGGATGGAGTCAGCTACCTTTGGCATTAGCGCCGATAACTTTAGCTCAGGAAGTACTAACTCCAGAAGAAGCATCAGTTGTTTTTTCTGGGCCTAAATTATTGGTGGCACTGCTAGCTGGTGTTTTGATGGCATTTGCCTTTCAATTATTATTGACAAACTTTTCAGTTGCGGTCGGAATTTCATCTTGGGAAATTGATGCAGATTCTGATGATGAGTCTGAAAGTTTGGGCAAGAAAATTCGTAAAGGTCAAGCTAAAGTTGGTGCTTGGGCGTTAATAACCGTTAGCATTGCATTATTTATTGCTTGTTTTTTAGCAGTAAAACTTAGCCTAATCGAAAGCGCATTTTTAGGAGCAATTATTGGTGTAGTCATTTGGTCTACCTATTTTTCACTAGTAATTTGGTTGGGTTCATCAGCAGTAGGTTCTTTAATTGGTTCTATATCTAATACTGTTACTTCTGGTTTTAAAACTCTGATGGACACGGCAACTACTGGTATCGGTGCTAATACTGCAAAAAAACAGTTAGTTTCTACTGCTGAAGATATTACAGCCGCAGTCCGGCGGGAATTGACTTCAGGTTTTGATTCTGAAGGTATTAAGAATACCATCCAAACTTCTTTAGGTTCTCTGCAATTACCAAAGCTGGATATTAAAGAAATTCGCAGTCAATTTGACCAGCTTCTTAAAGATACAGATTTACAATCTGTCGCTAACAGCGATCTATTGCAAAACGTTAATCGCCAAACATTTGTTGATTTAATCAGCAGCCGTAGCGATTTATCTAAAGAAGATATTAATAGCATTGCTGACCAATTTGAAGGTGCGTGGCAACAAGCTTTAAATCGCAAAAATCCTACCGAACAAGTAATTAATTTACTTAAGTCTGCTACACCTGAAGAACTAAATTCTGAGCAATTGGGCGAACGGCTGCAAGAATTGGTTACAATCGGAGGCGGTAATGGCAATGGTATAATCAAGCAAGCTATTACCTATGGCTTAAGTGCAGCTGCGCCAGCAGTTCTGGAACGAGTAAACCTTTCTAATATCGATGTGAACAAAATTACAACTCAGTTGCAAAAACTGAAAGAAAAAGTTCAAGATGTCGATGTCGAGGAAGTCACAGAACAACTTCAAAAGTTTAGAGAGGAAGCAAGTGAGCAAGTATCTGCAAAATTACCCATATCATTGGAAAATGCAATTAAGGCAGATGTAGAAGATTACATATTGCATTCGTTCCCTTGGCACTTTAACCGAATTACCCTAATAGATGAATTTAAAGAAGTCATCTATGACGTAAATGCAGATCCAACAACTGTGAGACGGGAGTTGGAAGAAATAAATCAAGAATATTTCACCAACTTACTAAAGCAACGCGGTGATATTAGCGAAGCTAGGGTGAAAGAAATTTCCGAACAAATGGAAAGCGATCGCCTGGAAGTTTTAGAAACTGTCAAACAGGCTCAAGCACGAGAACAAGGGCAAGATTTCCGCAGCCGCATCGAAGATTATCTGCGTTCGACGGGTAAAGACGAACTTAATCCTGAAGGTATTGAACGAGACTTTGGCAAGTTGCTGGACGATCCACAAGCTGGTTTTGAAGATTTAAGTAGTCGCTTCGGACAATTTGACCGCGATACTTTTGTACAATTGCTCCAACAGCGTCAAGATATCAGCGAAGAGGAAGCTAATAATATTGTTAGTCAACTCGAACGCAACCGCGACAATCTCTTGAATCGTGCTAGAGAATTGCAAGAACAAGCAAAAGCCAAAGCCGATGAACTGCGCCAAAGAGTTGAAGACTATCTGCGGAATACTAACAAAGACGAACTCAATCCCGAAGCGATCAAACGCGAATTTAGAATTTTGCTAGACGATCCCCAAGCTGGAATTAGCCTTTTGACTTCGCGCCTATCGCAATTTGACCGCGATACCTTGGTACAATTGCTCAGTCAGCGTCAGGATTTGAGCGAAGAACAGGTAAACCAAATTCTCGATCAGCTCGAAGCAGTGCGAGATAGTATTTTGCAAGTACCGCAACAAGCGAAAGAACAGTACGAAAAAACTACAAAAGCGATCGCCGAATATCTCCGCAATACCAACTTGGAAGAACTTAATCCAGAAGGTATCAGAGCCGACTTGGAAAAATTACTCGACGATCCTCAAGCTGGAGCTTTAGCACTGCGCGATCGCTTATCTAATGTCGATCGAGAAACCTTGGTTAAACTCGTGAGTCAACGCGGCGACTTGAGCCAAGAGCAGGTTAATCAGATTATCGATCGCGCTCAAGATGCCATTGGTGATATCCTGAGAGCGCCACGACGTTTAGCGAAGCGCACCACTCAACAAGCTTTAGATTTTGAAGCTAATCTCGAAGAATATCTGCGTAATACCAACAAAGAAGAACTCAACCCCGAAGGAATCAAACGCGATTTACAATTGCTATTGTCTTCTCCCCGTGCTGGAATTGGCAATTTAAGCGATCGCGCCGCGAAATTTGACCGTTCGACAATTGTGGCGCTATTATCCCAACGTGAGGATATCTCAGAAGAGGAAGCTAACCGAATTGTGGATCAAATTGATTCTGTTCGCAGTTCGATTGTCGAACAATTCCAACAGATTCAGCAGAGAGTACAATCAGTGCTAGATGGAGTTTTTGCCAAAGTTCGCAACTATCTCAACTCCCTGAATCGTTCCGAACTCAACTATGAAGGGATTAAGCAAGACTTTGCGAAAGTCTTCGACGATCCCCAAGCCGGATTTGAAGCATTGCGCGATCGCCTCAGTGAATTCGATCGTGACACCTTAGTTGCTGTACTGAGTTCTCGTGAAGATATTTCCGAGGCGGATGCTAACCGCATTATTAACCAAATCGAAGCGGCGCGGGATGGCGTATTGCATCGAGCCGAACGCATCCAGAAAGAAACTCAAAAACGCCTGAAAGCGATTCAAGAGCAAGCTAAAAAGCAAGCCGAAGAAACCAAGAAAACTGTTGCAAATGCTGCGTGGTGGATATTTGGCACAGCAATTACTTCTCTTGCTGCCAGTGCGATCGCAGGTGCGATCGCTGTGACTGGGATAAGTTTAGCTGGCTAAAATATCTTCGTCATCAGAAATTTTGATAAATACAAAGTGGCATTCATTTAGAAAGACTGAATGCCACTTTTTTTATAAATCGGAAAAGTACCGCCATCTTTTGGTAACGGTGGTATCCTCACTGGTGTTGGTGGGATTCATGTTCTCATTTGAGGATCGGGTAACAATGTTTTCGATTTCAACTTCGTTTCAGAGAGTCAACCTGGTTTGTTACAGGATGCGATCGCCGATTTTGTGGGAAACGGGATCCTTGCAGGCGATCAAATCGATCTATCTACCATCGACGCCAACTCCACTAAAGAAGGCAACCAAGTCTTCACTTTCATCGGGAGTCGTGCATTCTCTGCAATCGGTCAAATCCGTTATTCAGGAGGTATTCTCCAAGGTACTACTGATGGCGATCTGTCGGCTGAGTTTGAAATTCGGGTTACAAGAGCGCCACAACTAGTAGAAAGCGACATTATCCTTTAATTTAATATTATCTGCCTTAAAAATAAGGCAGAATGCAGAATTTTGATATTTGAATAGTCGCAAACAAAGATAAGTTTAGCTTGCCTCTCTGATAGTTTATAGTTATTAAATTGCGCTGCGTATATATCAGAAAATCAGGTAATACAATCGCAATATTGCGATGATGCCACTTACATTCAAAAAATGTCAGAAAATTTGAAGAGGGACATTGTAACGCAAGAGATGTAGCGATGTCTACGATGGGCTATTCGGCGTCGCACTCGTTAACAAGGCTTTTAAGTTATTGGCAATTATTTCCTTATAGATAACTAGATAAATCCTCGAATAAATCTCAAAAAGCAAAACCAACCCTATCTGAACAAAGGTTTCAGATTTTGTTTTAGCGAGAGGAATAAAAAAGGGCTAATTACTCTTTCTTATAGATAGGAAAAACTAGGCTTGAAAGTAATAGTATAGTCTTGTGATTGTGGATAAAATCAAAACGTTCTAAAAGCTATGCGCTTCTGTAGAAGTAAATCTGCTTGTTTCATCCCATCCTACTACTCCAACCAGTAAAGATATAAGGACATCACATTACTCTTGGCATAATTTTGCTGCCAACATCATCAATACATCTATTGCTTGTCAAATCTTCAAACTTAACAGCAAAGACCTGTTCCAATCAGGTGTGGTTCAGTTGTCTCTTCGACTCCTTATTTCTTGGCCTTGTTTTCCCGACGTTGCTGGATAAAAGTGAGAAATTTAAAAATTCAATATTTGAAACTGTTTCCTTTACACCTTTGAGGGAAACCAAATTCATACTCTTAATCAGCAACACCGTTTTCTGATGGGAAAGTGACGAGGTTATTTTTTACCCTCTAAGTTCAGGAGAAACTTAATAATGGCAATTATCAACGGTACCATTTTTAATGACAACAATACCATTAACGGTTCCCCACTAATCTTTCGTCCTGCCTTAAATGGGGGTGCTGGCAGCGATATCCTTAACGGCAATGCCGGCGACGATATCTTAGATGGCGGTGCTGGTAGCGATATTCTGAACGGTAATGCCGGCGACGATAGTCTAAATGGGGATGCTGGCAGCGATATTCTGAACGGTAATGCTGGCAGCGATACCCTTACTGGCGGTGCTGGCAGTGATATCCTTAACGGTAATGCTGGCAGCGATATCCTCACTGGCGGTGCGGGCAACGATACCCTAAATGGCGGTGCTGGCGGCGATATCCTCACTGGCGGTGCTGGGACTGATTCTCTTACTGGTGGTGCTGGCAACGATATTTTCCATTTCAATTCAGTTTCAGATAGTCCTACTGGTTTGTCACGAGATGTTATCGCTGACTTCGTTGGAAACGGTATCTTTGCAGGCGATCAAATCGATCTATCTACCATTGACGCTAACTCCAGTGTAGCGGGCAACCAAGCTTTTATTTTCATCGGTTCTAGCGCATTCTCAGCAGCACGTCAGGTTCGTTATTCAGCAGGTGTTCTTCAAGCTAACATTGATGGGGATCTGTCAGCTGAGTTTGAAATTGGACTGACAGGAGCACCATCACTAGTGGCAAGCGACATCATCCTCTAATCTAATATACCAACCTTGAAATAGAGGTTGAAAGTACGCAAAATCGTTCCAATATCATTTTTTTCATTGTTCCTTGTGAGCGCAGGCCATGAAGTCTCTTGCAAAAGCGCTGGACACCCTACTTCTAAGAGCAAGGGCTTAGGGGTAGGGTTCTTATTTATGATTTATACAAGAAGTCTAATATTGAAGAATAATTTAGGTGCAAAGCCAAACATACTCCAACTGTGAGAAAATGCAGTAGCCTTTAACCTATCAAGAATGATATTGCTATAACCAAGCACAGTTAATACTAACAAAGTTGCTCATATCAACTGCATCTAACAGAAGCCCATCTAAAAAATATAAAATTACCAATGCTGCGTATGCATGAAAAAATCTGTTAATACAATCAATCGCAAAAGTTGTGATGATGCCACAATAGCTAAATTCTAACGCTAGCAGTGCAGCGATGTCTACGACGGGCTACGCCTACGCACTGGTCTAACAAGGGAATGGCACTAAGTTAAAATACAGCCCCAATCGATCTATCCTGGGAGGCTCCGCCTCCAATGGCTTTAGCAGAGGCAGCAGCCCTATCGAAATACATTTCCAGTACTTAAGACTGGGAACTAATTCAAGTTACACAAATCTTTAGGCTTTTCTTGGTGTCATGCATCTAACAAAGCTTTTAACTTATTGGCAATTATTTGTTATATATAACTACAGAAACCACTAAACAAATATCAATATGCAAAACTAACTCTATCTGCACAAAGGTTTTCGATTTTATTCTGGACAGAGAATAAAAGAAAGTTAATTATTCTTTTTTCTAATAAAAAAGTTTGCTGGAGGGTAATAGTATGTATTGTTATTATGACTACAGTACTAATGTTCTCAAATCTATATAATTACGTAGAAAAAATCTACTATTCCTTAGTATTTTCCAACTGAAACAACTGAAAATATAAGGTACAAGGGCATAAAATGATTTTTGGTACAATTTTGATATAAATATCATCAAATACATTTAGTACTTATTAAATATTCTCAAATATTCTCAAATATTCAAATTTAATAGTAAAGGACTGTTCCAATCAGGTTTGTTCAACAATATACCCTCATTCTTGATATTTTGACCTGATTTTGTCGGCATTATTGAATGAAAGTATGGAATTCTCAAATTCCATGTTTTAAATTGCTTGCTTTATGCATTTGAAGGAAATCAAATTCATACTCTTAATCAGCAATGCCGTTTTATAATGGAGAAGTAAAGACGTAATTTTTTTCCCCTCTAAGTTTAGGAGAAACTCATCAATGGCAACTTCAATATCAATCTCTTACGGGAGCGGCAGTGTTAGCGCCAGCTCTAGTAGTTATAGCAGTAGCAGTGGCAGTGGCAGTAGCAGTAGCAGTAGTAGCAATAATGGTCAAAGCGATGTCGTTAACACTAGTGGTGGCAACAGTACCCTTATAGGTGGTAGTGGCAAGAGTATCCTTAACGCTGGGGGTGGCAATGATAGCCTCTTTGGTAATGCTGGCAACGATACTCTTAACGGTGGTGCTGGCAACGATACGCTCAATGGCGGTACTGGGGATGATGTCTTGACTGGCGGTAGTGGAAAGGATATTCTCACTGGAGGATCGGGTAATGATGTTTTCAAGTACAACTCAATTTCTGATAGTCCACTTTCGGGACGCGACTTAATCGCTGACTTTCGTGGAAATGGTAATTTGCCAGGCGATCGCATCGATCTATTTAATATCGATGCCAACTCCACGATTGGGGGCAACCAAGCTTTCACTTTCATTGGAAGTGCCCAATTCTCCGCACCCGGCCAAATCCGTTATTCAGGAGGTATTCTCGAAGGTAGCACTGATGGGGATCGGTCGGCTGAGTTTCAAGTTCGGCTTATAGGAGCACCACAAGTAGTGTCAAGTGACTTCATTCTTTAATTTAATATTCCTGCCTTGAAAATAAGGCAGGAGGCAGAAGGTAGAAGGCATTAGAGAATGAAAATATCTCTTTCCCAGTCCTCAGTACCTAGTCACTATTTTCAAGGCAGATATAATTTTGAAGAACAACTCTAGTGCAAAGTTAGAGTGTCTCCAACTGTGCACCGGAATCAATATCAATATACTAAGCTATAAACGTAGAAAGTCAGAGCCTCAAATTGCGGCGATGGCTTTTTTTTATATTTAAATTTGTCTTGCTATCCCTAGTGCCGCAAAGCGGAAGTCAAAAGTCAAAAGAATTATATTCCAAGCTCTTGCACTATTTTAAATAGTATATTTTTTTACGCGATTATATACTAGTATTTCCGACACTCTAGATGCCTAACACACAAGAATGCTCCCTATTTTATACAAACGCTTAGATGAAGATTTATTCTAATTAGGGCTAACCAAAAGACACGGTGAAACATAGAGAATTACTCATATTCGATCGCACCGCCCAGGCATGAGAAAATCATCAGGTAATACAATCGCAACTGTTGCGATGATGGCACAGAAGGAAAAAAGATGTCGGAGAATTTGAGAAGCCAAATTGTGACGCAAGGGGTGCAGCGATCGCCTAATCGAGCTATGCTGCGTGCAGTTGGTTTTAAAGATGAAGATTTCAATAAAGCCATTGTGGGCATTGCCAATGGCTACAGCACGATCACTCCCTGTAATATGGGGATAAATCAACTGGCGCAAAGAGCAGAGGTGGGGATAAAAACCGCCGGAGCAATGCCCCAAGTGTTCGGCACAATTACCATTAGCGATGGGATTTCGATGGGAACTGAAGGGATGAAATATTCCCTAGTGTCGCGGGAAGTGATTGCCGATTCCATTGAAACCGCCTGTACTGGACAAAGTATGGATGGTGTGCTGGCTATTGGCGGTTGTGATAAAAATATGCCAGGGGCAATGATTGCAATGGCCCGGATGAATATCCCGGCTATCTTTGTTTACGGTGGGACAATTAAACCAGGTCACTACAACGGACGCGATTTAACTGTTGTCAGTTCTTTTGAAGCTGTTGGTCAATACAGTGCTGGAAAAATTGACGAAAAGGAATTATTAGAGGTTGAAGGTCGAGCTTGTCCGGGTGCGGGTTCCTGTGGGGGAATGTTTACAGCTAACACCATGTCTTCAGCATTTGAAGCGTTGGGGATGAGTTTACCCTATTCTTCGACAATGGCGGCAGAAGATGCCGAAAAAGCCGATAGCACCGAACAATCAGCATTTGTGTTAGTCGAAGCCATTCGTAAACAAATCTTGCCCCGCCAAATTATCACCCGCAAATCTATAGAAAATGCCATCTCTGTGATTATGGCAGTCGGTGGTTCGACCAATGCAGTACTGCACTTTTTAGCGATCGCCCGTGCTGCTGAGGTAGATTTAACTATAGACGACTTTGAAACCATCCGCGCCCGCGTTCCCGTTTTGTGCGATCTAAAACCAAGTGGTAAATATGTCGCTACAGATTTGCACAAAGCTGGCGGCATTCCGCAAGTAATGAAAATGTTACTTGTGCATGATTTATTACACGGTGATAGCCTCACCATCAGCGGTCAAACCATTGCAGAGATATTAGCAGACATACCAGAAGAACCATCTGCCAATCAAGATGTGATTCGCCCTTGGAATAACCCGATGTATCCTCAAGGACATTTAGCCATCCTCAGAGGTAATTTGGCAACGGAAGGAGCTGTCGCCAAAATTACTGGGGTGAAAAAACCAGTAATTACCGGGCCTGCACGGGTATTTGAATCCGAAGAAGCCTCTTTAGATGCAATTTTGGCTGGTAAAATTCAAGCTGGTGATATTCTCATAATCCGCTACGAAGGGCCTAAAGGCGGCCCTGGAATGCGAGAAATGTTGGCTCCCACCTCCGCAATTATCGGTGCTGGATTGGGTGATGCGGTGGGATTAATTACCGACGGACGCTTTTCTGGCGGTACTTACGGTATGGTGGTTGGTCATGTTGCCCCAGAAGCAGCAGTTGGTGGGGCGATCGCGCTTGTAGAAGAAGGCGATAGTATTACTATTGATGCACCCGCTCGTTTATTGCAGTTGAATATATCTGAAGAAGAATTGGCCCGTCGTCGTGCCAATTGGCAACCTCCGGCTCCGCGTTACACTAAAGGCGTGTTGGCAAAATATGCCAAATTGGTATCTTCTAGCAGTATTGGTGCTGTGACAGATTTGGACTTGTTTTAGTTAACCTGACAACTGTGGCGCAAGTTTGCCTACCTTTAACAAGGGGCTGAAGCCCCTTGTCTGGTTATTTGAGATGGTCGCTAGATTTACGTCGTTTTTTAATAGTTTGATCTTGCGATCGCTTCTAAAGAAGTTGCAAGGACAAACTCGTAACTTACTTTGCGATCGCAAGCGTGGTAAAACAAATTGCTGTATCGAAACAACTTGTCAGATGAAATACTGTTGATTGCCTCTAAGTTTTGAAGCTATTGAAGAGGAATGTTCTGTGTTTATACCAGATTTTTGCCTTAATTTCGTGAGTTTTTGGAAAAATATTGAAAAAGTTTCAGGAAATTTACATAGAAGAAGTGATGTCAATCGATATACTACAGAAATAGAATTGACCATCAACTGCTGAAAAATCTAAAAGGGCACAAAATGAGTTCTGAATCTAATGTCAAACTGACGATCGCTCTTTCTAATCCAGATTTAGATGCAGAGGAGCAACAACGAGAAGCACGGAATCTGCTGCGAGAAATCAAAGATTTAGATGTTGAAAATGCTGAACTCGTAGCAGTTACAGAAATACCCGAAGGAGCCAGGTCTATTGGCGGTTTTCTAGTGGGGTGTTGCAAGCAGAGGTGAGCCTTGCCAATTTTAAGAAAGTGTTGGGATATTTGGGCGATCGCTTGGGCAATAAAAGCATTGAGTTGGAAGTCGAGGCTAACGGGAAGAAACTCAAGGTGAAAGCTAGCAGTCAGGAAGAGTTAAACGCCGCCATTGAACAAGCGCAAAAGTTCATCGCAGGTAACTAAGAAATCCCAGCAGCAAGGAAGAATAACGAGATGGCGAAAGTAGCACTGCTAATTGGAGTCAGTGAGTATGAGCCTGGTCTTACTCCATTGCCAGCAGCGGCAAAAGATATCAAGGCGATGCAGCGAGTTTTGGAGAATACAGAAATTGGCGGTTTTGATGAGGTAACACTGCTGTTAAATCCTCAACAACATGAGATGGGGGTAGCCATCCAAACCTTGTTTGATGGTCGTCAAAGAGATGACCTAGTGCTACTGTTTTTCTCTGGCCATGGCATTAAAGATGAGAATGGGGAGCTTTACTTTGCAGCTCGCAACACATGCAAAACAGACAGAGGAGTACTGTTTAAGGCTACAACACTACCAGCTAATTTTGTACATGACATGATGAGTAGTAGCCGCTCCAAACGCGAGGTAGTTATTCTTGATTGTTGCTTTAGTGGCGCGTTCGCTGAGGGTATGTTAGCAAGAGATGATGGTTTTGTGGATGTCAAGAACCAATTAGGTGGAGAAGGGCGGGCTGTTCTCACATCTTCGACTTCAACCCAATTTTCCTTTGAACAGCAAGGGGTAGATACCTCAACTTACACCAGCTACATAGTTGAGGGGTTAGAGACTGGTGCAGCAGACCGGGATGAAGATGGTTGGATTTCTGTTGATGAATTGCATGAGTACGCTGCCAAGAAGGTACAAGAAAGTACGCCAGCCATGAAACCAGAGATATATCCTGTTAAAGGTGGCTTTAAAATCAAGCTTGCCAAAGCACCAAGTAATGATCCCAAACTCACATATCTTCGAGAAGTTGAGTATTGGGTAGAGGGTGGTAACGGCGAGATTTCTGTTGCTGGTCGCACTGCATTGGGTGCATTACAAGAAACGCTGAACCTATCATCTGAGGACGCTGCTGCAATTGAAACCCAAGTTTTAGCACCTATCGAAAACAAAAGGATAAAATTACAGCGATATGAGCTAGCGTTCCGTGATGAGATTAGGCAAGAGTTTCCTCTCAGCGATAGAACTGCGGCTAATCTGAAACGTCTTCAGCAAGCGTTAGGACTTAGAGATGAAGATATAGGCTTAATCGAAGCTCGAATAATTGCTGAACAGCCACGTCGCAAAACTAGGAATTTTACAAACTATATAGGAGCTTGCATTATCGGAGTAATCGGAGTAGTTTTTGGTGGTACTTTAGTCTACTTTCTTACGCCTAAAGATAAAATTAAACCTGTAGTAAATTCCTGTGTCAAAGAGGAGTATACTTTGGGCGACAGAATTAGTTTGGGTGAAGAAATTTTATTAAAACCAGATACAAACCCAGATAAAAAAGCTGGAGTTCAAGCATTTGCTAACAGTGACTGTAAGACTGCTATTGAAAAGTTTGATGCTTATCGAAAAACTAATTCCACTGACCCAGAAGCATTAATTTACTTAAACAATGCGTAAGGATTCAGGTCTAATATTTAGGAAGCAGGGATGGGATAGACAGATAATTATTGGAATTAGCCAGCAGTGCTTGTGCAAAAAAATCAATCA
>NZ_JBALDN010000096.1:0-119801 GCF_036917375.1 Nostoc sp.
GTTCTTCTCTCACCTTCTGTCAAAAGTGGGCCTGTGTTCAATCAGACCTCCTCTTTTTTCTTTGATTTCGACGATTTAGTCTAAACTCCAGTATATTTCTCCAGAACAAATAAGTAGAATGAATCAGGGGATTGACTACCGTACTGATTTTTCTTCTTTGGGTGTGACACTCTACGAGTTACTCACGGGAGATTTACTATTTCAATCAAACGATCCGATAAAGTTGATACATTCTCATATTTGTTTTTAGATAATTTGTTAAATAATGAAAAGGTTGCTCCATCTTCTTGGTTTGCATGCAATAAAACTTGAAAAATTAGCACGCGGTATCCTCACCATAGGGAACCATAATATTTAAACGCAAGTTTGAAAAAGTTATATATTCAAGAACGGAGAGGGGGAGATTCGAACTCCCGGAGGTTTTAGCCTCATCCGATTTCAAGTCGGACGCAATCGACCACTCTGCCACCTCTCCAGTAAATCTGTCAAACTTGTGCCGATCCTTGTTTCAGACGCTATTCAGGCGCTTTTGTTGGTTAGCACTAAACTTGACAGATAATACTATACCCTATTCTCTACGCAGATTGCACTACTGGATGCGAATGTCTACGACACAATCCGCGATCGCTCATACAAAATTTCCCCCTTAGCCACCTGAAAGTCATTCCCTACCCAAACGAGGGACACTTGCGACACCACACCCGCCTCTAGGGTGACAATGGAAAAATTACGCAACTTCTCGCCATCATTTTCCACAATCCTGGGGACACTAGCCGCATTTAAGTAAATTGTCCCCTCTGGACTTCTAAAGATGGGCTTGCGCTGCACCTTCTTGGTATGGCGTAAATCTCGGTGCATGTGACCAAATGTCACCAGAGGAATGGTTTTACCAGCAGTCAAGGCTTGAGAAATCGCCTCGCCCAAATCTGGATCGCCAAAATCGCCGCCAATTGGGTGCCAGTCTTTGCCGCAGGGGTCTTCAGGGCGATCGCCTAACCCACTAGGCCCATTGTGACCCAAAAATATAATTGTCTCGTAAGCGGCGCTTTTAACAGCTTTCACGATGCGATCGGCGGATTCTTCCAAACTCGTCACACCGTAACGTTCTTTACAGATTTCCGCGAATTTCCACTCTGGGCCACCCCAAGTAAAGGGACGACCCCCCACTACAGTTAAATTCCAAGCGGGAAAATCCAATTTACCGTAACCAACATGGGACGGGCCTAATAAATCGAGTTGTTCCTGTACCCAGTCTTCCTTAGAGCGGTCATAAGGAGCCTTTTTGCGTCCCCATTCGGTGGCGGTGTACCAGGCATCGTGGTTGCCCATCACGGCTGCTTTGGGAATATCGAGAGAAGCGATCGCTCTGACCACTTCCACCGACTCGTTGCCAAAATCCCCGACAAACAGCACTAAGTCAACACCCAAATGCTTGAGTGCAACGCCATCTTCCACTTCCCATTGGTCGTGAATATCTCCAACTACAGCAATTTTGAGGTTTATCGATTGAGTTTTCTGACTGGTCATGCCACTTTCCTTGCCGTCTATCTCCAGGATATGAAACTCAGCCCGATTTGGACACAACCCCAAAATATCAACCGTCCACTATTTTTGGTAAAAACTACTATAATTGAATCCACAGGACATACATTTGCAACATAAAGCACCCCTAAACTGTGTTTACTACTGCACTAGCTCAACGAGAAAACACCCAACTGGGTGAATTACCACTAGATTTGTTTGCCGCAATTCAGAGTCTCAAAAAAGAACTCAACGCCGTTATCCTGGCGCATTATTATCAAGAGCCAGATATTCAGGATATTGCAGACTTTATTGGGGATTCATTACAACTAGCCAAAGCCGCCGAAAAAACTAATGCGGATGTAATTGTCTTTGCTGGCGTTCACTTCATGGCAGAAACAGCAAAGATACTTAATCCCGATAAATTAGTACTTTTACCAGATTTGAATGCTGGTTGTTCTTTAGCAGACAGTTGTCCAGCAGACGAATTCGCAGCTTTTAAAGCAGCGCATCCGAATCATTTGGTGGTGTCTTACATCAACTGTTCTGCTGATATCAAGGCGATGAGCGATATTATTTGTACTAGCTCCAACGCTGTGAAAATTGTGCAGCAGATACCGAAAGAACAGCCGATTATTTTTGCCCCAGATCGGAACTTGGGGCGGTACGTGATGGAACAGACAGGACGAGATTTGGTGCTATGGCAAGGTAGCTGTGTTGTCCATGAAACCTTTTCAGAAAAGAAAATTGTCCAGTTAAAAATAGCCCATCCTGAAGCAGAGGCGATCGCACACCCGGAATGTGAAAGTAGTGTATTGCGTCACGCCAGCTTTATTGGCTCTACAGCCGCCTTACTCAAGTATTGTCAAAACAGCCCCACCAAGGAATTTATCGTTGCTACAGAGCCGGGAATCATTCACCAAATGCAAAAACTAGCTCCTGACAAGCGTTTTATTCCTGCCCCGCCGATGAATAACTGCGCTTGTAACGAATGTCCCTTTATGCGGTTAAACACCCTAGAAAAGCTTTACTGGGCAATGAAAAATCGTACTCCCGAAATTACTATGTCAGAGGATATTCGTCTTGCTGCCCTGCGACCAATGCAACGAATGCTGGAGATGAGCGTGTAACCAGTATTTTTTATCCATAAGGTAGAGACTCAGTTTTGTTGCGATCTCTACCTGCAAGTTGTTTTTTCTAATTCCTTGCAATTTCTAAAACATGGTGCTAAGATTTTAAATCGTGAGACAAATCGGGTCGGTGTCCGAGTGGTTAATGGAGACGGACTGTAAATCCGTTGGCTAGCGCCTACGCTGGTTCAAATCCAGCCCGGCCCACCACTTACGAAGTTATAAGTTATAATGACTGGGTTAAGAGCAAAGCTCCCAGCATTGTAACTTACAACTAAAAAACCAAGGTTATATTTTGCCCGTGTGGCTCAGTGGTAGAGCACACCCTTGGTAAGGGTGAGGTCACGAGTTCAATCCTCGTCACGGGCTTTTAAATTGATAAAATAATCAATGTAAAAGCAAGGGCTTCAAGCTTTTGAAGGAATTTAAATGTTGAAAAGTTAATTATCTTACTTGTATTTGTGACTATTTTGACTATCAGGTTAAAATTTGGGATATCCAGCTTGTTTTTTTAGCTATGATTTAGCTATGATTTTGTAGGCTCAGTATAAGCCACAGAGACATTTATCCATCTAGTCAAATTCAGTATCGCAAGTCCCTTAATGGAGTCTAAAACCTCACTCCGATTAGATGGAATATCTGATGTATATAAAAAAGTTTTCATTTATTTAGTTTTTTGAGCAGACTCAATAAGTTTCAATCTTCGTCATGGATTGTTAACTGTCCTTCTACTTTTCCATAAGCTTTCTTCACCCAATACCCTCTAGGTGGCTTTTCTATCCCATAAGCCTTACACCACTTTTCTACAGCCTTATCAGACACGCCAAAATCTTTCCCAATTTGTGCAGTTGGCTTTTCCCAAACTAGTTTTTCTAGTTCTTCTTTTGATGGTCTTTCAACTTTTCTGGTATGAATTCTAGAGTCTGGGTTAACCTTTCTAGTTGTTAAGTCAACGCCAAACTCCTTGTAGGTTCGCTTAAGTGCTACTTCAGTTAAATCTGTAAAATCCTCCCACCAATAAAAAGCATTAGGTGATTTAGGTGGCATAGTTCTAATACCGCAACCACCAAACGTGATTGATGGATATACTACTTTGTTTATATCTGGCAAATAAAGACCATAGAAATCAAAGTCATCAGATTTATATTTTTTCTCATGACAACCATTCTTGTCTGCCCAATTGCTTTTATTTTTCAGTGTGCCATCACAACTGTACTTAGCTTGAATTCTGTAACATTTGCCATCTTTGTAGGCAATCAAATCAAAGGGCGCATGTTCAGTTACTACTGGTACAAAAACCGAATATTCTTTCTCGACTAAATCTGCTATCACTTTAGCAGCTGCTAAATCGCCCTTATCTTTTGTGTGGTGCATTTATATGAACTCTCAAGCCTATTTGGTAAATTACCATGAAAAGGCTTCTTTAGGGTTCGTATTAAGTTAAAGCGAGCGCGGCAGGGTTCGAACCTGCGACCAACGGATTAGAAATCCGTGGCTCTATCCACTGAGCTACGCGCCCAACATAAATTAATGGCTCCCTATGGAGTCACCTACACTATTATATCGTCTTCACCTACCAACAAGCAATCAAAAATTGCAGATTTACCACTAGCAAGGCTAAGATGCTAGTCGCTAGTTAGTGCAATCTACACCGAAAACAAAACAGATGGGGTATTGGTTTAGATATATTGAGTTGTCAAGGGGTTATTTGCCCGTTAGCGCTAACGCCCTCTGGGCGGCTACCTTCGGGAAGGATCGAGCGATCGCTAGGCTCATTCCTACAGTATGCTAGGTAATTTCAGCCTTGGCGATGCTGCCAAATGCCATTATATATTCCATATTAAGAGTGCCCCTGTGAGGAGTTATTTGCTAGTGCCATGTTTATTCTCAAACGGCAGGATGTTGAAATATCAAGCATTCAGCACCCAAAAAAGGATCAGCAGGTGCCGATCCTCAGTTATCAAGGGCAGACTTTTCGCTTGATTAGTGTTTTCAAAGCTAGTCAAGAGGAAGAAGCTAGAGCCTTATGGCGAGAATTAACGGATAACCGGGGTAAAGCCTGTGTTTTGCTGGAGGAACCGGAACGCTTTAGTGTTTGGGGTAAAATCCGTTTAGAGCAACTAGATAGTGACACAGGTGGTCATGGCAAAACGGCGATTTTAGTCCAAGCCGGTATTTTGCTGTTGCAGGGTGTTTCTATCGACATTGAAGAGTTTTTAGGTGCTAGGCAAGCTGCATTATTTGAAAAAGATATTGCGGAAGTGTTCAAGCAAAAACAATTTCCCCAAGCATCATCCCTAGAAGCGGTTAAATATTTGGTATCTACTAATCCTTTGCCGACAGCTAAAATACCTGATTGGCAAGAAAATCATGTAGTTATCCTATTACAAGAACTGCATCGATTAGGAAAAGCCTATTTTGGTAACGCTAATTTTACCAAACAAGTGATTTATAAGCTAGAAGATATGCCAGAAGCCGAGCGATCGCTGTTTATCACTTGGCTAAATCAATCGCCACTAGGTAAACTATGGCAGTAGCATGGAAATTTTTTCACAAAAATCCTGCCACTGGCACTTGCTTTTGGTGTCCGATTGTGTATTACCTAGTAGATACACTACTAGATATACAGTCCTTTAAATCAAAATACTGCCAGAGTGCATCTACATAGTCAAGTCTTATGAATAACTCTTACGAGAATTCGTCCCTTTCTAAATCAATTTTCACCACTCAGAACATTGTCTTAGCTAATATTGGCTGGGCCGTACTGGCACTGCTATACTTTTTGTTGTTTAGTGCCAAAGTTCCCGGAGCAGATGGCATAGAAAGCCGAGCCGAGTGGTATGTGATTGGCACAAATATTTTTGAAGCTTTAGCTTATTTGGGTGCCGGTATCTTATGCTTGAGGAACTGGCTGAGTCCGCAAATCGTCAGCGGCCGGAATGTTTGGCTCTTAATTGGGCTAGGTATGCTTTCTTATTTCGTTGGAGGGATAATTTTCGGCTATACCGAAATAGTTTTAAAAGATGAACCGGATGTGTCTGTGGGCGATATATTTTTTGTACTGACTTATCTATTACTTGGCGCAGGCATGATTTTAGCTGTGGCTTCCAGGCGAATCAATCTGGAAAAATGGCAGTGGCTAATTGTTTTAGCAATTGCAGTCTTCGGTAGTTTGTTGGCATGGTGGATTTCTATGCAGCAGGAAACGTCCTCAGAACTGCTAGTCGCTATTTTGAATTGGTTTTACGTAGTTAGCGATGTAGTTTTGTTAATTATTGCTACCACTCTGCTACTAGCCTTTTGGGGGGGAAGAGTTTCCCAGTCTTGGCGAATGATTGCAGCGGCGGCCTTTTCGCTCTACATTGCAGATATGTGGTTTAAATATGCCCAAGGCCCCAATTATCAAAGTGGGGAGATATTAGAAGTGTTTTGGGTGTTTAGCGGAGTGTTATTTGGCATGGGCGCTGTCTTAGAATATGACGCATCACTAAGACGAACGCGGCGTACCAGCGGACGAAAACGAGCTTAGTAAGGATTTTTGGTATCTACCGTGAGAAAATTAACAGACTCTGACAAGCAAGAAATTCTGAAGTTATATCGAGAGACTGCCGAAACAACCTCAACTTTGGCAGACCGCTATGGTGTGAGTAACTCGACAATTAGTCGCCTGCTCAAAAGCACTTTGCCAGAAGATGAGTATGAATACTTAGTCTCCTTAAAGCGGGCTGCGAGAACTCCTGAGGGTAGGGCGCAGGTAAGCTACGAGCAGTTACCACTGCTGACTCAACCAGAGCCGGAGATAGAAGTTCCACCCATCGAGAGCCACCCTGTGGAAGTACCAAAGGTTGAGCCACTGCCACGTCGGGTAATTCATGTAGAGCAGGAACTTTACTCAGAGGAAACGGCGGAGTCAATTGCTGCTAGTAGACGAGTGCGGCGACGCCCCTCAGCGACGGAAAAACCAAAGCTCCGAGTCCCAGAGAAATTAGAAACTCCAGAGCCAAAGCCGCCGGAAATAGTTAGCATCCCCATCCCACCGCTAAAGAATGAACATCCAGGAGCGGCTGTCATCGCGCAGATGCTGGGCGAAGATTTGCTCGACGAATCAGAGGATTTGGATGATTTAGATGATGATGATTTAGATGATGACGACTTTGAGGAAGAAGACTTTGATGATGATGACCTGGATGACCAAAGGCCGTTAGTCACAAAACGAAGACCAGGTGAAGCATCAGTTCAAGTTTTACCTCTGTCGATAGCGAATTTGCCGAAAACTTGCTATCTGGTAATTGACCGTTCTTCGGAATTAATTACGCGGCCTCTCAAAGACTTTGGTGACTTGGGGCAAATTCCCAGCCTGGAAACCCAGCAAAGAACTCTGCCGGTGTTTGATAACCATCGCGTTGCCAAGCGCTTTTCTACGAAGCGCGATCGCGTGATTAAAGTTCCTGATAGCAAAATGCTCCATAAGGCTCGGACTCATTTGCAAGCTAAGGGCATTACACGGCTGCTGATTGATGGTCAGGTCTATTCCTTATCTATGACGGTTTAGAGGTCATGGAGACACCTGCTGGCTATGGTGTGGTATTGGTGACAGCTGGCAACATACAGGAGGCAGAAGCAATTGCAAATGCCCTTGTGGAAGCTGAACTCGCTGCTTGTGTGAGTTTGTTACCAATCCACTCAATTTACACCTGGCAAGGGAAACTGCATAAAGAGCAAGAATGGCAATTAGTGATTAAAACTGATTTGGCGCAATTTCCCGCAATGGAGGCCAAAATTAAAGAACTGCACTCCTATGAAGTGCCAGAAATTATTGCTTTACCAATTGTTGCTGGTTCTCAAGCCTACTTACAGTGGATTTCTCAGCAAGTTAAAAGTAAAGATTGAGGAGTTATGAAAATCTTAACTCCTCACTCTTCGTATAATTTAAAATTACAAACTAATAATCTGTCCCATTAAATTTGAGATATAAGAGAACGAGATGCTGCGCGAACGCGGTTCGTTCCTCTACCCTTCAAACTTCGTTTCACAGACTACTAACTGTAGACAGCCCTTGCAAAACGCTCTGCCAAGTAGATAATGTCCTGTCTACGAGCAATTTGGTTCATCCATTGTTTGGGAATATTTTCCACACCGTAGTAAATTCCCGCTAATCCACCAGTGACAGCAGCGGTAGTATCGGTATCTCCGCCTAAGTTGACAGCTTTCAGTACCGCTTCAGAATAAGACGAGCTATTTAACAAGCACCACAGGGATGATTCTAAGGTATCAATCACATAGCCACCAGAATTAATCTCTTCTACTGGTATCTTGGCAATCTCACCACTGAAAATTCTGCCAAAATGCGGCTTTTCTAACAAAAATTCCCGCACAGAATAAATTGTTTGAATATCTTGCAATCCTTGTAAATAAGCTGTTTGCGGGTCAGCCCCTTCCAAGAGCGCCACTGCAATACTAATATAAATGCCACAGGCCATTTGCGATCGCGCATGAGCATGGGTAATCGCGGAAACATCATGTACCCGTGCCAACAATTCGCCTAAAGTTAAGTTTCTGTGACAATAAGCCATCGGCAAGATTCTCATTAAAGAACCATTGCCATTACTATTCTCAACCTTCCCACCCGCCTGATGGGGAACAACTCCCTGTTTCAGGCGCATAATAGCTGTGTGGGTAGTTTGACCAATATCAAAGACATCGCCACGGGGAGTCCAGTAAGCCTCCTTGTACCAGCGCCAGAAGGAATTAGCTATAGCATCCAACGAATACCCCCGACAAAGGCATTCTGCCAAGCAAAAGCTTAAGGAACTGTCATCTGACCAAGTTCCTGGTGGTTGATTCCATGTGCCATAACCCTGCATCGTTGTCACTGGAGATTTTACTCGTTCAGCGCGGCTAGTAAACTCCACCGGCACACCCAACGCATCACCGACACATAAACCCATCAAACCAGATAACGTTTTTGCAGCGGTTAGCATTATTCAATCTCCACAATAATTGCTCAAAATTAACTTTATAGATTCCCTCTATAGCTTGTTGCAACAGATGCTACAGCCTAGTTTTTCATCATCTGTGAAAAGCTGGGCAAAAATTATTAATAGGGTATTTTATTTACCATATCCCGACTTAATTTTAGTTCCAAATATTGTGACAGTTTTAAAAGCGTCCATCGGGGGAACAAAGAACCAGATTGGAAAGACATTGAGATGTAATTATAACAGCTTATTTATCAATATAAAGGATAGTTCTACTGCAATCTTTATACATTAATAACAACAGTCATTTCATAAAAGTTGGGAATTATTTGGAACATTGTCACTTTATTTTCGACTTGGAATATACAAGTAAAAAATACAAAATTTGGTAACAATTATGAAACGCTTATTCAAGTCTTTCGTGACAATTTCTGCATTGTCTTCCTTAATAGTTGCTCCTCTTTTCCTATCAGATGGTCACGCTTCTGCTGAAACTAAAAAGGGTACTGATGCTAGTTATGTTGGTGCTGGTGTTGCAGCTGGCGTTACCAGTGGCGGACGAGGCATTAACGATGATGCCACATTTGGTGGTAATGTCACAGGTCGAGTGAAATTAGGAACTACGCCGTTTTCTGCACGCGGTAATGTCCTCTGGAGTGATAAAACAAGTGCCATAATTCCAGAACTTTCTGTGGATGTGCCTATCGCTAATAAAACTAATGCCTATTTAACTGGTGGTTATTCTTTTGTTGAGAAAGATGGCTCACCAACTCCTATAGGTAACAAAGATTCAGTAGTGGTAGGTGCTGGTGTTGAATCGGAAGTTGCTAATAACTTCCTCGTCTACACTAATGCCAAAGTTGGACTTGGTGCTTACCAAAATAGCGATGCTTCTGCTGTTAGCATCAATGGTGGTATTGGTTATCGCTTCAAATAAAAGATTATTGAGTCCTCAGTCAGTTTATACTTTACTTAGTACTCAGGACTCAGCACTTCTTCACTCACTACTCCAAAAAGCTGGTTTTGTTAAGTATTACATCACTGACAAAGCCAGCTTTTGCCGTGATAAAATTAAAATATTCCTCATTATTCCGGCCGGATTACCGGGGATCAAGTAGCCGAAGGGTGCTGATTCGGCGTCTACTAATGCTTTATTGAGAATACTATACAAGTCTAATGGTTAAATCTGCTCCTTCCCCCATCGCAACCCGTAAGCCTTCCAAAGTAGAAGGAATCAAGGAAAATAGTAATTTTTTGCGTGAACCTATAGCAACTGAGATTTTTCAAGACACTACGCATTTTACCGAAAATGCGGTGCAGCTTTTGAAGTTTCACGGTTCTTATCAGCAGGATAACCGCGACAACCGCACCAAGGGACAGGAAAAAGATTATCAGTTTATGCTGCGGACAAAAAATCCGGGTGGTTTAGTACCGCCGCAGCTGTATCTGGCTTTAGATAAAATCGCTGATGAGTATGGCAACCACACTTTACGAGCAACTACCCGTCAAGGTTTCCAACTGCACGGTATTTTAAAGAAAAATCTTAAATCAGCGATCGCCACCATTGTCAAGAACCTGGGTTCAACTTTGGGAGCTTGCGGCGACATCAACCGCAACGTAATGGCTCCACCAGCTCCCTTTAAGAATCGCCCAGAGTACCAGTATGCTTGGGAGTATGCCCAGAATATTGCTGACTTGCTGACAGCGCAAACAGGTGCTTATTACGAAATTTGGTTAGATGGGGAAAAAGCAATTAGTGCTGAAGAAGCCCCAGAGGTGAAGGCAGCGCGACAGCGCAATGGCAATGGCACAATTATCCATGACAACGAAGAACCGATTTATGGCACATACTATATGCCCCGTAAGTTTAAAATTTGCGTGACCGTGCCAGGGGATAATTCGATTGATTTGTATTCTCAAGACCTGACGTTGGTAGTGATTACCAATAAGAAGAAGCAATTAGAAGGATTTAATATTTTTGCCGGTGGTGGCTTAGGTAGAACCCACGGTAAAGAAGAAACTTTCGCTAGGTTAGCAGACCCCATCGGTTATGTAGCGAAAGATGACGTTTACGACATTGTGAAAGCGATTGTTGCTACCCAGAGAGATTATGGCGATCGCACCGACCGTCGTCATGCCAGATTAAAATATCTAATCAACGATTGGGGTGTAGATAAATTCCGCACCCAAGTTGAAGAATATTTTGGTAAAGCAATTGAAGCCTTCAAACCACTGCCAGAGTTTAAATATCACGACTTCCTCGGCTGGAATGAACAAGGTGATGGCAAACTATTCTTAGGAATTTCCATTGACAATGGTCGAGTCAAGGATGAAGGTTCGTTTCAACTGAAAACTGCTTTGCGGGAAATTGTTGAACAGTTCAACTTACACATCCGCCTGACAGCTAACCACAATCTGATTTTTTACGATATCGAACCAGATAGCAAGGAAGCTATTCAAGACATTCTCAGCCGTTACGGGGTCGGAGACGACCCTAGTAAAATCGAACCTTTAGTGCGGTATGCAATGGCTTGCCCAGCTTTACCCACTTGCGGCTTGGCAATCACGGAATCAGAACGCGCAATACCAAGTATTTTGGAGCGGATTCGCGCTCTGTTGGATAAACTAGGTTTACAAAAAGAACATTTTGTGGTAAGGATGACAGGATGCCCCAATGGCTGCGCTCGTCCTTACTTAGCAGAATTGGCCTTTGTCGGTAGCGCTCCAGAATCTTACCAATTATGGTTAGGAGGTTCGCCAAATCAGACTCGATTGGCACAACCTTACATAGAAAAGCTGCACCATAATGACTTGGAAACCTTTTTAGAGCCGATTTTTGTTTACTTTAAAAAATCTCGGAAATCGAAGGAAAGCTTTGGTGATTTTTGCGATCGCGTTGGTTTTGATGCCATCCGCGAATTTGCTGCTAGCTACGAACCGCAAACAGCTAATGGTGCAAACAAATCGCGCCATCGGGTCAATTTGAAAGAAGAGGTTTATAGCAAGTTGAAGGAAGTAGCAGAAAGCCAAGGTAAGCCGATGACTCAGTTAGTGAGTGAAGCGCTAGAGGCTTACTTCCAGAATCTTTCGTAAGCTGAATAAATAGTTAAACCATGATGGACACAGATGGATTTATCTGTGTCCATCTTTGATTTGATATTCTTGAAATTTCCAAATCCCATGTCTCAACTGCAAAGAATTGCGATCGCACCCTCCCAACTCCAACAAGGTCAAATTTCACTTACCAAAGAACAACAGCATTATTTGGGGCGTGTGTTGCGCTTGCGCGAAGGCGATCGCTTTATTGCAATGGATGGTATGGGAAAATGGTGGTTAGCGCATTTAGTAGGGGAACAAGCACGGGTTTTAGAAGCGCTTTCGGTAGAAACTGAATTACCTGTATCAATTACGCTGATGGTAGCGTTGCCCAAAGGCAATGGATTTGATGAAGTGGTACGGTGTTGTACAGAGTTAGGAGTAACTTGTATTGCACCAGTATTGAGCGATCGCACTTTGCTTCATCCTAGTCCTCAAAAGCTTGAACGCTGGCGGCGCATCGCTGCGGAAGCCGCCGAGCAATCAGAGCGCTCATTCGTACCGACAATTTTAGAACCTGTTACTTTTAATACGGGTTTGTCATTAGTCACTAGTCATCCCTTGCGGGAAGGCGTTCGCGTCGCGTCTCGTAGAGAAGCGCCTGTGTCATTTGTAAACAGTCAGCAATATATCTGTGAAGCGCGTGGTGAGTTTCCCCATTTAAAAGATTGCTTACGGCACAAAGGACAAAGGACAAATGACATCGGACAAGAAACGATTATCATTGCTACTGGCCCAGAGGGAGGATGGACAACACAAGAAATCGAGAATGCGATCGCATTTGGATTTCAGCCTGTTTCCCTTGGTCGCCGCATCCTGAGAGCAGTTACAGCCCCAGTAGTAGCATTATCCTTGATTACCGCAAGTTGTGAAGTATAAATGATTTATAGCTCACGCAAAATTACTTTTGCGCGAGACATCACTCCAACGTGTATTTAAAGTAAGTGATGATTGAGCAAGTTGCGATCGCTTTTGAGCATAAAGACTATAAAACAGCAGCTAAATTACTCAAACAGCTGCAAAAAGAATCACCCGAAAATCCTTGGGTACAATATTATCTCGGTCGGCTAAATGAAGTATCTCAAAAGCGCCAAGATGCAGAAAAAATTTATCGGCAACTGCTGCGAGATACAAGGAATGCCAAAATAGTAACGCTCGCACGCGAAGGTTTGCGACGGCTACAAGAAATTGAATTAGAAGAAAGACAAAGAGCTATTTCCCAAGCAAAATCTGAACCAAATAACACCGAACTTGGCGTACTAGTTTTAGAGCCACTCAGTACCGAGATGAAAACAGAAGCATCTCGAAAATTTGCTCAGATTATGCAGCTAGACCCTTATACTGCACGGCTGGTACTGCCAAGTCGTGGCTGGAGATTGTACCGCACTGGCCAAGTAGGAGAACTAAAATTTTATGGGAAACAGCTACAGCAGGCTGGTATTCCTTGCTTTTGGGCAACAATAGCGCAAATTCAGCAAATTCAAGTTTATCAAGTCAAACATTTCCAAGCATCTACCCCACAAGCTACTGTTGTTTGCCGAAACGAGGTAAATCAACTCGGTTCTCTGACTTTTGACTGGTCAGAAGTCACAGCAAGAGTAGTGGGACTTTTGCCCATTTTTGAACAAGTTGTAGATGTTAATGCCCGCCGTAAACTGGAATGGAAAACTCAAACACAAGACTATGCTCAGTTTTGTGATTTACACATACCTGGTAGACGTTCCATTCTCCGACTTTATGATAACGGCTATGAATTTCAGAAAGGTTTAGAAATCATTCCTCAAGCTAGCCAAAATACAATCAGAATTAATTGGAATACTTTATCAAGTTGGATTGACCAGCAACTACCTCAAGTCAAAATCTGGTCAGATTTTACGTCTTTTGCAGATACAACATTAGATCAAACAGAAATATTGAGTCATATCAAGTCTCACATCGAGCTGTTTCGTAGGGAACAGACTAATTGGGATTCAGCTTTTCATTTGTATAGTGGTCTGGTGTTTGTTAAATAATTCGTAATTCGTATTACCTACCTGAAAAACTCAATTCATAAATCCAATTGGAGTGTTATATCAAATTTATGAATATAGTCAGTACTAAAAACCAGAAACTAGGGGGTTTGTATGTTCAATCTCCTCAAGGAGAGCAGCTAGTTTTTCCACTCAGGTATACGGAAGTTCAAGCAAAAATTGCCGGTAATTTATCACGCGTTGATGTCATCCAAAGCTTTGAAAATCCCTTCACGCAGCCTTTAGAAGCAGTCTATATCTTTCCATTACCTGATGAGGCGGCAGTGGATGATATGGAAATCAAAATAGGTAGCCGTATCATCAAAGGTAATATTAAAAAACGTGAAGAAGCTGTAGCCATCTACGAAAAGGCAAAACAAGAAGGACGCACCGCCGGACTTCTAGAACAGGAACGAGACAATATTTTCACCCAATCTCTAGCTAACATCAAACCTGGCGAACAAATTGATGTCACAATTCGTTACACCGAAAGTTTAAAATTTGAGGCGGGCAACTACGAATTTGTTTTCCCGATGGTGGTGGGGCCAAGATATATTCCGGGAACGTCGATAGATGGTAGCGGTGATACAGATCAAGTTCCTGATGCTTCTCGCATTACACCGTCTGTAGTCTTAGAAGGAACGCGATCGCGTCACAATATTAATGTCACAGTCGAAATTGATGCGGGTTTGCCAATTTCTGAAGTGCGTTCTCCTTCCCATCAATTAAAAATTGAACACTCAGGTCAAATTGTGCGGATTCAATTAGCTGGAGAAGATACAATTCCCAACAAAGATTTAATTCTCCGCTATCAAGTTTCTGGTGAAGAAACTCAATCTACAGTATTAACCCAAGCTGACGATCGCGGCGGACATTTCGCCATATATCTGATTCCAGCTTTGGAATATTCTACTGATGAGATTGTCCCCAAAGATGTCGTATTTTTGGTGGATACTTCCGGTTCCCAATCTGGCGATCCGTTGCAAAAGTGTCAGGAATTGATGCGGCAATTTATTAATGGGTTAAATCCCAACGATACTTTCACAATTATCGATTTTTCCGATAAAGTCAGACAGTTATCGCCAACACCTCTGCCGAATACACCAGAAAATCGTGCCCAAGCGATCGCTTACATTAACAATTTACAAGCTGATGGCAGCACAGAAATGCTCAGTGGCATTCGTACAGCGATAAATTTCCCCACACCAGCCGGAAGATTACGCAGTGTTGTACTCTTAACCGATGGCTATATTGGCAACGAAAATGAGATTTTGGCAGAGGTACAACAGCATCTACAACCAGGAAATCGCCTTTACAGTTTTGGTGTTGGTAGTTCAGTTAACCGTTTTTTACTAAATCGCATCGCCGAAATTGGCCGGGGAATATCTACAATTATTCGTCATGATGAACCCACAGAAGAAGTTGCCGAAAAGTTTTACAGGCAAATTAACAATCCTGTACTTACAAATATTCAAATCTCTTGGCAAGGTGACACAGAATTACCTGTGATTTACCCAAAGGTAGCGCCTGATTTATTCAGCGAACAACCATTAGTTTTATTTGGTCGCAAACAAGATAAAGCTAGTGGTAATCTGCAAATTTCCGGCATTTCTGCGGGCGGTAAGCACTATGAAAAAACATTTCACCTCGTATTTGAAGAAACAGGAAATGTTGCTGTAGCGCAGTTGTGGGGACGCGCTCGCATCAAATACTTGATGAATCAAATGGTGAGTTTTGAAACCAAAGCTGGTGTAGAGGCAGTTACAAAAACAGCCTTAAATTATCAACTGCTTTCTCAATACACCGCTTTTGTAGCTGTCAGCGATGACGTGCCAGTTGAACCAGGAAGCGAATACTTATCTATGCAAGTGCCAGTGGAAATGCCTGAAGCCGTTAGGTTTGGCAAAGCTTCGGCTGCACGTAAAATATCACTCTCAATGCCATTAGCACCAGCCTCAGCAGAAGCTCCCGATTTTCTCCGGCAAAAGCGATCGCCACAATCTCCAGCAGCCAAAGAAGTTGAGATGTCTTTGAGCTTTGATTTAGAGGAGATGGAACAAGATGAAATCTTAGACCCAGCCATCAACCATCAATTAGAGGTCATCAGTGTTACAGGCTTGGATGAAACAGAAATTGCTAACCTAACCCAACACCTTCAACAACTAAACTTTTCTTTCGGCTTCAGTGGTGAAATCGTCTTTGAGTTCACCGTCAAGAAAGGTCGGGTAGAACGGGTAATGTTAGACGAGGAAGCCTCTACCCTAAAAGATGCACTTGTAGTGGAGAAAATTAAGCGATCGCTCCTACTTTGGAGAGTTCCCCCATCTACAAATGGCAAAGTTATCTTAACCTTGCATCTTCGCGTTTAATCTATAGAGACCGTAAATTTACGGTCTCTATAAATTATTTAGGTGTTTTAATCTGACGCGCCATGTCTAGATAAGCACTCATATTCGCCCCTGGACGACGACGACCATTAGAGCTAGTAGTCGAAGGAGCAAGATATTTTGGTGCAAAGGTTGTTTCAGTTGGCTCTTCTTTGAGTACTTTCGCTGCCGCCGCTTTTGCTTTTTTGCCTGGTTCAATTTTAAGACCCTCAGCAGTCTGAACTAATTGAACGTCAGCTGGTTTGGGATTTTTAGCTGATTTTTCCTTAGCCTTAGACTTAGCTGCGGCGGTTTTTGTTCCATTCAAAGAATCTGGTTTAGATGGAGTTGGTGCTTCTGATGAAATTGTCTCTGCTACTTTCTTAGCATTCGATGCAACTGTTGATGTAACTGTCTCTGCTACTTTCTTCGCGTTCGATGCTACCTCTTTAGCAGCATCTTTGGCAGCATCTTTGGCTTCGTCCAATTCTAAAAAGTAGCCGTTGCTTTTCTTCTTCCCTGGTAATAGTCCGGTAATGAAGCCCAGAATACCCCCAAGAAAGCCCTGAATACCCGAAATTAACTTTTTGATAAAATCCATTACAATTACTCCTGCCTTTTACCTTTTATATTTTGAACTCGACCGTAATTGTTAAAAATTACGACAAAATGTTACATTATCTATTTGGCGTCACCCCGTTCTGGTGACAACCCTTATAGGTTTGTGCTTAATTAACATTGTAGTAAAACCACAGGGCAAATGTTCTATTGCAAGCATTTGCAACCTGCACACACCGAGAACTAATTATTAAATTTTACTGTAGCTAAGAGCAAGATTCTGAAAGCAAGCTTTACAATAATTAACATTTCTTTGCTTGGTAAATACCCAATTGAAGTTAAACAAGCAGTTTACTCTTAACCAGTGGGAAGAGTGTCATAGCCGAATAGCAGATGGCAAGATTAATTCGTTAAATTTTATACAAACTATTTTTGAAAGCATTTCAGTTTTGTTTGCCACAATATTTTTATAAAGCAAAGAATCCGAAAAGCAATAACTTCAGTTTGTAAAGCAGTATGTACTTACAAAAGTGAAATACACCCCTTAATTCAGCCAGATTTTGTAAATGAACATTGAAAATCAACAACGCAATCCCGTTTTGTTAATACACGGTATTGACGACACAGAGGCAGTTTTTTATAGAATGGCCGCTCAATTAAGACTACAGGGTTGGTCTGTATATAGCCTGAATCTGGTTCCTAATAATGGTGATGTGGGTCTTGATGAATTGGCAAAACAAGTAGCAGATTATGTTACAGCGACCTTTGCACCAGAACAACGCCTAGATTTAGTAGGCTTCAGTATGGGAGGAATTGTCAGCCGTTACTATGTTCAGCGATTGGGAGGAATTAACCGCGTGCAGCGGTTTATTACCATCTCTTCGCCCCATTATGGAACTGTGGTTGCTTATGGTTCTAGGCGTCCTGGTTGCCTACAAATGCGTCCAGATAGCATTTTTCTCAAGGATTTAAATTCTGATGCTGTAATGTTGGAGCAGCTAGATTTTACGTCTATCTGGACACCTTATGATTTAATGATTGTCCCAGCAAATAGTTCACAAATGCCCGTAGGGAGCCAAGTAATAGTACCAGTTACTCTACACCCTTGGATGCTGACAGATTCTAGGAGTTTAGCGGTAGTCACAGCAGCTTTAACAAAGCCTATTAAGCTACCTTTGCTAAATAAAAAATCCAGTCAGTAACCAGCATCCTTGTTACGCTTGCATTACTTGCATTTTTAATTTTTAATTTTTAAGTCCTATCCCCAATTTGCGTATGTTCGTAACTCCCAAAAATCGCCTCTGGGTGACGATAATACTTGAACTCCATGAGATTATGAAAGGGATCTTCTAAAAAGAAAGTGCGATGCTCAAGAGGAGAACCAACAAAGCGATTTTTGGTTTCTTCACGAAAAAGTAACTGTTGTTGTTGTGCCCTTTGTAGTAAGTCTTGCCAGTCACGTTCTTGGGTAAAAATTAGCCCAAAATGTCTGGGATAGATAGTTTGTTGCGGTGTCAAAGGTTCTTTTGTGACATGAGCCACTAATTGATGACCGTAGAGATTGAGTATCAGGGCATGGTGGTTTTCACGACCAGGAATGCAGCCCAAACCATCTACATAATATGTTTTTGTTTGGGCAATGTCAGTTACAGGGAAAGCTAGATGGAATAAAGTTTGGCTCATAGCTTATGTGAAAAATACTAGTAATTTATGCTATCTACAATTTATGCTATTAAGTTTTGATTGTGGTTAACTTGGACACAGTTTTTATTGACATTAACTTATATTCTTTATCCTTATTACTAAGATTGGGGACTGAGTAATACTTCCGCCACTGTACTCTGCGGCTACGGAGAAGAGTTTACCTAACTCAAAAGAAGTTTTGCATTTTGTTTAATCATTGCAGCGTAAATCTAAGACCTCATTGATGGTTTGACACTCAGCTTTCCGAATGATGCCTACGCAATTTAATGAATAATACAAACATATTACTTTACCTAGAGAGGTTGCAAAAATAAAGCACTAAGCATCACAAATTCGTTATTCTGTTGATATTCAGACAAAATTACTCATGATTAATTGCTGATGTCATCCTCAATAGATTCTGTAAATCCCTGGTTAGTAGCAGTAGTATTAAACACAATTTTATTGGGTTTAGCTTGGATTGCTCCGAAAAAGCTACTTACCCCTGCTGGATTATTCCATGCCTGGTTTTTGGCCATCTTAATTTGGGTAACTTTAGGCTGGCAAGGATATGCAGTAGTAATGTTCTATTTTTTGGTTGGTTCTGGCGTTACCCGCATCGGTATGGCGCAGAAGGAGGCAGAAGGAATTGCTGAAAAGCGTTCTGGGGCAAGAGGCCCAGAAAATGTTTGGGGTTCGGCTTTGACTGGGGCACTGTGTGCTTTGGGAGTAGGAATAATAAATTCGGGATTCCTCGTACCTACTACCCAGTCGGTAATCCCCAATCCCCTGTCTCTATTATTGCTAGCCTATGTAGCGAGTTTCAGTACCAAGCTAGCTGACACTACTGCTAGCGAAGTCGGTAAAGCTTATGGTAAAAGTACCTTTTTGATTACCACACTCCAACCAGTACCTCGCGGTACAGAAGGAGCGGTAAGCTTGGAGGGAACTTTAGCTGGGATTGTGGCTTCTGTAGCGATCGCACTTGTGGGCTGGGAAGTTGGCTTAATCGATATATTGGGAGTAGCTTGGTGTGTGCTGGCAGCATTTATTGCTACTAACCTAGAAAGTGTGATTGGCGCAACACTGCAATCTAAGTATACCTGGCTGACCAATGAAGTAGTAAATATTTTTAATACATTAATCGGTGCGATCGCATCTGTGCTACTTGCTTGGACATGGATAACTTTCATTAAGTAGACTGACGAGAATAAATAATTACAATTACTCGTTTAAGTGGGGTGTCGAGCAAAACAATTCCGTTAGCTGATAGCGGGGCATTTAGCCCGTTACCAGTTCCAGATTCCCCACTTAGCACTTAGCACTCAGCACTCAGCACTCTTGAAAGGCATTAGTAAAAAATAACTAATCTGCCTTGCTACTGCGCCACCACTAATATTTTCAATCCTGATTTTGTCCCCACTACACTGTAAAAGTGATTGTGGCAAATTATTTTATTTACTAGTTATATAATTTTTTGACCATTTAGATGTAATTAGTTCATGGAATCTTTATCATTTTTATCCATTAATGACTAGATTATTTCTATATGATTTAATTTAAAAGTACTATAAGTGTTTAACAATTTTCACATAATTAGTTCATGGAATCTTTATCATTTTTGACAATTAATGACCAAATAATTTCTATAGAGCAAGCAGTAAAGTACCTGCAAGCCTCTGGAAAATTGGGACAGTTCATTGGGGATATTCTCCGACAGTACGTAATTGAGGAAGAAATCCGAACACGAGATGATATTGAAATTGGTACCGCAATAACTGAACAGTCAATTATTGACTTTAGGCTGAAAAATCAACTCACTGACCCCCAAAGTTTTCAAGAATGGTTAAAGACAAATAATACAGATTACGCTACTTTTCACACCTCGGTTGCTTTTGGTTACAAGTTAGAAAAGCTGAAAGCTGTAGTGACACAAACAAAACTCCCAGAATATTTTATTGAACGCAAGATTTTTTTGGATCGGGTAGTACTTTCCCGGATTGTTGTTGATAATCGAGAATTGGCAGACGAACTCCAAACCCAAATAGAAGAAGGAGGTAGTTTTGAGCAACTAGCTAAAGAGTATTCCCTTTCAGATGACCGAATTGTGAATGGCATGATGGGAATCGTCAGCCGAGGTAGTATGCCGGATATATTACGAGCAGCTATTGATGTGGCCAGTCCTGGACAATTGATAGGTCCAATAGAAATCGTTGGCAAAGACTCTCCCCAAGGAGAAGGGCCTTATGGTTTGTTTCGAGTAGAACAATTTCTACCAGCGTCTTTAGAAGATACTCAACTACAGCAAGCACTACAAAATGAGTTGTTTGAAAAATGGCTAGCAGAGAAAATTCAAAAACTGACAGTCAAGTTACAAGTGAGTTAAAAATTCTGGATAATGAATCTTTACGATTAAAAGTGCTAGCTTCTTTGCCTTGGAATCAGCCACCGCTATCCTGGCTGACTCCCGAACAACAATCCCGATTGGAAAATGAGTGCCAAACCCGCCAGTATCGTCTTGGAGAAAAAATCTGGTCAAACGATGTCGGTGGCTATCAATTTTTAATTGTGGCTGGGAAAGTCCGCTTGCGAGAAGAGGGCGTTGGCAAACCAATAGCCGCTCTAGATGCAGGGGATTGGTTCGGCGACTTCCAAAAGCTATCTGCGGATTTTAAAGCTGTAGCTGCTAGTAAAGAGGTGGTAGTAGTTTGTTGGGAAACTGCGCTGTGGGCAGAATTTTCTCACCCACAAATTCAGGAATTTTGGCAAGCGTTACCAGTAGAAATGGAAGGACAAAGGGAGACATTTTCCTTCTCTAGCACTCCTTCAGTAACTTCAGCCTCAGACGGGACTTCCAGCCCCCACAGCCTCCAACCCCAAAAAGGACTCCCAGCCGCCAATTTGATCGCTGCAATTTATCCGTTTGTTGCCAGTTGGAATACCGCTGCTGCCTGTTTAACAATGGTGGCGCAACAACTAGAAAATTCTGTGCAACTCGAATGGGTGCAGCGTCAACTCAGAGGACAACGCCCAAAACAGGTTGTGGAAGCAGCAGAAAAGTTAGGGTTAGTGTTGCGGCGGTTACAAGTGAGTTGGAGTGAGTTGCGACAGTTGTCATTTCCAGCTTTATTGCTGTGGAATTCTGACTCACCCCAGAGTCCATCCTGGGTGGTGGCTTATGGAGTTAAAGGCGATCGCTTAATTATCGCTAATCCTCTAAATCCCGAACGGACTTGTGAAAGCTTGCCGCAATCTATAGTTGAGGCGTCTTGGGATGGACAATTGTGGCAAGTAGAACTCATATCCCAGCAAGAAAAATTTAACCTCAGTTGGTTTACCCCAGCAGTTTGGAAGTATAAGGGATTGCTCACAGAAGTATTGTTAGCATCTTTTACCTTGCAGCTTTTGGGGTTAACAACACCGCTAATTACCCAAGTCGTCATTGATAAAGTGATGGTGCAGGGGAGTTTGCCGACTCTCGATGTGATGGCGCTGGCACTTTTATGCGTAGCCATATTTGAATCCGTACTAGGCATTCTCCGCTTATTCATCTTTACCCATACAGCTCGCCGTTTGGATTTGAGTTTATCAGCGCAGCTATTTCGCCATCTGATGCGTCTGCCTTTGGCTTATTTTGAGTCGCGCCGCGTCGGAGACACAGTAGCAAGAGTCCAGGAACTCGAACAAATTCGTCAGTTTCTCACAGGTACAGCATTAACTGTAATTCTAGATAGCATCTTTGCTGTGGTGTACCTGGCATTGATGTTTTACTATAATATCCCACTTACCTTTGTGGCTTTAGCAGTACTGCCACTCTTTGCCACATTAACGATAGTTGCAACACCAATTCTGCGTAACTGGCTCAACGAAACTTTTAACCGGAGTGCTGATAGTCAATCGTTTCTAGTAGAGACAATCACCGGAATTCACTCTGTTAAAGCCCACGCAGCCGAACCAGTAGCCCGCGATCGCTGGGAAGGCTTATTTGCCCGTTTCATTCGCACAGGCTTTAAAGCTTCTACCACCTCCAATATCAGCAGCAACATTGGTGATTTTCTCACTAATTTGTCCACTATGCTGATTCTCTGGTTTGGTGCCAAGTTAGTCATCGAACAAAAGCTCACAATTGGACAGCTTGTTGCATTTCAAATGTTGTCTGGTAGAGTCACAGGCCCGCTTTTGCGCTTAGTACAGTTGTGGCAAAACCTTCAACAAGTGCTACTTTCTGTAGATCGCATTGGTGATATTCTCAACGTTTCCCCAGAAGCTGAACTGGGAACTGGCTTAGTTTTGCCACCCCTGAAAGGACAAATCACTTTCGAGCAAGTATTTTTCCGCTACCGCCCCAACTTTGAAGCAATTCTGCGAGGGATCTCTTTCAGTGCCGAACCAGGGCAGTTTGTTGGCATTGTCGGACGTAGCGGTTCTGGGAAAAGTACCCTTTCTAAGCTATTACAACGCCTCTATCAAATTGAATCAGGACGCATCCTTATTGATGGTTTTGATATAAAAAGTGCCGATTTAGCGTCACTGCGGCAACAAGTTAGTGTAGTTCTCCAAGAAGACTTTTTATTTAACGGTTCTATTTTGGAAAATATTACTCTCGGTAGTCCCGACATTACCGCAGAGCAAGTAGTAGAGGCGGCAAGATTAGCCGTAGCACACGACTTCATTAGTCAATTACCCTACGGTTACGAAACCAATGTTGGCGAACGCGGTACAGCTTTATCTGGTGGACAAAGACAACGCATTGCTCTGGCAAGGCTATTTCTTTCCCAAGCGCCGATTTTAGTTTTGGATGAAGCTACTAGTGCTTTGGATAGTGAAACTGAACAACAAGTCCTGCAAAACCTGCAAAAAATTTCTGCTAATCGTACCGTGTTTTTAATTGCTCACCGTTTTGCTCCTCTCAAACGTGCCGACTTGATTTTGGTATTAGAGCAAGGCGTGATTGCCGAACGTGGTACTCACTCACAATTGTTACAACAAAAGGGTTTGTATTGGTCACTATATCAACGGCAGCAAGCAAACATTTAATAGATTTAACTAACTCAAAGCTTGTGGCTACATAAAAAATAAACCTTTGCAAAGCGGCTTAAGCATAGCCTTTGGCGAATGGAGGATAACTCCGTTCGCCATTTTAAGTTTGCTGATTTCAATAATTATCCTTGCTCCAGTCTGAGCGACGTAAATATTTTTATAGCTAGCGATCGCAGTAGTTCTAAGAGTAATAAAAGGAGTCAGAACATCCTAGTATAATTTATACACTAGTTTCCATTAATACACCTTAAATATTTAATCTTTACTTGATAAATTTACTCTTAATAAAAACCGTAATTATCATAATGTTTTTTGGTAATAAAATTAGCATTTTGTTATTAAATTCCATAGTAATTATTGAGAATGAAGTTTTATTCACACATTCAAATCTTTTGATTGTAAAGGTTTCAAGACTTCAAACTGTCAAAAAACGGTTGCTATCTTTGAGAAAAAATTTATGCGTATTGATGATGTTAATAACAATATATTGTCAAATAAACAGCTAAATGCCACTTCAATTTCCTCATTAGATAGCTTTAATACGAAAGATGAATACAACCTAAATTTCAGCAGACGTAGTAGCTATAACTCAGCCGATGCTGATGTGCGATTGCTAAATAACGATGAATCTAAAAATAGCAATAACGCTACTAATAATGCTTTTAGCACTCAAAATTATAACTCCACTAATGGCTATGGCTTGATTAATGGAGCAGCAGCAGTGGCTAGAGCTATTGGTCAAAATACCTTTGCTGATGTTCCCGATTTGGGTGGCAATAATTGGGGAGCAGACCTGGTTAAAGCACCGGAAGTTTGGGCACATGGATACACAGGTAAAGGCGTTGTTGTCGCTGTTGTAGATACTGGAGTTGATTACAACCACGAAGATTTAAAAAATAATATCTGGACGAATACCAAGGAAATTGCGGGTAACGGTATAGATGATGATGGCAATGGCTATGTTGATGATAATTACGGCTGGAACTTCGCCGATCAAAACAATAACACCCTAGATGACAACGGTCATGGTACTCATGTTTCCGGCACGATCGCAGGAGAAAATAATAACTACGGTGTTACTGGTATAGCCTACGATGCCAAAATTATGCCTGTCAAAGCTTTAGATAGCTCCGGCTCTGGTTCCTATAGTTCCATATCTAAAGGTATTCGCTACGCTGTAGATAATGGAGCTAATGTAATTAACCTCAGTTTAGGAGGCGCATCTTCTAATCGCACTCTAGAGTCAGCCATTAACTATGCCAGCAGTAAAGGAGTAATTGTCGTCATGGCAGCAGGTAATGATGGTGACTCATCACCAGACTATCCCGCCCGCTATGCCTCCAAGTCGGGAATTGCCGTTGGCGCAGTAGATAAAAATAATAATTTGGCTGACTTCTCTAACCGCTCTGGAACAAATCCAATCGCTTACGTCACAGCTCCAGGAGTTAAGGTTTATTCATCAGTTCCGAATAATCAGTATGCAACTTATAGCGGCACATCTATGGCTGCTCCCCACGTTGCTGGTATCGTTGCCCTGATGCTTAGTGCTAACCACAACCTGACTGATGCCCAAGTACGTCAGATTGTCACAGAAACCGCAGGAAATAGTACACAAACGACAAACTCTAGTTTAAATATTTCTAATGTCAGTTCTCTAGCGAGTCAAGTGATTGCAGAAACCGCAGGAAATAACACACAAACTACAAGCTCTAGTTTTAAAATTTCTAATGTCAGTTCCCTAGCAAGTCAGGTGATTGCAGAAACCGCAGGAAATAACACACAAACGACAAACTCTAGTTTTAATAGTTCCAATTTTGGTTCACTAATCGGTCAGGGAATTACAGAATCCACAAGATATCTAACACCAGAAAATATCAATAGTTTTAATAATTCTAATTTTGGTTCACTAATCGGTCAGGGAATTACAGAATCCACAAGATATCTAACACCAGAAAATATCAATAGTTTCAATAATTCCAATTTTGGCTCTCTAATCGGTCAGGGAATTACAGAAACCGCAAGATATCTAACACCAGAGACGATCGCTAGTTGGAATAATTCTGCTTTTAGCCCTGTAATTGGTCAGGCGATTACAGAAACTACAAAATATCTGCTATCAGCCGAAGGTAATAGCATATTAACAAATCCAGAATTACGGTCGCAATTTCAAAACTATGAGAAGATTCTGGGCAGTATCAATATGAATAGCAATCAGGATGAGAATAATCCAGATTTTGTCAAACTACTAGAGGGAATGCAAAAACAAATAGATCAGTATAGAAAATTTTTGGGTATAGCTTGAAAATTATAGCGATTTGCAGTTAAGTTAAATACTGCTAGGTTAAGAAAATTAACCTGCTCATCATTAGTGAATAAATGTAGGGGTTTAACAATGCTAAACCCTTACTTGTCGCTAATCTAAGAGACTTTCCTACCTAACGGAGAATGCCTCATTGAACCGCCGTGTCACAGGTTCAGTGATGAATGTCAAAATAGATTTTTTACGAGTGACAATTTCACCTGTAGCAGCCATCCCTGGTGTAAATTCTACTTCTTGACCTCGAACGTTTACTGAGTGTTTATTTAGCTTAATTCTCGTCGGAAAAACTAAACCTAATTCTTTATCAGCAATTGCATTTGGACTGACTTGCATAACTTCGCCATCCACAATGCCAAATTCTTGGAAGGGAAAAGTCGCCATTTTCACTTTTGCCTTCATTCCTTGACGAATAAACCCAATATCGCGGTTGAGAACTTTTACCTCTAGAAGCATTTCTTCCCCTTCCGGCAAAATTGACAGCAATTCTTCACCCGATTGTACTGGCCCCTTGGTGGCTTTGACTTTATAAATTGTACCGGCTACGGGAGCCTCAATCGTTTCTAAAGCTTGTTGCTTCCTCGCCTGCTCTAATTGACCTTGTACAGTTGTCAGTTCTTCTTTACGCTTATTAAACTGCGTCAAAATTTCGCTTTGGCGTTCTGATGCTACACGCTGGGCTTGACTGCGTGCAGCGTTGTAAGCTTGTTCTGCTTGGCGAATTTCCTGGACTTGAGCAGCAATATCTTTTTCTAATGATGTGACTTTATCTTGAGCTTCTGTGATTCTATTCTGGGCGTTGATGACTTCATCTTGCGCTCTTGTGATTTCTGTCTTTGCACGAGTTAATCTTTCTTGAGCATCCAGGTAATCGACACGAGGCACAGCGCCAGGAGTAATTAGAGTACGTAAGCTTTTTTCCCTTTCTTGAGCAAGGGCTAAATTACTTTCAATTTTAATTCGGATGCTATCTGCATTGACAAGGTTGGTTTGAGCATTTGCAAAGCTGCTTTTAGCATTAACTAAGTTATCTTGCAATCGACTCAAGCGGACTTTGGCTTGATCGATGAGTGCTATTTGGCGATTTGCTTCTGCTTCTGCTGCTGCTTGACGAGCTTGGAAGTCTTGCAGGCGAGAGCTTAAAAGTTCATCTTGCAGTTTCGTCCCAGTAGTTTTGCCTCCAACACGTTCTGCATCCAAACGCTGTAAATCGTTTTGAATCAATCTGGTAGATTTAGCTAGGCGGGAAACATCGGTTACTTGCAAGTCTGGATCTTTTTGAATCAGAACTTGACCTTTAGTAACGCGATCGCCTTCTTGCACTTTAACAGCGACAATTGATCCTCCACCCAAAGATGTCACCGGTCTTACCTGTGTAGAAGCAATTAATTCCCCCGGTGCTGTTGCAACTTCATCTATTTGCGAGAAGTACGCCCAGGCGATCGTCCCAAATACGATGGCGCTCATCGTTCCCGCTAATAATCTAGTGTACAGGGGCGGCAATTCCTGTACCGCCTTCCCCAACTCATAAGTAAGTTGTTCCTCTGGTTGGGCGAATCGCTCTTTTGTCTGACGTGCTTGAGCAGCATTTGCAGCTAAGGAAGATTTCATTTGTGTCCTTTATCCTTTGTCCTTTGTCATTAGTCATTTGTCCTTTGTTATTCACTAATGACAAATGACTAATAACTAATGACTAATATTTAATTCAAACTGCTAAATAGCGCCGCAAAAAACTTTCTAATGTCTCCAATTGAAAGTTAAAAATCGCCTCTAAATTGGCAATTTCATCTTTTGTGCAGAAAAATTCATTGGCTAGCAATGTGCGATAAGTTCCCAAAGCTTTTTGGATTTTGGGATTAAATAAACCCAATGCACTCTGTAACCCATCAATGACAAATAGGGGTGAGTTAATTATTACTGGTTCTTTGGCGAAAATCCGACCAAAAATCCGGGGAATATCTTCTCGCAATAAAATTTCTGGCCCTCCAACGGGTAAAATCTGGTTGCGAGCGCCTTCAACTGTTACAGAATCCACCACTATCCTTGCCAAATCATCAGTACTGACAATTGAGGTACGGTTTTTGCGATCGCCAACAAGCAGATACAATCCTGTTTCTCGAAATCGTTCTACCAGTGGCAGCAAGTTAGATGCTAATCCAGATGGGCGCAAAATAGTGTAATTTAAGCCACTAGCTGCCAAATATCGCTCTACTGCTCGTTTAGCTTTAAAAACAGGAGCGTTTTCATAACCGCGATCGGCTCCTAGTACAGAAATAAAGACAAAATGCTCTACGCCATTGGCTTTTGCCTGGTCGATGAGTTCAATATTGGCGCGGTAATCTAAAGATAGGGCATCGCTATCAGAACCGTGTGTGCTGATAATATACCGCACACCCTGACTAGCTTTCTGGATATCTTTTTGTTCTAACAAGTCACCGATGAAGATTTCTGCACCTCGGTGTTCTAACTCGCTATAGCGCGAGGTAAGGCGGACAAATGCCCGCACAGACTGTTCTCGTTGTCGTAGGAGTCGCACAACTCTGCGACCAATTCCTCCCGTTGCTCCAGTTACTAGAAACATACAAATACCTAAATTGAATAGTTACAGCGTTTATAGTTGTCAAAATGCTCGATATATGCTTAAACTCCATTGAGCAATACTTAAATAGAGATATGAGCATATTTTTATACTTTGTTACTATGCTCAAGATATTCTCACGCTAATAAATCACACCTTATTCATTTTAATACTCTGAAAATGATCCCCCATATTTTTGTAGATGTCGGGGATAGATTAATAGGAGGGTACAACACGAAAAAGGGGGATGTCGGGGATGCAGAGGAGGCAAAACAATGAATAAAGAAGCAATTAAAGAAAGATCATACGTGCAATCCAAGAAGCATTAGATAAAGATAGAGAAAAGTAATCTTAAAGAAATAGTTGTCATAACTGTGAGAATTACTGGTATGAGTCAGCAATCAAGCATATTGCTTTCTTAATATGCTTGATTACTTGCGGAAAACACCAAAATGAGAAAGCAAACTGGGTTTTGAATAAGTCAAATGCCATTTTGCTTATTCAAATCGACTTGATATATTGTTTTTATCAAGTAACTAGTTATTGTCCATCGTGACTTTTTCGGCTTATTCTTTGGCTTTGACTGTGGTCGATATTTCTTGCACAATTCTCGGTATTTAATAGCGTATTCATTTGCAAGAATCTTTTTTAACTGTCGCTTGTAGGACAAGGAACAGACTTTTTCCCTGACCAATCTGTAAGAGTATTTTCATCTCTATAATGCCGGGGAGTTTTCAACAGCAAATACCAAGCCTCTCCAGCATCTAATAAATTAAAGTTTTCAGAATATTGAGTTTCTAACAAATCCCTAACCAGAACATAATAGTCCGAGTTCATTCCTGGAAAAATATGATGTTCAGTGTGATGAGAAAAATTTAAATGCAACAAGTCAAATATTTTGTAAACCCGGAGAGACATACTATTAATTAGTGGATCGTTAACGCTAGTCATCCGACAAAGTAAATGATTTGTATAAATATAAAAAATTACTCCAGCATAACCAATTGCAATCGGTAAAAAGTAACCAAGTATGAGCTTTATGGGGTCAAATTGGAGATAGATGAGGATACTCAGATGAATCATTATCATCATCAATAATTCCCCTGCGATCGCTCGACGATCTTTCGGACTGACTGTAAATGCAGCAGGAACATAATCGACGGATTTATGATTGAAAAATAGCACAGATGTCACATTGCGAAAAGTATGTACTCCCCAAGCAGAAGTCATTCCCACTATGAACCATATAGGATTGACTTCAGTTGAAGGCACAAATAAGTCCTGAATCCATTTTCCCCAGGTTGAAGATTGTTCATACAAGTAATTACGATCTGGGTCGCCTAAATCATTAGTGTGATTATGATGTACTCGGTTATGAACTGCTTTCCATAACGTTGGTGGCATCCACAACATTGTTAACCCTAAAAAGCTAATGATGTAGGTTAACCGAGGGTTTTTAATTACGCTACCATGCATCAAATCGTGGGTGCTAAATAGTAAGACAACCACGCTATTGCCCATAATTATGCTTAAAGGTACATAAAGCCACAAAAGATATGGCGACCAAGAATCTAACCGAGCCGCTATCATCCAGCCTAGAATCAAAATTGCCAAATTAATGAACAAGATAATTAACTTACTTGGATCGGGGATAAATGCTTCCGGTGGCATCAGGGAACGTAATTCTTTCGCATATATTTTCTGATGAATCAGTTTTTGCTCGGTACTAACATTCATAAATAATTGTCATGTCGAGAATTTAGCTGAGTGAAGTTTTGCGGTAAATTGTAGCTTTTTAAAATCGAACGATTCAATTCACAATAGCTAAAGGTCTAAATATACCACACAATATTTTTACAATAGACCTATTGGAGAATTTTGGCATCGCCCACAAGTATGCCTCAGAATAAATTCTGAGGCATACAGTCTGAAGCTGACTAAAATTATTGTTTGAACCACATTTCCAGCCAAGGACAAGAGGTCTAATCTATAGACTTCTTGCATAAGTCGGGAAAAGGGGAAAGGGTTCTGTATTGTCCCTTTCCCCTTTAACCTTTACCCTTTTCCCCAAGAATGCAAAAAGCACAAATGCCAAGAGGTCTTATGAAAAGCTTTCTTAATTTGGAATTCCCCCACATCTTGGTAGATGCAGGGGATAGGTTCATGAGATTAGTTTTACTGGCTCAACAAGTTGATAACTTGTTCAAGCGACATCTTAGCCTTGTGCAAATTGAGCAGGTTCTCCTGGTCGTATCGGTCAGGATAGCTGATTTTCCTGCCTTCCAGCGTTATCCGAATTAGTGCTGCTTGCTCATCTGTAGGTGAATTCATCTCATCTATAGCAGAACTGATTATCTGGATAGCGTTAAAGATAGGATTGTTTGGAATCAAGCTCCCACTGGACTGGCTTTCAAGCAAATAATACGATCTAAGACAACTTGGTATTACCCGCATTTCTAGCCTTTAGCTAGAAAGAAGCTTGAAAGAAGTTTTGCCAATTTAAAATCCCCCTATATCTTTGTAAATGCAGGGGGAATATTAACAATTCAAAATTGTTTCAGATGGGTATGTAAACGCTTTACACAAGCAGCCCACCTGAAAACTATTCAGACGCTTTGTTATTAGCTCTATTAGCACGCGCCTCAGCTGAAGCCATGACCTCATCGAAATTTTCTAGCACTTCGCCAGGGAAGTTTTCCAAAACTCTGGTAGAAAGAGCAACCCGCCCTTTACCTTCATCCAAGTCAATAATTACAGCTTTAATTGGCTGACCAACTTGAAATACTTTTTCTAAAGAATCAATAAATTTCTGGCTTACTTGCTTGATATGAAGTAAGGCGCTCATCCCACTTAAATCGACAAATACACCAAAAGGTTTGATGCCAGTAACTTTGCCTTCTACTAGTTGACCTAGTTCTAATAAGCTGAAGTTGCTAGAACGAGTTGCTAAACGCTGAGAAAGGATGAGTTTGTTGGTATTTTTATTAATTTCCAAAAAACCCACAGTCAGATTTTGACCTTTGAGTGCTTCTAAATTATCACGCTCTGCCAGGTGCGATCGCGGGATAAATCCCCGCAAAGAAAGAATATCGACGGTTACACCACCTTTATTCACACCCATAACCCGTACTTGCACAGTCTGAGCATTTTCCTGCATTTCGGTCAGTCGTTCCCAGATGTGCTGAATTTCCAACTGCTTTCGAGAAAGGGTAACTTGCCCTTCTGCATCTTGATCTCGGATAATCAAAAACTGCATTTCCTCTTGCAATGGCAGCACTTCCGATAAATCGGTAACTGCTCTCAAAGAAGCCTCATCGCGCGGCAGAAAAGCTGACGACTTACCACCAATATCCACATAAGCTCCATCATGGTCAAGTTGGAACACTTTGCCATGTACAAGCTGTCCCTTTTGAAATTGGTAGTCGTGTTTTTCTAGTGCTTTGGCAAAATCGTCCATTGTAAAGGGCGAATTGGCTGTTTGAGAAAGTTTCGATTCGGAATTCATGACTTTTGAAGATTGGTTGTTATTTGATATGGTGCAACTGAAGTTTAGATTGTCATTTGTCATTTGTCATTTGTATTCACCAATGACCAATGACCAATGACTAACTTGGCTGCGTATGCTTCAGTTTAGTTGACCAAAGAGTTGTTTTACTTGCTCCCAAGCATCGGCCGCAGCTTTAGGATTATAACTGGCACGGTGGTTACAGAAAAATCCGTGATCAGCTCCATCGTAGCGAAACACACGATGAGGAATTTTATATTTTTCTAACTCTGTTGCAATCTCATCTACTTGTTCGGCCGGGATGCTAGCATCTTCTGTGCCAAAAAAGGCATAGAGAGTGCCTGGAATTTCTCTGGTGCGGGTAACAGTAGGAGCGCCACCTCCCGGTGTGCGAGTGGTAATTCCAGCACCGTAGAAGGAAGCTGTAGCTTTAATATCTGGCAAGGTGGCTGCAAGATATGCGACATGACCGCCAAAGCAGAAGCCAATACAGCCAAAACCATCTTTTTTCACTTGAGGCAGATTTTTGAGGTAGTCAATTGCTAGTTGAATATCGCTCAATAACTCTGAGGCTTGAGTTTGCATGGCGTAGCTTCTGCCCGTTTCAATATCTTCGGGTGTGTATCCGGTTTCAAAACCAGGAGCAATCCGTTGAAAAAGGGCAGGTGCGATCGCTACATACCCAAGTTGGGCAATTCGTTCTGTAACTTCCCGAATGTGAGCGTTGATACCAAAAATTTCCTGTAATACTACAACTCCTGGGTAAGATCCAGGTTCTTTCGGCTCTGCTAGATAAGCAGACACTTGAATATTATCTTGCAAAAGATTAACCGTTGTGGTAATTGTTGCTTGCTCTGTCATAATAATTTTTACCAGTGGTGTGTGATTAGCCGTGTGTTTATTTGATATAACTATGCCAGTATCCCCAGCTTTTTTTCTAATTAAATTATCAATTACCAATAATGAGAGCATTAGAAATTGAGTTTAGAAAAAATTTATATGTAAATAACTGATTCGTATGTAATAAATACAACTAGTTATCAAGGGATGCTGAGTTAAAAGTGCTGAGTAGGAAAGCAACACCTAAGACTCAAACCTCAGCACTCAAGACTCAGCACTCAGCACTTAGTATTCAGGAGGTTTGGTGATGATTCAATTCCGTATTCAGCCAGACAGCGAAATTCCCGCATCAACCCAGCTGTTTAATCAAATCCGATTTGCGATCGCTTCTCGGCAATATCCCCCGGCTTACAAATTGCCAAGCACACGGGCGCTGGCAATGCAAACTGGGTTACACCGCAACACCATAAGTAAGGTTTACCGTCAACTGGAGGAAGACGGATTTGTTGAAAGTATGGCTGGTTCGGGTATTTATGTTCGTGCCCAAGGTCATGAGGGCGGTAGTAGGCTGCAATCACCAATTCTCAAACAAAATCCTGATGCATATCAAGTTGTCCAGCAAGCACTTGATGAGTTGCTCTCTCAAGGATGTTCGCTGAATCAAGCTAGAGAGCTATTTTTAGCGGAAATTGACTGGCGCTTGCGTTGTAGTGCGCGAGTATTGGTTGCAGTGCCATCTTATGATATGGGTGCTGGTGAGTTGATGGTGTATGAATTAGAGCGATCGCTAAAAATTCCAGTCCAGTTGGTAGCAATGGAAGAATTAACCGCAGTGCTGGATAAAACTACCTCTGCGACAGTCGTCACCAGTCGGTATTTTATCAGTAATGTGGAAGCGATCGCAGCTCCAAAAGCTGCACGAGTAATTCCTCTCGATATCTACGACTACAGCAAAGAACTTAGCCTCTTGAAAACCTTACCAAAAGAAAACTGTGTTGGGATAGTTAGCCTTAGTTCCGGGATTGCACGAGCCGCAGAAGTCATCCTCCACGGTTTGCGGGGCGATGAACTATTGGTGATGACTTCGCAGCCAAAAGATGCTTACAAACTTCAGGCAATGGTTAAACGGGCTGAGGTAATCATCAGCGACCAAGCCAGTTTTGCAGCAGTGCAAGCAGCCGTACAAGCCTCTGATGAAGATATTATTCGTCCACCAAAGCTGATTAAGGTTGAAAATTATATCGGCGCTAACTCGATTAACTTGCTAAAACGAGAACTGGGTTTAAGTTAATCTCAAGATAATTCTACCAACATCTTTGAGAGCAACTAATACAGGAGGGATGGGATAGTGCAGATTGTGATTGTGGGCGCAGGCCCAACAGGTGTAACCCTTGCCCTGCTCCTTGTAAAACGTGGTATTGCTGTAACGTTAATTGAAGCAGCAAAAGACTTTCATCGTGTATTTCGCGGTGAAGGATTAATGCCCAGTGGCTTAGAAGCTTTAGAGGAAATGGGTATATCAGCCTTGTTGGAACATATTCCCCATCGCCAACTTGACGCGTGGGAATTCATTATCGGGGACAAGCAGTTATTTCGAGTTGATGAACCAATGGGGGCAAGCCGACCCTGTACGCTAGTTTCACAACCACCACTCCTCAAAGCACTGATTTCAGAAGCTCAAACCAATGATGGGTTTGAATTTATCCAGGGTGTTCCGGTCAAAGATTTACTGTGGAGTAACCAACGTGTCGCAGGTGTAGTACTGAGCGATGGGAAAGAAATTACTGCTGACTTAGTGATTGGGGCAGATGGTCGAAATTCTCTTGTGCGACAACGTATAGGATTGGAATTGGTACGTCAGCCCAAAAATATTGATATTCTCTGGTTTAAACTTGCCGCCAGCCCTGAGTTTGCAGCCGATAATGTGTTTCGTACAATTGTAAATGGCGATCGCGTATTTACCATCTTTCACGGAGCAGAATCAGGCAAACTACATCTGGCTTGGGTGATGTCGGCAACCGAAAACACTGACTCCAAACAAGCCAACTGGGCAGAGATTTTTGCCTCCTTATCGCCCTCATGGCTAGCAGAGCATTTCCGTAATCATGCAGACACCATCGAATCCCCTATTCGGCTTTCTGTTGTGGTTGGTTATTGTCGGCAATGGCACGCACCAGGGGTACTGCTTCTAGGTGACGCTGCACACCCAATGTCTCCCGTCCGTGCCCAAGGAATTAATCTCGCATTCCGTGATGTGATTGTCGCTGCGAATCATCTTGTGCCGTTGTTGCAAAAAGAAGCTGGACACCAGGATATTGACATGGCACTGTCGCACATCCAAGCGGAACGTGAGCCAGAAATTATCCGCGCCCAGCAACTCCAGTTAGAGGAAGCTAAACAAGGCGAACTACTGCGAAAAAATGCACTGGTGCGATCGCTGTTGATTCAACTTGCTCCCTTGCTCCGTAAAATAATTAAAAAGTCTTGGTTAAAGCGACAATATAAAATGCGTCAAGGTATCACGCAGGTACAGGTACACTTAACTGTCTAAAAAACCGCCATCAGTTATCCCACTTGTGGTTGTGGGGTGTTAATTTGCAAAAACTCTTGTACCTGTTGCATATAAGTTGGCGCATCTTCCAACATTGGGAAATGCGCTGTGTTACGAATCATCACAAATTTCACTTTGTCACTCAAGGCAGCAGCTTGACGCCCCATCTCGGCTGGAATAATTTTGTCATACTCCCCTGCTACAAGCAGAGTCGGCACTGTCAGCTTGGCAAACTCTTGCGGCATCACTTCAGATTGAGCCTTACTGACTGAAGTAAAAATTGTTCCTAAAGCCGCATCGTAATCTGCTTCGAGAAAATCTTTCAAAAAAGCTTGCCGCTCAGAATGTGGTATGGAACTATGCAGAAATCTGGCCATAAACATCCGGTCAACAAATGGAATTTTGCTTAACCACTTGGGACGGAATTTCACTACATAGCCACCAAATTTATGAAAAGCACTAAAAGATTTTTCGTCGTACTCAAAAATGCCGCTACAAGTTAAAATTCCTCGTTCTACTCGTTCGGGATAGCGGTTAAAAAATAAAGTGGCAACAGAAGCGCCCATTGAATGAGCATTGATATAAACACGCTGAAGATGTAACCCATCTAGCAAACCTGCCAAATCATCAGCGTATTCCTCTAATTCATAGGTTAACTCTCTGATTGCCTGTGATTCTTCCTGGGGGGATTCAGATTCGGCAACAGCTTCACTGGCTTGGGCGATGGTTGGTTTCCCACCAGAACGGCCAAATCCCCGCATATCGTAGAGTAAACAATCAAATTGCTCCGATAAAGCATCAGCAGTATTTTGCCAATATCTAGCCGAACCAGCCCAACCATGCATAAAAACCATCACTGGTTTTACCAAAGAACCGGATGGTCTTTTCACCCATTCGTAGTAATGCTCAACGCCACGAACATTAATATAAGGCATTAGTCATTTGTCCTTTGTCAGTTGTCATTAGTCCCTGGTATATGGTTATTATTCCTTATTTTTTGACCAATGACTAATGACCAATACAACTCTTGGAGAGGCTACGCCAACGAATACGTGGTAGTTGAGCGCAGTCGAAACTCAGTACAAGTGACTAATGACTATTAAGCTGATTCTGGCTTCGGTAGTGAAGACGGATGTATTATCAGTTCAGCAGTCGATCGCTTCTCGACCATTTCCCTTGTAACTGTACAGCGTGTCACATCCTTACGGGATGGTAACTCATACATTACATCCAGCATCAATTCTTCGACAATACCACGTAATGCTCTAGCACCAGTTTTACGGCGGTAAGCTTCTTGAGCGATCGCTCGTAAAGCATCTGCTTTAAAATCTAACTGAACATTATCCATCTTCAGCAGCTTTTGGTACTGCTTGACTAAGGCGCTGCGTGGTTGAGTAAGAATCGCCATCAGCGCTTCTTCATCTAGCGGATCTACTACTGCTACCATTGGCATCCGCCCAATAAATTCTGGAATCAGGCCAAATTTTACTAAATCATCCGGTTCTAGATGGCGAAGCGTGTCTGCTGCTCGTTTCTCCTTCGATTGGCCTTCTCCCGGTTGCACAAAGCCAATTGCTTTTTTGCCAACTCTCTGGTCTACAATCTTTTCTAAGCCCACGAAGGCACCACCACAGACGAACAAAATATTACTTGTATCAATCTGGATGCAGTCTTGATAAGGATGCTTACGTCCTCCTTGGGGTGGTACATTAGCGATCGTTCCCTCTAACATTTTCAGCAAGGCTTGCTGCACGCCTTCGCCAGAAACATCGCGGGTAATTGACGTGTTCTCGCTCTTACGAGCAATTTTGTCAATTTCGTCAATGTAAATAATTCCCCGTTGCGCTTCCTCTATATCCAAATCTGCCACCTGCAACAGTCGCAGCAAGATATTTTCCACATCTTCTCCCACATACCCTGCTTCCGTCAGCGTCGTCGCATCGGCTACGGCAAAGGGTACATCCAGGATTTTCGCTAGAGTTTGCGCTAAGAGAGTTTTACCGCAACCAGTCGGGCCAATTAACAATATATTGGACTTTTGCAGTTCTATGGCGTCATCCGCCCCAGGTTTGCCACTGGCTTTAGACTGAATGACTGCCAGCCGCTTGTAGTGATTGTAAACAGCTACTGACAACACTTTCTTGGCTTCGTCTTGACCAATAACGTGTTCGTCTAGATACTTTTTAATCTCTCTTGGCTTGGGTATTTGATTAAACGAAATACTAGCAGAGTGAGTACGCCGTTTTTCAGGTGGCTCTGCTCTTGGTGCTGGTTGTGCTGCCGCACCATTAGTATCGAGTAACTCCTCGTCTAGTATTTCATTACACAAGTCAACGCATTCATCGCAGATGTAGACTCCCGGCCCTGCGATTAATTTACGCACCTGCTCTTGAGACTTGCCACAAAATGAACATTTCAAATGGGAGTCGTACTTAGACATACCAGCCTCTTATTTCAGAATGGTGACGTTTTCCCCTGCTACGGGAAGATTTTGCCTGGAAATGACTTGATCGATCAAACCGTAGTTTTTTGCCTCTTCTGCCGACATAAAAAAGTCGCGCTCAGTATCTGCTTCTATTCTTTCTAAGGGTTGACCAGTATGGTGAGCCATTAACTGATTCAACTTAGCCTTAACGTAAAGAATTTCTCTGGCTTGAATTTCAATGTCAATGGCTTGACCTTGAGCGCCACCAAGTGGTTGGTGAATCATAATCCGGGAGTCGGGCAGAGACATTCGCTTACCGGCAGCCCCTGCTGTCAACAAAAATGCCCCCATGCTCGCGGCTAATCCAAAACAGATGGTAACAACATCAGGGCGAATTTGCTGTATTGTATCATAGATTGCCATCCCTGCGTAGACGGAGCCGCCAGGAGAATTAACATACAGTTGGATGTCTTTTTCTGAGTCTTCGGCGTCTAGGAATAACAACTGAGCCACAATCGAGTTGGCTACGGCATCGTCTATTGGCGTTCCTAAAAAGATAATCCGCTCTCGCAGCAGGCGGGAGTAGATGTCGAAAGCTCTTTCTCCCATGCCAGATTGCTCTATCACCATCGGCACGATGTTGCTAGGGCTGCTTAACTGGGAGTTAATGTTTATTCGACTTAAGTTGCTGATTGGGGAATTTCCCGACTGCGATTCAAGCATACAAGCTTTCTTTGACAATTATTTAGGACAAATGTTTCAGCAGCAGATGCTGCCTTTTCAACGAATGGAATTTTTATAAGCTACGTATTAACCATTATGCCTCATATAATTTCCTCTCGTGTAACACAGTATCAAGCTCAAGTGATAACAGGTGTCACTATTTGCCGAAAATTCATTATTTAATTATTCCGACTTAATCCCTTAATTGGGCATTGGGCATTGGTTATTTCTCTCCCTACTTCCTCATCTCCCTTACCTTACCCATTTCACCAGTACTTTAACTCAGAACTGGTGAACTCATGGTTGTGGAATTTTTTATTATCCTTCTGTAACTTCTGTAGAAGCTTCGCTGTTTTCTTCCTCAGTCTGAGGTGCATCAGCATCAGCATCTGATTCTACGTCTTCCGTTTCCTCCACAGGACTCAAGGAACCTTCGGGTACAAGTTCAACTGAGGAATGTTCTAATAGCCAATCAATGGTTTTTTCGGTTAATAGTTCGTTTTCCACGATTGAGCGCAGTCTATCTTCATCAACGTCTTGTTCCTCCGGGTACTGTTCCAAAAGTTCTGCGACTCTGGCTGCGATTTCTTCTGGTGTTACCTCGATAGATTCGCGTTTACTGACTTCCCGCAAGGACAAGGAGCGTTTAATGCGTTCAATAGCCTCAGTACGCGATCGCTCCCGCAACTGAGGAATAATATCTTGAGTAAACAGCTTTCTCACATCCAATCCCTGCTGAGACAGTCGCATTGCTGTTTGCGTTAGCATTGCATCCACTTCTTGCTCAATCAAGGTTGCTGGTAAGTCAACTTCTACGTGCTTGAGTAGTTCCGTTAACAAGGCTTCCTGCTTGTTTGTTTTTGTTTTGTCGTCCGCCTCTTTTTGATATTGCTCTACCAAAGAAGCGCGTAACTCCTCTAAGGTTTCAAAATCGCTGACTTCCTGGGCGAAATCGTCATTTACTTCTGGTAGCTCCTTTTCCTTTAGTTCTTTGAGCGTCACCGTGAAAGTTGCCGCTTTTCCTGCTAAATCTTCATTAGCATACGGGTCTGGGAACTGCGCCGCAATTTCTTTGGTTTCTTCAGGATTCATCCCCACTATTCCCGAAATGAAGCCTGGAATAAACTTATCTTCTTGCAACTCAACTTGAAAATCAGTTGCTTCGGCTCCCGGAATCGGTTCTAGTTCAGCTGTTTCGTCCTCACCCTCGGCTCTTGCGAATGAACCTTTAAAATCGACTACGGCTACATCGCCGATTTGGGCTGCACGTCCTTCCACAGGAATCAATGTCGCCAATTCTTGACGTTCCTTGTCAAGGCTAGCGTCTACTCGTTCTGGATCGTACTTAACTTCTTCAGCTTTGACTTGCAAATCGGTGTACTGAACTAAATTTACTTCTGGTTCTACATCGACAGCCGCCGAAATCGTCAGGGGTTTTCCCGGTTCATAATTATTAATCAAATCCTCAAAAGAGGAGCGCAACTGCGGTTGGCCGATTGCTGGGATGGCTTCTTGTTTGACTGCTTGCTCAATGCCATCTTGAATTAGTTCTTCCAGCGCCGCTGCCTTGATTCGAGTTGTACCCAGCCGTTGTAGCAATATCGGCCGAGGCACCTTGCCTTTACGAAACCCAGGAATATTGGCAGTACTCGCTAAGTTTTTAATGACCTGTTCGTAAGTTTGCTTGGTAATTTCCGGCGTAATCTCTATTTCCAGGCCAATTTGGCTGGCGGGAAGTTTTTCCTGGGTAACTTTCATGCTTCGTCTCTAGTTTTCTGGTATTTTATACTCCGAGTACACACAAAACGCAATAAAATAATTGTTTGCGTTTATGGCTTGATGTCTCTTAGGGGTAATGGGAGTTTGCCAAAAGGTCTTGCGACATCCAAGGATGGATGTGTGTCCTGGGGCAAAGATCCAGTTTACTGCCAATTATCAAGGACTTGACATTTTACCTTCATAACAATTTGGTTAATGGGGTATTGGGGTTAGGGGAAAAAATCTGTAACCTCTACCCTGTAACCTAATACCCTATTCGCTTCTTCACTCCCGACTCACCTAAAACTTGGGAATTAATTATTCAGTGGGCTAACGCCGTGATATCCTGGTCTCAAAGAGTGGTTAGTACCCCAGATTAAAGTTATAGTATTGAGTCTAGCTATTATCTAGCTATTATTAAGTTATGTGTGGTACAAGAGTGCATCTGTTACTTAACCGCATAGCTCAGTTTTACGTTGTGCTGGCTTTTTGCATTTAGTAGTATATTCATCATCTAAGTCAGCAAGTTTGTAGCCAATATATATTTATTTCTTTACAGGAAGGATGCTTGTTAAACGCCTAAATGCAGATATCTCCCTTTTTATGATAAATAGCGGTTTATTGTATAATATATAGTTATAGTAAATCAATGAAAAAATCGCTGTTATTTTAAAATGCAACATCACTTAACTTAATTAAAAAAATGTATTAAATATATAAAGATATATTAAATTAAAGAAAAATCTAAACCTATTAAAAATGTATTTCCAGACTGCGATCGCTATTTAAATATAACTAAATTGTCAATTGTTCCAAGAAATTGCAGATAAGTCTCTTAAAGGAGGAAACAAGTTTGTCGAAATCCTATCGTTTAGCTATTTTAGGAGCTACTGGTGCAGTAGGCACAGAGTTGCTGGAATTATTAGAAAGTCGTAATTTCCCGGTTGCTGACTTGAAGTTATTGGCATCAGAGCGGAGTGTGGGGCGATCGCTGCGATTTAAAGGTGAAAATATACCAATAGAAGCAGTTAGCGATCGCGCCTTTGAAAATGTCGATATAGTACTAGCTAGTGCAGGTGGTTCCACATCCAAAACTTGGGCAGCAGTTGCCGTCGAAAAGGGCGCAGTGGTAATTGACAACTCCAGTGCCTTTCGGATGAACCCGGAAGTTCCTTTAGTAGTTCCAGAGGTGAATCCCCAAGCCGCAGCGCATCACCAAGGCATTATTGCTAACCCCAACTGCACAACGATTTTAATGGCTGTGGCAGTCTGGCCATTGCATAAAGTTAAACCAGTACAACGCATCGTCGCTGCAACCTACCAATCTGCCAGTGGTGCGGGTGCTAGAGCAATGGCAGAAGTCAAAACCCAAACAAGCGCTATACTACAAGGACAGCCACCGATAGCCGAAATATTGCCTTACCCATTGGCATTTAATTTATTCCCGCATAACTCCCCATTAAACGATTTGGGTTATTGTGAGGAAGAAATGAAAATGGTCAACGAAACCCGAAAAATATTTGGTACGCAGCAAATCAGAATCACTGCAACCTGTATACGGGTTCCCGTACTCCGCGCCCACTCAGAAGCCATTAATTTAGAATTTGAGACTCCCTTTAGTGCGAAGGAAGCCAGAGAAATTTTAAATTCCTCTCCTGGAGTAAAACTGGTAGAAGATTGGGGAACGAATCATTTTCCGATGCCTATTGAAGCAACAGGTCGAGATGAAGTTTTAGTGGGAAGAATTCGCCAGGATATTTCTCATCCTTGTGGCTTGGAATTATGGTTATGTGGCGACCAAATTCGCAAAGGCGCAGCATTGAATGCAGTACAAATCGCTGAGTTGTTGGTAGAGAAAAATCTACTCAAACCATTAGCTATTAGTCATTAGTCATTGGTCATTAGTCATTGGTCATTGGTAAAGTGACAAAAGACTAATGACAAAGTAAAAATGACACTTGAAAGCAATTTGCAGATAGGTTATTACAATAGAGAACCACCAAGATATAAAAACATGGGTAATCAGGAGTGAAAAAAGGGTGGGAGATTTTGGCAATGTTTTAACCGCTATGATTACGCCATTTAAAGCAGATGGTAGTGTCAACTATGATGTAGCGGCAGAACTGGCGGCGCATCTAGCTAACAACGGTACAGATACATTGGTGATGTGCGGCACAACCGGAGAATCCCCGACGCTAAGTTGGGATGAGGAATACCAGTTGTTTGTCGAGGTATTACAGTCCGTGGCCGGAAAAGCCAAGGTAATTGCAGGTTGTGGATCGAATTCCACCAAAGAAGCGATCGCAGCCACCCAAAAAGCGTCTAAAATAGGAGTACATGGTTCCTTACAAGTTGTTCCTTATTACAACAAACCGCCGCAAGCGGGATTGGAAGCGCACTTTAAGTCAATAGCACAAGCCTGTCCCGACTTACCGTTGTTGTTATACAATGTCCCTGGTCGTACCGGACAAAACCTTCAGCCAGAAACAGTTGCCCGGTTAGCTGAGGTTAGCAATATTGTCGGGATTAAAGAATCCACTGGTAATATAGATCAGGCAAGCGAAATTCGTCGCTTGACACCAAAAGAATTCCACATCTATTCTGGTGATGATTACATGACTTTGCCCTTGTTAGCGATCGGGGCAAAGGGTGTGGTAAGTGTGGCTTCTCATCTGGTAGGAAACCAACTACAGCAGATGATTCAAGCTTTTAGTGCGGGAAAAATTGAGGTAGCAAGCGAAATTCATCTCCAACTGTTCCCGTTGTTTAAAGCTCTATTTCTCACTTCAAATCCCATTCCAGTGAAAAAAGCACTGCAACTTCAAGGTTGGGAGGTTGGTTCAACTCGTCCGCCGCTATGTGAAGCTGATTTAGAAGTCAGTCAAAAATTAGAAGCGGTTCTGAAAGAACTTAGTTTAATTTAACCACCAACTTATTTAAATGCTAGTAGTATCCTCCTTGTCAAAGATACATATAAACAACGATCGTAATTGTTCATAAGTTGCAATTTAAAAACCTGTGCTAGGACTGATAGATATACTATGAATCCTTGAGTTTTACAGTTGATTTTATTAAATAAAAAATTGAAATCTTCAATTAAAACTTGATTGCTTTGGGACTGACTTAAGAGACAGATGATGTTGTCTTAAATACAAGTTCGTTAACTATCAACTTAATTAACCACAAGTAACAATCTAAGGAGAAAATGGCTAAAAACGAAGCTAATAATTCCGCCTTGAAAATTATTCCTTTGGGCGGTTTACATGAAATTGGTAAAAATACGTGTCTTTTTGAGTATGACGATGAAATAATCCTGTTAGATGCAGGATTGGCTTTTCCCACAGAGGCGATGCATGGAGTCAATATTGTTTTACCAGATACGACCTATCTGCGGGAAAATCGCCACAAAATTAAAGGGATGATCGTTACTCATGGTCATGAAGACCATATCGGCGGGATTGCTTTTCATCTTAAGCAATTTGATATCCCGGTGATTTATGGCCCTAGACTAGCAATGGCAATGCTAGAGGGTAAATTAGAAGAAGCAGGAGTCCGCGATCGCACAGAAATTAGAACAGTTCTACCACGTGATGTAGTGCGGATTGGCAAAAACTTTTTAGTTGAATATATCCGTAATACCCACTCCATCGCTGATAGTTTCACTGTTGCCATTCATACTCCCCTGGGTGTAGTCATTCACACAGGGGATTTTAAAATTGACCATACCCCAGTGGATGGCGAAAAGTTTGACTTGCAACGCCTAGCTGAACATGGTGAAAAAGGCGTTCTTTGTTTGCTAAGTGATTCCACAAACGCGGAAGTGCCAGGATTTACACCTTCAGAACGTTCAGTTTATCCCAATCTGGAGAGAGTATTTAGTCAAGCACCTGGGCGATTATTCGTCACTACCTTTGCTTCTAGCGTCCATCGCATCAACATGATTTTGGATATTGCGAAAAAGCAGAACCGTGTAGTCACAGTTGTCGGGCGTTCCATGCTGAACTTGATCGCTCATGCCCGCAATTTAGGTTACATCAAGTGTGAAGATAATCTGCTGCAACCATTGCACGCTGTCCGCAACCTACCCGATGAAAGAGTACTGATTTTAACTACAGGTTCTCAGGGTGAATTGATGGCAGCAATGACCCGCATTGCCAACAAAGAACATCCTCACATTAAAATCCGCCAAGGAGATACGGTAGTATTCTCTGCTAACCCAATTCCCGGAAATACGATCGCAGTAGTCAACACTATCGATAAGTTGATGATTCAAGGTGCAAAAGTGGTCTATGGTCGGGATAAAGGGATTCACGTCTCCGGTCACGGCTGTCAGGAAGAACAAAAACTGATGATTGCCTTAACTCGACCCAAATTCTTTGTGCCATTTCACGGCGAACATCGGATGCTAGTGAAGCACGCAGAAACGGCTCAGAGTATGGGCATTCCCGCAGAAAACATGATCATTATTCAGAATGGTGATATTGTCGAACTGACAGAAGATGCTATTCGTGTCGCTGGGAAAGTGCCATCTGGTATCGAATTGGTGGATACTACTAGTTCGGGGATGGTAAGTGCCAAAGTGTTGCAAGAACGGCAACGTATGGCTTCAGAAGGGATTATCACGATCGCAGCTGCCATTGATTGGAATGGTAAACTGTTGGCAAAACCAGAAACTCACCTCCGGGGTGTAGTTACAAGTGTAGAGCGATCGCTTTTACAAACCTGGGTAAAACAACGCATTGAAGAAATCCTTTCTGTGCGCTGGACAGAATTTGCTCCTGAGCAAGGTGAAGCAGCAGATATAGACTGGGGTGGATTGCAAGGAACTTTAGAACGAGAATTGCAACGTTCAATCCGTCGGGAATTGCAATGTCAGCCATCTGTGACTTTATTGATGCAAATCCCTGATGAGCCACCTGTAAAAGTTGCTGATGGGAGAAGACGGCGGACTCGGACTGCTGCTCAGGTAGCATCATAGAGAATTTTAGGTAAAAATCTATACAGAAATAAGTTTGAGCAGTGGCTTTCACCGCTCAAATTTTGATTGGCGCAAAGACACAGAATTTTTCTGAACGTCTTTGCGCTTTCTTTTCTCATGGCTATGGAGCTTGCCTATCATTCTTCGATCTAACTTGTTAGGTTGCTATCACTGAAGGCGTGCGTACTGGGTACTGCCAGGATGGATTGCGCTGTAGAGTACAGAAACACCCATAAGCAAGTTCATCTGATATTAACGCTTCAGACTATATCATTCTCAAATCGCACTGCCAACCTAAGTTTTGTGAAATGCAATCGATTCTACTCCCTCAAAAATCGCTACTTTTACGGTATTCAGCTAGCGATGAAAAGGATGCACTTACGTGAGAAAGTGGGAACACGGAGAGGAAAAATGCCTTCTAGGATATTACTGATGTTTATACTTAGCAAAAATTCTTTTAGAAAGACCTTATATTAAGTTCTGTAAATGTTACACTAAAACCTATCCAATGATGGATGTCTTTATTAAAATTTAAACTGTGTCAAGTTATGAACAAGATCGTAATATTACACTACCGATCCCCAGAAATTTGCGATTAACTTGACGTAGTAATAAATTAGGTTCTGACTTAAGTGGCTAATCAGGTATTACATTATATCGCAGTCAGAACGCGATTTTTCCGGGAAAGTTCGTTGCCACGTTGTATATATTCATCAAAAAGGTGAATAGCCTCAATAACACAGAGGGTTAACCATGAAGGTATTCGACAATACCACAAAAAAGATTTTTCTGGCTAGCTGGGTATCAATCAATCAAGCAGAAACTACTGACCATAAAGTAACCCAGTTAAACCATTCTCCTTCCAAGCCTCACTGGGATATTCTCCAACCCTTACGGCAGCGAGTAGAAAACATTCAAGTCCGCGATCGCCAATTAGCTCACCGCTTGTGCAAACTGATTCCATCTCAGTGCCCTTTTGAGCGCGATGTCAAATTATTTGGCAAGACCTTGTTTCACATCCCGCCGATGTGCAAGCTCAACCCCTTATACGAAGAAGTGGTTGGTTTACGTTTCCGAGCGTTGTGCTATCTAGCCGACGACTGTGGCGAAGATGTATCGCAGTACTGCTAATACTGAGATATGAGGGTTGAGGGAAAAGTTATGAGTCAGGAGTAAAACGTCGGGGATCAATAATATAACTCCTAACTCCTAACTCCTGACTATTCTTTTATTATTTTTTTACTATTTCTTTTGCCATTTTTGGATGGCATCTTGAGCATCTTCATAAGCGCCTGTCTCCTCTGGCACTAAAGCTGCCGTCGCAATTGCGGCTTTGCGTTCTCCTTCGGCGGCGCGACGCTTTGCCAGGTCTAAAATTTTCTCACTCCATTTATTGATCGATTTTTGCGCAGTATCGAAGCCTGGTTGTCCGGGTGGTACTTTCTTGGCAACTTCGATCGCCCGGTTGTAGGTAGATGCCTGTTCGGACTTAATTAAGGCATTCGCTGCATCTAAAAGAGTTTTGTTACTCACATACTGCTTACCCTCTAAACGCCACAGGTTAATTGCTGCTTGTGCTTTCGCGTAGGGGGCTTCGTCTTTGGTGATTAATCGAGCCGCAGCAATAGCGCTGGCATACTGTCTTTGTTTAGCACGACCCTCTGCTAAATCTAAAATCATCTGGCTCCAAATCTTAATATTCTCCTGAGCTTGTTCGTACAATGGTTCGCCAGGTTGAATTTTTCGGGCCGTAGCGATCGCCATACTCAAATCGCTCGCCTGAGTTTGTCTGAGAGACATTTTCGCCAGGTCTAATACTGCTTGATTTCGCTTTTTTGACTGGGAACTAGAAGTTATTTGGGCGCTAGATTGGTTGTTGAGTCTAACTGGTGGAGTGCGGTCGCTTGGTAAATTCTCGACAACCTGGCGATCGCTAACATTAGCATTAGATGATGTGCTTGATATTTGCTTAATTCTAAAAGTTTCTTGATTACGCAGAAAAACTACAGCGATTAAACCTGCTGCCAGCAAGCTGCCTCCGCCCCACAAAATAAACTGTTTCCAAAAAGGGATGCTTGGCTGATTCGCTGGCAATCGCGAGACATAACCTTTAGAAGAATTTGGGATAAATCTTCCTTTGGTATTCACTCCCAAGGAAGTTTCCGCCATTGGCTGGGAAACTAAGCTGCCACCTGATTCCTGGACTTTTTTACCTTTCGCCTGTTGGGAGGAGTTCACACTAACTTCTCCCCGTCTGCTTCGATCTGCTGAAGTTTTAGAGAAATCATCAAGGGGAGGAGCGGCACGTGCAACAGCAAAGGATTCTTCAGGATAAATCACGGGTTCTGGTTGAAAGTCACTTTCTATTGCCAATTTTGGCAAGATTACTTGCTGCCTTGATGGAATGATAGTGGCAGGGTTTTGGATAGGACGCCAGTGGTGATGACATAGCTTTGGCACAATCAGGCTTAGGTAGCTTTCTAAATCTGCCAAGTTGCTGCCATTACCAGAACGTAAAGCTTCTAACAAAGCTGCTGTAAAAAATCCGTGACCTAGTTCGCTACTCTCATGGGAAAATTGTTCTGGTTGGCAAGAAAGAATTGTTGCCAGTTGTAGTTCTTGAGCTAATTCTATTGTTTCTTCACCAACAGGAGCATCCGCTTGAGTGCCAAAAGCGCGGTTGATATCGAGTAGTAGCAATACATTCAGGTCAGCAAGTTGCAGACTTTGCATTAGCGATCGCAATTCTATGCCAGTCTCTTGCACCAGTTCCGGGTTGCCCTCTGCGGGCATTAAGTAATCTTTGCCTTTGTAGTTGACTCCATAGCCGCTAAAGAATAACCACAGATAGTCTTCCGGTTGCCAACTTGTTGCTGCCAAATCTTCAAGCAGCAGCAAAATATTTTCCTTCGTCGGGTAAGTCGATCTATCCCCAATCGGCGGCGAAGTATCTGTCATAACTAGACAGTGCTTGGGGAGAAAACCTGCCTCTGTCACCAAAAAATCTTCTAGTGCCTCAGCATCTGCTTGGGCACAACTTAAAGGTTGAAATAACTGATATTGATTGATACCAATCGCGATCGCCCAGTAATTTGCCATCCCGCTCTTTGTCAGTTATTGTTGTTTGCTGGTCTTAAAATTGCGGTTGGCTTTGCCAAAAAAACAAAGCTAACCTATGTCTTATAGTCTAGGTGATTCTGATTGAATCTTAAGTTAGAATGTAATTTTTATTACGTTAATTAGCCGGAAAATACCTTTACCTAATTTCAATAACAGATCATTACTAAGGAGATAGAAGGTCATGAGCAAAATTTCTGCTCACCTACCATCATCGCTCGCTCCCTTTTCAGTTATTAGCCAAATTGCCAGAAGAATCCGGATAATTCCTTTAGTAGTTTTGCTCATATCTACTGTTCCTGCGTGGTTTTTGATGGAAGCGATCGCACCGCAGCTTGTGCGAGCTTACACCGCTAGAGTCGATCTAGCTATTGACCGCCTGCCAGAAGAAAACTATGAAACCGTTCTCAGGAGAGCGGAAGCGGTCGCTAGGGCAGCTGCTCAAAGGAGCTTCGACCAAGATATCTTGGTGACAGATGTTTCCATCATTGTGTCCGTACAAAATTATGGAGCGATCGCACCAGTCCTGACATTAGATGTCAGTCGTCCTCAATGGCGATCGCGTCCTGATGCTCAAAACTGGGCCACTTACTTCAAAACTGCGCGTTCTTTACTTTTCTTTGAAAATAACTCTAATCAAGTTCCAGCAGCTAGCGCTGTGTCAACGCCAAAATGACGGGTTGAGCTAGAAGTCCGAGCCAAAGCTTTCTTGGCTCGGAACCTTGCAAGAATAGAAAGAAAATCATTTTTTCTGTTCCCGCGTCTTGGCGTCAGTCTTAACCCAACTTATTTATTCCTGACTCAACTGTTGTCTTTGGCGTCAGTGGATGGCCTAGAATAAGAAGGTTGTCAAGAATCGCGATATCTGCTGACATGGCTGTTCCTAAGAAGAAAACTTCCAAATCAAAACGAGATAAACGTCGAGCTACCTGGAGGCATAAAGCCGTCGTTGAAGCTCAGAAAGCCCTGTCTCTGGGCAAGTCAATTTTGACTGGACGTTCTACATTTGTTTATCCAGCTGCTGAAGAAGAGGAAGAAGAATCATAATTTCTCAGTCAGGAAAAGCACGAACAGCACCGATAGATTTGATTGCCAAACTCAAGAATCAAACTTCTTATCGCTAGATAAATGCTTTTTCTGAGCTTTCCTGATTGCATTATGAATCATAAACACTCTACATAAGCTCATTAGATCGAAAAAAATTGGTAGTGAGTAATTGGAAATATCCATTACCCATTACCTATCATTCAAGAGTTCATATAAAGAGTAAAACATTTGATACTGTTGGCAACTCAGCAAAAAAGCTTGTAAACATCTTGAGAAAACTGATTTTTCTCTAACTATGATAGGAAAATTTTTTCAGAAACCAGGCAAAGAAGAAGGCGATCGCGTTCCTCCTGGTCAACACTTAGCTAAAGGTTTTCCCGTTTTAACTTACGGTGAAACTCCCCAAGTCAGCACTGAGGAATGGGAGTTTCGAGTTTGGGGTTTAGCAAAATCTGCTACCTTTAGTTGGTCAGACTTTATGGCGCTGCCTCAACACGAATTCACAGCTGACTTCCATTGTGTAACGCGCTGGTCTAAACTTGATGTCAAATGGACTGGCATTAAAGTTACAGATTTCATGGGTCTGATTGAATTAGACCCGAAAGTAGCCCACGTTATGGAACACTGCTATGGCGGCTACACTACCAATATTTCTGTAGAAGATTTTCTGCGGGAAGAAAACTTCTTTGCTTTTAAAGTCTTTGGTGAAGACCTTCCATCTGAACACGGTGGGCCGATGCGGCTAGTTGTACCCCACCTCTACGCTTGGAAAAGTGCTAAGTGGATTAATGGTTTGGAATTTTTAGCTGCTGAAGAACTTGGTTTTTGGGAGCGTAATGGCTACCATCGCCGTGGTGAACCTTGGGCTGAGGAGCGTTACAGCAACGCTTTTGGGATTTAATAGTTAGGAGTTAGAAGTTTAGAGTTAGGAGTTAGGAGTCAAAAATTCATAACTCATAACTCATAATTTCTAACCTAGAAGTTTCTTGATTAGCGGCAATTTGCCTTGATATGGAGCGTATCGCCATTTTAAATCAAGCCAGAAAGAGTTTTGCAATACACTTTTCTTATGGGAAAAAGTGTCAAAGCTAGCTTTGCCGTGATAGTTGCCGATACCGCTATCTCCTACTCCACCAAATGGTAAAGACGAGACACCAACCTGCATCACTGTGTCGTTAATACAGACTCCACCAGAGGAAGTTTCTTGCAAAACTCGCTTTTGCAGGTTTTTATCTTGAGAAAATAAATATAACGCCAAGGGTTTGGGTCTAGAGTTAATCAAGGCGATCGCTTCTGCAATGTCAGTATATTCAATGATGGGTAGAATGGGCCCAAAAATTTCTTCCTGCATTACAGAATCTTTTAGGGAGACATTATCAATCAGTGTTGGGGCAATATAGCGCTCTGAAGGTTGATTTTCTCCACCGATGACAACTTCACCGTCTTTGAGAAAACTAACCAATCTCTCAAAGTGTTTTTCACTGATAATTCGGGCATAATCAGGACTGCTTGCTGGATTCTCGCCATAAAATTCTTTTAAAGATTTTTCCAGACCATCTATTAAATCTTTTTTGATTGTTTTATTAACTAAAAGATAGTCAGGGGCGATACAAGTTTGTCCAGCATTAATGAATTTTCCCCAAGTAATTCGTCTGACAGTGTGTTCGAGATTAATGTCAGTATCTACAATACAAGGACTTTTACCACCCAATTCTAAAGTCACTGGTGTGAGATATTTTGCCGCTGCTGCCATGATGATTTTGCCGACAGCTGTACCACCAGTAAAAAAGATATGGTCAAACTTTTCTGCAAGTAGTTTTTGACTTGCTTCCACGCCTCCTTCAACCACTGCAAGATAAGCAGGGTCAAAATGTTTGGCAATAATCTTAGCAATGACATCAGACGTATGAGAAGCAATTTCTGAAGGTTTGATAATTGCACAATTACCGGCTGCGATCGCACCTATTAACGGTGAGATAATTAACTGAAATGGATAGTTCCAAGGGCCGATGATTAAGACAACCCCTAATGGTTCTGGATAAATTTTCGCTGAGTAGGAAAAAAAATCCCAGGAAACCGCTGCTTTTTGGGGTTTAGTCCAGTTTTGAAGATGTTTGATGGCGTAATCAATATCCTTAATTACACTGATTTCTGTAAGGTAAGTTTCTACTTCTGGTTTATGTAAATCCGCTTTTAATGCCTCGACTATTGACTGTTCATGCTCAATGATTGCTTGCTTAAGATTTTTCAGTTGTTCAATGCGAAAATTTACATCTTTAGTTTTACCCGTTTGAAAAAAATCTCGCTGAGTCTGGATAATATTGCTAATGTTAGATAATTCAGTGGTAATCATTGTTTTGTCCTATTAAAAACTATTTAATGCTAATGCTATTATTTCAGCATATTTGATTCGTAAATTTTTAGCATTTGATTTTCTAAGTGAATTTTTTACTTAAATTATCGTAGATAGTAGTAAGGTTATAAATCATGAATTACCAGGATAAAAAACTCTATAATTCATAATTTATAATTACTAGTTTTTTCATGCTTTGGTGGGTAGAAGGACAATAAATACACTACCTTTGCCCAACTCAGAATTAAGTAGAATAATGCCTTGATGTGCCTCGACAATTCGACGAGCAAGGTACAATCCTAAGCCACTACCAGAACTCTTATGACTGCCTTGGCGAAATCGTTCAAATATAGTGGCTTGTTCTTCAGGGGGAATACCTGGGCCTGTATCCGCTATTTCAATTCTAATGTAGTCAACGGAATTGGATGTTTCAGAGAACTGAGATTGATTACTTTTGTTGAACTGGCGTTGAGAAGTAAAACGAATAGTAATAGACCCGGAGTCGGTAAATTTGATCGCATTCCCTATGAGGTTGGTAAATAGACGATGCAGTTCTAAGCGATCGCCCATGACTGTGTTTGTGATTAACTCTTTAGTAACATCCAAATTAAGGGACAGTGTTTTATCTTGAGCTAAGGGTGACAATTCTCCAATCACTTCATCTAGCAATTGACCCAGATTAACTGGTTGAAATGCTAAACTTTTGCGACCCGCTTCAAAACGATAAACTTCCAATAAGGTATTGACCATAGAAAGCAGGTTGATGTTGCTACGCGCCATGATGGTGATTACTTCCTGCATTTGCGGTGATAATGTTCCCAACGCACCTTGTTGAAATAGCATTAACATACGATCGGCGGCTACCAAGGGAGTGCGTAAGTCGTGGGTGAGGCGGGAGACAAAATCTTCTCGCTGACGGGCAATTTCATCACGTTCATCCATACTATGCTTCAAACGCAGGAGCGATCGCACTCTTGCTAGCAATTCATCTACTGTTACAGGTTTGCGGATAAAATCATCAGCACCCAAGTCTAAACCGTGGGCGACGTTGGGCGCATCGTGGGCAGTGATCAGCAATATGGGGATATATTGCGGCAATTTCATATCTCCACGAATGTGCTTGGTAACTTCGTACCCGTCCATACCTGGCATCATTAAATCCAGCAGAACCAAGTCACAAGGAGAAGCTTTCAATTCTGCTAAGGCAGAAATCCCATTTTCTGCCGTGCTAATGGTGTAACCTTCTTCTTCCAAAATAGTTTTGATCAAAAACACGTTATCAGGAGAGTCATCGACAACTAGAATTTTGTCAGAGCGAGAAGATTGTGAAGTCATATAGATGCAAGGTACGAGGTAAAAGTAAATTTTTAGAGTAGCTGGTTTATTAGACCTGCCTTGAAAATAAGGCAGGAGGCAGATCGCTTTTAGCGTCTCCCCTTCTCCCAAAGGGAGAGGCTAGCGCCAAGGGAGAAGGCAGGAGGAAAAGACATTTTTATTGTTCCTTGTGAGCGCAGCTCATGAAGTCTCTTGCAGAATTATTTTATGGTAATATAGAGGGTTTTTAGCTTGATTAGACTCACTTATGCGATACGAGCAAACAAAAAAACTATCAAATCGAGCCTGGCAAGCTTTTAATTCTCACCTTAAAACAAACGATCGCTTATTTCCCAGAGTTGAGACTATCTAAAACTTGCTGAAATTCTGCTGTAGAATGAATTGCGATCGCACTCTTACTATAAAACAGGCGATCGGTGTGTTATGCCAATACATCGGGTGTTATGCGAATACGTCGGCGTGTTATGCCAATACGTCGACATGTTATGTTAATACATCGACGTGTTATGCGAATACGTCGGCGTGTTATGCCAATGCATCGACATGTTATGTTAATACGTCGACGTGTTATGCCAATGCATCGACATGTTATGCCAATACATCGACGTGTTATGCCAATACGTCGGCGTGTTACGTTAATGCATCAGAGCGATAGCTCATCCTCCAGAAGTGAGATTATCTAAGAGTTGCTGAAATTCTGCTGTGGAAGGAATTGCGATCGCACTTTTATGAAGCATTTTTAGCACAGATGGTTCTTCTATCCTATTGATAACTTCAACAATAGAGCTTGGCACTTCTCCAAATCGCATTTCTAGGACTGTAATGATGCTTTCTCTAGCAGTTTCAACAATTCCTTCTTCTTTTGCTAGCCTTTCAATACTAGTTACGTAGCGCATTTTACCCAAGCTTCCCCTCCATCCAGTAGCAAAACTTTTGCGACTTTATCGACCAAACGCCTCCCAATTTCTGCATCTGGTTCTAGCTGTTGCAGTTCTATGTCCAAAAATTCATAAGGTCGCGTGCAGTCGATTTCAGCATAGGCTTGGGTGAAAAAGAATTCCAGAAAGCGGGGAAAATATAGCTCATTAACTTCTTTCCAAGGACTATCGTAATCAGTAAGTTGCTCGGTCATGAACTAAAACAAAAAGTACCTCTGTGCCATTGGTAAAATTGTCGCAGGTTCACAAATCAGCAACTCACCATCAGCCCTGACTTGGTATGTTTCTGGATCTACTTCAATGTGGGGTAGTGCATCATTCAGCTTCATATCCCGCTTACTCAATTGGCGTGTCCCAGAAATAGCTACTGCTGCCTTTTGTAAACTTAACTGGCTGGGAATTTCCTTTTCTAAAGCTGCTTGGGAAACAAAAGTTAATGATGTGGCATGACGCGCCCCTGCAAAACTTCCAAACATCGGTCGCATATACACTGGTTGCGGTGTGGGAATACTGGCGTTAGCATCGCCCATTTGCGCCCATGCAATCATTCCGCCTTTAATGACTATCTCTGGTTTCACGCCAAAAAATGCAGGACGCCACAAACATAAATCTGCTAATTTTCCCTCTTCCACTGAACCCACATATTCAGCAATTCCGTGAGCGATCGCCGGATTAATCGTATACTTAGCAACATATCTTTTTGCCCGAAAATTGTCTGCTTTTTCCTCTGTTCCTTCTGGGTTAAGAGTTCCGCGTTGCACCTTCATTTTGTGAGATGTCTGCCAGGTGCGAATTATCACTTCGCCTACCCTTCCCATTGCCTGGGAGTCGGAAGAAATCATGCTAAATGCGCCTAAGTCGTGCAAAATGTCTTCAGCAGCAATGGTTTCCCGACGGATGCGAGATTCGGCAAAAGCGACATCTTCAGCGATCGCAGGATCGAGGTGATGGCATACCATCAACATATCCAGGTGTTCGTCTAAGGTGTTGAGGGTGTAAGGACGTGTGGGATTGGTGGAAGATGGCAGAACATTGGCTTGGCCACAAACTTTGATGATATCTGGTGCGTGTCCCCCGCCTGCGCCTTCGGTGTGGTAGGTATGGATAGTACGATTTTTGAACGCAGCGATCGTATCTTCCACAAATCCGGCTTCGTTCAGCGTATCAGTATGAATTGCTACTTGTACGTCATATTCATCGGCAACGCTGAGGCAGGTATCAATTGCTGCGGGTGTAGTTCCCCAGTCTTCATGAAGTTTTAATCCCATTGCACCGGCAGCTACTTGTTCTACAAGTCCTTGGGGTTGACTAGCGTTACCTTTGCCCAAAAATCCTAAGTTGACGGGAAAAGCATCAGCAGCTTGCAGCATTCGGTAAATATTCCAAGGGCCGGGAGTGCAGGTAGTGGCATTTGTACCTGTAGCTGGGCCAGTACCACCGCCTAGCATGGTGGTAATACCGGAAGCGATCGCCACTTCAATTTGTTGGGGACAAATAAAATGAATATGGGCATCGATACCGCCAGCAGTGAGAATCATTCCTTCACCAGCTAAGGCTTCAGTACCGGGGCCAATAATAATATCTACATTATTTTGAATATAAGGATTTCCGGCTTTACCAATTTTGAAAATCTTGCCATCTTTAATGCCGATATCCGCTTTGACAATACCCCACCAATCGAGAATTAAGGCATTAGTAATTACTAAATCTACAGCACCATCGGCATTAGAAATGGGGGATTGTCCCATTCCGTCTCGGATGACTTTACCGCCGCCAAATTTCACTTCATCGCCGTAGGTAGTGAAATCTTGTTCAACTTCAATAAATAATTCTGTGTCTGCAAGTCGGATGCGATCGCCTACAGTTGGCCCGTAAGTTTCGGCATAGGCACGGCGATCCATTCTGTAACTCATAACTATTCCTCACAAACTGCGAATTTGGAATTTTTCAAACCCGATCTGAAAACCATTCCCTTCAGGCGAGGCACACATTACACCTACACTTACTGTTTCTGCTGGAGTCAAATAAGCGAGCCGCAGCATTGTATACTCAGTTCCATTCAAAGAGTATTCCACCTCTATTGCTGTGCCGCGTCGAGTTACACGCACCCAAATTGCAGATGGATTTTGCGGTATTGGAATAACAGACCAATCTGAGAAATTCCGTGTAACTACTGCGCTAATTTGTTGCACACCATTGACAAATTCAATGCCACATTTTAACCAATTCAATTCATCTGAACGTATCATCAAGCCAGCTTGATCGTATAAATCCTGATACTGTCCACTGACTTTAACTTCTACAATAAAGTCACCTTGAATTTGTTGATAAAAAAAGTGACCATTATCTCGAATAAAACCGTAGTGAGTTTCCCGCCAGAAATCTGTTTTTGCGCCGGAAGTGATAGCGATCGCTTCATCTTTCACTTCCCAAACAGGCGGTTCATTGTACCATTCCATTTTCATAACTAAAGAGAACCGTTAATTTTCGCGTTGAAGCCGTAGACTTTGCGAGTACCGACTAAGGGGATTAGAGTTATTTCTTTTTCGTCGCCTGGTTCAAAGCGGACTGCGGTTCCTGCGGGAATATCGAGGCGCATTCCTCGCGCTTGTTCTCTGTCAAAGTTTAAGGCGGTGTTGACTTCATAAAAGTGATAGTGGGAACCAACTTGTATGGGGCGATCGCCTGTATTTGACACTAGCAATTTTATAGTTGGACGACCAAAATTTAGTTCAATTTCACCTGTTGGTGTGATAATTTCCCCAGGAATCATAATAAATTAAAAACTAAAAAATTAACGAATTGGATTATGTACTGTCACTAACTTTGTGCCATCAGGAAAAGTTGCTTCTACCTGTACTTCATGCACCATTTCTGGTATCCCTTCCATGACATCATCCCGCGTTAAGAGAGTTGTACCATAACTCATTAATTCAGCTACAGTTTGCCCATCCCTTGCACCTTCTAAAATGGCAGCAGAAATATAAGCGATCGCTTCAGGATAATTCAGTTTTAAACCCCTTGCTTTACGTCTTTCTGCTAATAAAGCAGCAGTAAAAATTAATAGCTTATCTTTTTCCTGCGGCGTAAGTTGCATTCTTGCCTCTTCCTTCGCGTCCTTCGCGCCTTCGTGGTTCGTTCAAAGCTGCCACACTCTTGGTATACAATTACCACGATTTAAAAAAGAAACTCGCAGCAACTGCCAAACATTAATAAACCAGTTTCTAACCTCAGATGTAGAAGTACCGCGATATCGACACAATAATCCATGTTGTAACCGACTAACACCCGCTTCTCCTTTCCCATCCCATAAATTTCGCGTTTTTTCGACAATTTCTCCTGAAACTGCGCCACCAACCCAAACTAGACTACCTACTATTGGTTTTCCAGCCAAACCGTGGGGACTGTGAAAAGTATCTTCGCTACCCCGTAACCATTGCCGATCGATCCACAAAGGAACATCTTGTTGCCAAATTTCCGTGTGCGATCGCCATTCTCCTTGCAAGAATTTTTCTCCTCTAGCACTGCGGCCAAATCGGGTAATTTCCCAGCCTAACCAACTGCCCCCGGTTGCTAATTCTACCCGTAAATCTTGCCGATAAATCGCGTCGTTAAATAAAATTGTCTCTTGCGGCAACCACTCCAAACAAGCGCCAGTATCAACTTGCATCTGGATGGTTTGTCTAGCTTGTAAGCCATTACTGCGATATATCTTACTTGCAGCAGCTGTAGTGATTAAAGCTTGGGTTTGGGGTTGGAGGTGGATGTTAGAGGATAAGCGATCGCCTCCTACCATTCCCCCAGCCGTGTGTAAAATTACGCTATGACAAATTTCCCCTTCTGGATAAAATGGACGTTGTACCTTCAGGGGTGCTTGTTGGCGATCGTAAATTAATTGGGTTTTACCCTGGCGATCGGCATAGACTAAATTAAGTTTGCCATGCCAACCTTCTGCTATTTGCGGATTGCAGGTCATTTATAAATTCAAGATTAAAGTTCAGATATCTTATATTTATTTAATGCATTATCTGCTACTTTACTTGCAATTTATCATTGTTTTTCGCCAAGGTGTACGCTAGTGCGATAGACCATATAAATAAAACCACTCTCATCACAAAAGCGCTGATATAATTCTTGAAAATTATCAATAAGCTGTTCGTATACCGAGCCTTCACGCGGAAGGTAAGAAACACTCATTGCTCGTCCGATAAGTCCAGTTAAATCTAACTTTTGTCTATAAGTAAATTTATATTCACGGATATTAATAAAATGGGGAGTTACTAACAATGGCTCTACCGATTGCATTCGAGATTCTGCTGGATGATTATTAGATGCTTCGCGGACTATTCGGCTATATTCTGTAGTTAATGCATCTTCTCGATCGCGGTTATTCCACACCACAGCCAAGCGTGCTGATGGTTTTAAAATGCGGTGAAATTCCAATAAAGTTGGTTCGGAATTGAACCAGTGGAAAGCTTGAAAACAAGTAACTAAATCAACTGAATTATCAGGTAGTTGGGTAAATTCTGCTGTTCCATCACGAAACTCTATCAAAGGATGTGATTTAGCAGCTTCTCGCATCGCCGCGTTTGGTTCTATGGCTATAACATTAACCCTCCGTTCAGCTAACAATCTGGAAGCAATTCCTGTACCTGCACCAATATCTGCTGCTACGAGTTGTGAATTTTCACCTAATCCTTCCAAGATAATATCAATTGCATCTGCGGGGTAGCTTGGTCGATATTTTACATAATCCTCTGCTCTGTCAGAAAATCGGTTGAGTGGGTTTAAGGTATGTAAGGGGGTTGTTTCAGGATTAATTTGGCTCATGGGTTTTGATGTAAAAGTAAAAATGAACCTGTTAGTTGGGCATATTTTCAGGGAAGCATAGAACTGTAGCTCATGAAATGCGTCAATCTACCAGAAATTATGACAGCTAAAGTGATAAGTATTTGCAACCTCAAGGGTGGAGTTGGTAAAACTACCATAGTCATGGCATTAGCAGAATACTTAGCAGGCGATACAATGTACAAAAAGCGTGTACTTGCTATTGACCTTGATCCTCAAAGTAATTTGACTAGTGCTTTAATGTCAGAAGAGGTTTGGGAAAAAGAATTTGAAAGTAAAAAATTGACATTGCCTTATTTATTTAAAGATCCTGAATATTTTTTAGAAAATATTAAAAATGAAAATTTTATAGTTAAAAACAATGTTTCAAATGTGAGAAACAGAAATTCCTTTGCCCACTTACATCTGATACCTAGCAGCCCAAGGTTATTTGAAATTCAGGAAGAATTGCCATCAGGTTACTATTCTTTTAACATTAAACCTGTTGATCTTATTCGTAGAATCCTCAAACCATTATTGAAGAATTATGACTATATTTTAATAGACTGTGCCCCAAATATTAACACAGTAGTTAAAAGTGCATTTCTAGCTAGCCATGCTTGTATAATTCCTTGTGTACCAAACCGAATGTCAATTCATGGATTAGATTTATTACTTGAACATATTGAAAAGTTTAATAGAGATTATGTATATAACTTAAAAACCGTTGGAACATTAATTTCTCGTTACAATCGAACTATAGCCCAAAGTGAAAATTTGAACTCTATTATTGTTAATCCTTTCTATCCACAAGTTTTTGAAACCAAAATTTTAGAAAGAGCCAAAATAGCAGAAGGGTTAGAGTTGAGTAGTTATTTGACATATAAACAAAAATATGATGATTCTCATGATTCTATGGTGAAATTAACTAAAGAATTTATTCAGAGAGTAGGTAAATAATGGAAGCATTACAAATTGCAGATTTATTAAGAGCGATCGCAGAAGCTATAGAATCCGATCCAAAACTTGCTAAGGCTGTAGAAAAATGTCTAACTAACAGTTTAAATGCTCAAAAAAGTAAAGATTCATCCGACGCAACACCAAAGCAGTCAGAGGCTAGTAAAACTCTCCAAAATGGCGATATTACCCTAACTGAATGTCGGCAAATTTTACGCAAACAGGGTGAAGAACAACTGAGGTTTTACTTAACTGAGCTAGGAGAACAGGTTAGAGAATTATTGAAACACGGTCAACTTGACCCGAAACGCTCTATGCGCCGCCGGAAGGATTTGAATAGTATTATTGAGCATATTATTCAAAAATTGCAAGCTCAAGATAAAAGCGGAAAACTACTTGCAGCCTCAATCTCTAAAATATGATGCAGCTTTATTAATTCCTTTATTGCTGTTCTAACCAAGCTATCAAATCAGTAACTTCTGAAAAATCTAACAACGCCTCTCCCAAATTTTCTAACTGTTCAGCAGATAAATTCCGAATCTGCTCGACTAACGATCCATCAATATCACCAAAGCGCCGCTTAAGCTGACGACTAATCAATTTAAAGGCTTCTTTTTGAACGATATCTTGATAAATTACAGACTTTTTCATAATATCCTCCCGCAAAAATTGCCGAACCAAATCTTTGTCAAATCGCAAACCCGCCAGAATTTCTACACAACCTGCGATATTTTGTCGCTCCTCCCTATCTGGAATTGTAGCGACTTGTTCAGCCACTTGTGCCAGTAAAGTTTGTGGCGAGTCAGTTCGCGTCAAACTTGCTAAAGGTAACAGTGCCGGATTAGCTAAAAATAGTGTTGAATCTTGCTCCCAAAGACGAACAACCTGATATTGGTGAATCGTCCTGTTGTCCCGATATTCTTCAGTAAAAACGATTTCGTTAGTAGTTTCTTGCAAAAAGATTAGCACTTGCACTACAGGACAACGGTACTGACGCTTCAACCTCACAGAATAATCGAGCATTCGGAAATTCAGCGCCGGATTAGATTTTGCCAAAGTTTGAAATTCAATGTGCAAAATTTGGTTAGCTGCTTGCAAAAATGTCACAGTATCCGCGCGAATTCGTTCAAGCGTGAGTTCCGTTTTTAAGACTTCAATTTCTTACACCTCTATCCCAAGTAACCAACGCACAAACTCTGCTGGGTACTGTTCAGCTAAATATTTACAAGCTTTGTCGTAACTCACCCATCTTCTCTTGACACAAAAAACAGCCACCTCCATAAAGGAAGCAGCTGTTTTACAAATTATCTAACTACAAAGTATTAGTAATCGAAGTCGCCGCCACCAGCACCAGCGCCAGCAGGAGCGCTATCTTTAGGCTCAGGCTTGTCAACTATAATACATTCGGTTGTCAACACCATACCAGCGATGGAAGCAGCGTTTTGCAGAGCAGAACGAGTCACCTTAGCAGGGTCAACAATACCAGCAGCTAACAAATCGACGAATTCGTTTGTCGCAGCGTTGTAGCCAACGTTGAAGTCTTTTTCTTTCACGCGTTCAGCGATTACAGCACCATTCTGACCGGCGTTTTCAGCAATCCGCTTCAGAGGTGCAGGTAAGGCACGAACGACAATCAACGCACCAATCAACTCTTCATCCTTAAGATTGCTCTTCGCCCAAACTTCTAATTCAGGAGCAAGGTGAGCCAGAGTTGTACCACCGCCAGGAACGATACCTTCTTCCACAGCAGCTTTGGTGGCGTTGATAGCGTCTTCTAGGCGCAACTTTTTGTCTTTCATTTCGGTTTCGGTTGCTGCACCAACTTTCACTACAGCAACACCACCAGAGAGTTTAGCAAGACGCTCTTGTAATTTCTCTTTGTCGTAAGAAGATTCGGTTTCATCGATTTGACGACGAATCTGTTCTACACGAGCCTTAACAGCAGCTTCGTTACCTTCGGCAACAATTGTGGTGCTGTCCTTGGTAATGGTGATCCGGCGAGCTTTACCCAGGCTATCCAGCTTGGTGTTATCTAGCTTCAAACCAGCATCTTCAGTAATTAGTTGACCACCAGTTAAAACAGCGATGTCTTCTAGTAGTGCTTTGCGGCGATCGCCAAAGCCAGGAGCCTTAACAGCAGCCACGTTGAGTACACCGCGCAAACGGTTTACTACCAAGGTTGCCAAAGCTTCTTTTTCAATATCTTCGGCGATAATCACCAAAGGACGACCAGCACGAGCTACTTGCTCTAATACTGGCACAAGGTCTTGTACCAAAGCGATTTTCTTATCGGTCAGCAGTATGAAAGGCTCATCAAAAACCGCTTCCATCCGCTCAGGGTCGGTAGCGAAATAAGGAGAGATGTAGCCTTTGTCAAAGCGCATCCCTTCAGTGATTTCCAACTCGGTGAACATAGATTTCCCTTCTTCTAGGGAAATTACGCCTTCCTTACCCACCTTGTCCATTGCTTGGGCAATCATCTGACCAACTTCTTCGTCATTACCAGCCGAGATCGCACCAACTTGGGCAATGGCTTTGGAATCTTCCACTGGACGGGCGTGTTCTTTGATTTTGTCTACCAAAAAGGCAGTAGCTTTATCAATACCACGCTTGAGCGAAATTGCGTTAGCACCAGCTGCAACGTTCCGCAAGCCTTCTTTGACGATCGCATGAGCTAAAACGGTAGCGGTGGTAGTACCATCGCCCGCAGCATCATTGGTCTTAGAAGCAGCTTGACGAATCAGAGCTACACCAGTGTTTTCAATGTGGTCTTCTAATTCGATTTCTTTGGCGATCGTTACACCGTCATTAACAATTTGCGGTGCGCCAAATTTCTTTTCTAGGACTACGTTACGACCTTTGGGGCCAAGGGTAACAGCTACAGCCTCAGCCAGGATGTCAATGCCTCGTTCCAAGGCGCGACGGGCGTTTTCGTTGTAGATAATGCGCTTTGCCATAGGTGTCTAAATTCCGGGAGTAAGTCAATTTTTTTCTTGAATTGGGCATTGGGTATTGGGCATTGGGCATTGTCTTTGACATTCCCTATTGCTTATTCCCGACTCCCCACTAGATAACAACTGCTAAAATATCTTTTTCAGAAAGCAGTACATATTCTTCGGTGCCTAGCTTGATGTCAGTGCCAGCGTACTTAGAGTACAGCACCTTATCGCCGACTTTAATTTCCAATTCCTGACGGTTTCCATCGTCATTACGCTTGCCAGGACCAAGGGCGACTACTTCCCCTACTTGGGGCTTTTCCTTGGCGGTATCGGGCAAATACAGACCACCTGCGGTCTTTTCCTCAGAGGCGTTCACTTTTACGAAAACGCGATCGCCTAAAGGTTTAACTGTAGAAACGCTTAGAGATAAAGCAGCCATAATTATTTTCTCCAGAGTTTAGCACTCTCAACTCCTGAGTGCTAATTTACCGAAAAGTGGCGTCCAATGGCAAGAATGCCTTGAGTACGGGTTCCCGAACTAGAGAGTCATAAACGTACTTAAGTATAAATGCTTAATTATTTCTACCTTTCAGGTTTTGTTCTGAAAGTTACGAAGAGAGTAGGGGTAGGGAGTTAAGAGTTATGAGAATTCTTTCCCATTCCCTGTTCCCCACTCCCAGTCAACTTTATTTGCAAAGCTTGCAAATTGTTATAGAACTGTAATCAGGGAGCCGCTCGATGAGTAACAATACAGTGACAGCGATCCAGTCCAGCCATCAAATTCTCAAAAACATTAAATCTCTGGAACATAAGACCCTGAGTAATTGTGTAGAAAGTTTAGGACTTGCAAAAATTCAGCAACACATTTTTATTTGCGCTGACCAGGCAATTGCTGCTCAAAACGAGCTAGTCTGGAATTCTGGGATTACTTAAAAAAAGCGACTTAAAGATTTAAAATTCAATGAGCCGCACTAAAGTCATTCTATTTGCGTCTATAAAACTAAAGCCAATTGCTTGCGTGTTTCTTGTTCTAGACCCATAATGGTGGTTTACCCTGATGGTGTCTGGTATCGCCAAGCAAACCCGGAAGTTACCCTGCGGATTATCCGAGAACACTGAATAGGCAATAAGGTGGTAGAAAAATATGCGTTTTCAATCCATCTTTTGCCAGAAACTTCCCTAGTTTCTTGTGAACACCTCATAGAGGCTTAACAACCAAAAGATATGGTATAGCAGTAAGCTTTAAGAAAGTGCGGGTTGGTTTTGAGGTAGGGTCATCTTTAAGCCAATACTTACTTGTGAGTCCGAAAGATTATTATTTAATCAGTGTTTTTTACCCCGCCCCTTTCAAAGCGATATATAATAGCGCATTATAGATACTACTGCTATACGTATCCTTGCTGGACTTTTGCTATCGAGCTACTAGTCTATTGAAAGTGCTCGGCATTTTTGAGACTTCGAGACAGTAAAGGCAAGTTAAGTAGGAAAAAGGACAACATCTCGAATAACCCACCATAGAGGATAAATATTCAAGACTTTGATGGACCGAAGCGCGACAAGTGCCACTGCTATGAAAGAGCCCAGCATGAAAGATCACAAACGACTTCTATTGATTGATGATGACCCTAACCTCATCTTGCTGGTGAAGGATTACTTAGAATTCCGGGGATATGAAGTCATCACCGCTGAAAATGGACGTGAAGCTCTGGAAATTTTAGAGCAAGATGTTCCAGACATGATCATCTGCGATGTGATGATGCCGGAAATGGACGGATATACTTTTGTGGAACAAGTCCGGCAAAACGAACGCACCAGCTGGATTCCGGTTCTTTTCCTTTCAGCTAAGGGACAAAGTGCAGACCGAGTTAAGGGTCTGAACAAAGGTGCTGATGTTTATATGGTCAAGCCCTTTGAACCAGAAGAACTCGTAGCGCAAGTTGAGTCCTCGCTGAAACAAACTATCCGTTGGAAAGAACACCAAGCAAAAGGAGGCGAAAACGGTTCCCGCATCCAGGTTCCCTTCGATGTGCAATTAACCCCAACCGAACTGAAAGTAGTCCAGTTTGTCGCTAGGGGTTTAGCTAACCGGGAAATTGCTGAAGAACTAAATGTTAGTCAGCGCACGGTTGAAAGCCATGTGTCCAATATGTTGGGCAAAACCAATCTCCACAACCGCACTGAACTAGCGCGGTGGGCGATTGAAAATCAAATGGCCTAAAATCGGCAACGAGTACTGAGTGCTGAGTGCTGAGTGTTTTTGACTCAGCACTCATAACTCAGGAATCAGCACTCAATTTACCAACCATCTTCTTCAGGGCTGGATTGGTGCAAAACTTCTAAATCTAGTTCATCCAGGTAAGTTAGGGCGCTTTCAATCTGAGAAACAGTACCTTGCAGTTCCAGATCGAAACAGCTATATTGTGGGACGTTTGCCCTTACCTGAGCATCAGCAATAATGACTGTGATACCGTAGTGAGAAACCAGTCGTGAAATGACTGGTTCCTCATGCAAGTCTTTAGGAATAAGAACCTGGATGCGAGTTTGGGTGCGTCTTTTATCTAAAATATCAGTATTAGATTTTACTTGTTTATTTGGAATTGCCATTCTAGCTTCCTATTCGACTTCTTGGATAAGGATTTGACTTTGCACAATTCTTTTAACACTAGCGTCACTTATCCCACGCAGGCAAGCAAGAAAGTATTTACCTTCTCATTGGATTGGTAATTGGCAAACCTAACCAATCGCTTAATTCCTGAGCTAGCCATTCCAGTTCCGCTTCAGATTTAATTGCACCATCACTACCACCAAGTTGATATTTTTTTACTCCTACCCAAATATCCAATTGTGCGGGAACGGCAATTCTCGTGCCTTCAGAATCTTTCGTAAAATGTTTGGGAATGTAAACTAATTTATTAATACTTTGTCTTGGCGATGCACGGGGACGATAAAATTTCCAAGCAAACAATTCCCAAGTTAGGGAAATTTGTTCGGAATTCAGGCGTAAACAGATGCGTCCAAAAAAATGAAAGAAAAATTTATACACCATCATAAAGCCAGCACCCCAAAATGGAAGTGAAAACAACGCAAAGGGGATGTTGACAGGAAAAGGTGCTGAGAGTGCGCCAATTGTCCAAAAAAGAATAAATGAATTCCAGACGATCGCAAATAAACCTGTAAATACTATTGATGGATCGAAACCAGATGGTGGAACGATAATTTCTAGAGAATCCCCATTTTTGGTTAGTTGAATATTACTCCCATCTGGTTTGCCAACAACTAAAGTAGGCAAATTTGTTGATTGTGGTTTTTCTAAAGCTTCAATCGCTTGGTCAGCAGAACTCAAACGCCGTTCTAAACTAGGTTCAATCATCCGCTTTAACCAATTGCTAAAGCTGGGACTGAGATTAGCCAATTTTTCAAACTGAATACGAAAATCCTTTTGGGGTAAATCGGCTGGGTGAGTACCCGTCAGCAAGTAAATTAAGGTTGCGCCTAAACTATAAAGGTCAGATGCTGCAACAGTGCGTCCGCCAAATTGCTCTGGTGGCATATAGCCATAGGTTCCTACTACAGTTCTTGTCCCGGTTTCGCTAGCTAGAACTGTCTGCACTGAGCCAAAATCTATTAAATAAACTTGACCGACACTATTGCCAGAACGCTCCCCTAATAAAATATTGCTAGGCTTAATATCACGGTGAATTACAGGCGGATGTAGTTCATGTAGGTAAACGAGAATCTCTAAAAGTGCTTTGGCTATCTGTTTGACTTCAACTTCGGTAAAAGTCCGCCCAGTCTGTAAACATTGCTCTAAAGTTTGTGCAGGGATATAAGTTTGTACTAGAGCAAATCCTTTGATGGTTGGTAAATTTACCTCAAAATAGTTTAAATAGCCAGGAATTGAGGGATGTGCTAGGTTTTTTAAAGTTTCAGCTTCTCGCTCAAACAACTTGAGTGAATCCCATTCAAAGTCACTACTAAAAGAGAGTAATTTAATGACAACTAATTTTTGAGTTTGCAAATCACGAGCTAATAGCGTCCGCCGCCCTGCTTTTTTTCCTAATAGCTGCTGAACTTCGTAGCGATCGCTTAATATTTCACCAATCATTATGTTTTCTTATAATGCTACCGTTGAAAAGTTTTATAGCTGATAGCTTTTCAATTTGGCAAATCCATATCTTTAGTATAATTGCGTAATTCTATGCCCTCCCAACTTTGGCCTTATATTACCCCAGGTATTCCCGATGACTTATTTGAGCATTTGCCAGGAATTCCCCTGAGTCAGCGAGAAGTCCGACTGCTATTGATTTCTCAACTGCGCCTAAAATCAGATTCTGTGTTGTGGGATATTGGTGCAGGGACAGGTACAATTCCGGTAGAGGTGGGGCTATTGTGTCCAGGCGGACAGATTATCGCTATCGAAAGGGATGAAGAAGTAGCTAGTCTGATCAAGCGTAACTGCGATCGCTTTGATGTGAAAAATGTTGAAGTTGTTGAAGGCAGCGCCCCAGAGTGTTTACATGACCTCAAAATTACCCCTCATCGCGTTTGTATCGAGGGAGGTCGCCCCATTCAGGAAATACTGCAAGCAGCTTGGCATTATTTGCCGCCATCCGGTCGGGTTGTAGCCACAGCTGCTAATCTAGAAAGTCTGTATGCTATTTCCCAGAGCTTTTCCCTATTAAGAGCTAGAAATATCGAAGTCGTCCAATCTGCGGTTAACCGCCTAGAGACACGCGGCTTTTCTCAAACCTTTACCGCCGTCGATCCCATTTTTATCCTCAGTGGTGAGAAACTAGACTAAATCAAAAAGATTTTAGATTTTAGACTTCGGCTCCTTTCGACTTACTTCGGCTACGCTCAGTACAAGTCGCTCAAGGCAAGTCGCTCAGTCGAACGATTTTAGATTTTAGATTGGGGATTTAGGTGATATGTCATCAGAAACCAAGCCACAATTACCAATCCCTAATCTCGAATACCTAATCTCTAATCCAAAATCCAAAATCCAAAATCCAAAATACTTTTATGCCTTGGTCTCGGATTATTAGTGGAATTGTTGCGATCGCTCTTGCTCTTTCCGCAACCCTTTTGGGGGGTTGGTACTTTACCATCATCTTTGCGGTCATCATCTTTTTGGGTCAACAGGAATATTTTAATTTGGTGCGAGCCAGAGGCATCGCTCCCGCCGCTAAAACCACTATGGCTGTCAGCCAAGTATTGCTAGTGATTTGTACCCTTGATGGCAGTTTAGCTGATGCTGTGATGCCAATAGCTGGCACACTTATTTGTTTTTACCTGCTGTTTCAACCCAAATTTGCCACGATCGCTGATGTTTCCGCTTCTATTATGGGGCTGTTTTACGTTGGTTATTTACCAAGCTATTGGGTGCGGTTACGAGCAATTGATAGTGCTGCTTTTAGCAATCTCCCTTTCGGAGGTTACTGGCCCACAACCTGGACAGATTTCTGGGAAAAGGCAAATTCTGCTTCTTTAGCACAAGGTTTTACAGCCACACTACTGACTTTTTTGTGTATTTGGGCAGCCGATATCGGTGCTTACACCATTGGCAAATTCTTTGGGAAAACTCGTTTATCTGACATTAGCCCGAAAAAAACTGTTGAAGGTGCTGTCTTTGGTATTACCTCAAGTGTTGCCGTAGCCATAGCGGGAGCCTATTATCTTCACTTGCCTGAATCTCCTTTCACTGGTTTAGCATTAGGTTTGCTGATTGGTATTGCTAGTCTTTTAGGGGATCTCACAGAATCTATGCTCAAGCGGGATGCTGGAGTTAAAGATTCTGGGCAGTTAATCCCCGGTCATGGTGGTATTTTAGACCGTACCGATAGTTATATTTTTACTGCTCCGTTGGTATATTATTTTGTGACATTGCTGTTGCCGCTACTATAGCGGTTTTCAGTAACAGTTAGAGTATTGCACTGACGCATATCCCGCCCGGAACTTAAGTTCCGGGCTAATAGCTCAAGTCCACTTAAGAGGACTAAAATTCTTGTTTAGTCCTCTGAAGAGGACTTAAGCTATTAGCCTTGGAATTCTATTCCCAGGCGGGATCGCAACGAAGCGCAGAATTCTCTGTATTCTTCCTTCAATGCAATAACTTGGAATTCTATTCCCAGGCGCGATCGCAACGAAGCCAGGGATTGTCTGCCTGCTCTCTCATCGCCTGAGAGCCGCAATATCATTTAAAATAATGTATTAGCATTTTTTAATTTCATAATCATCAAGGGTTAACGTTAATCCGCCCACGACATACTAGCTTGCCTGGGATCAGCGTTAATTCTTCGATATCAACATCTGAGCCAAGATCCAGATTGTACTCATAATTATCTTTTAATATATCTTCCGGATCGCGCTTGATTGGGATATGTACCAGTTGCAACTCATTCCCACTGAGTAATTGTAAGCCTAGACAAATCTCTAAAGGCGTTGTTTCACTATTGGTTACTCTCAAACCTCGCAGTATAATTTGGTTGTTCCCAAGCAGAATTTCTTGCCACTTGATTGGTTGTGACTGGGGATAATCTGTTGGTAAAACCTTAACCAAGAGATCGCTCAAAGCAGTCGATAATAAGTCTGATGAGAGAGAAGCATTCAGATCCTTCTCGTCTACGATCAAATCGCCAACCACTGGTACTGTTTCTAACAGTCGTAGAGGTTTTCCCTTGAGTACGGAACCGATATTTACCCGAATATTTTCTGCTATTAATTGAATTTGTGTAATTAGGAGACCTTGATAAACTGCATGAGTTGCAAAAACAGATACCGAAGGAATGCGTCCAGAGAAAAGTTGGCGATCGCTAGCTTTAATCTCCACTTCTAATTCTGATATTTGGCTGACCTGCGCTCTCAACCAGAGCTTGACTGCTGTTGTGAGTACCTGCGTAATTATGCGGATTTTATTTCCACTTGTTGTTTGGGGATTTTGCTCTGGCATTTAACCAATTTGTTTAGGAGTATTTGCTCAACAACCGAACCGAAATTAAATAAGCTTTAAATGTAACATTTATGCCTACTCGCTACAAAATGCAAATATCATTTAATTGATAACAGTAAATAAGCAATTTCCACATGGAGGTACGGTTACAAAAAATTCTTGCTCAATGGGGTATCGCCTCACGTCGTGAAGCCGAAGAAATGATTAGGCAGTCACGGGTGCGGATTAATGGGGTATTGGCACATTTAGGTCAAAAAGTCGATCCCGAAAAAGATGCGATCGCAATTGATGGTAAGCCTGTATCCCAAAAGCAGCGTCCGGCTTTAATATATCTATTGCTGCACAAACCAGCGGGAGTGGTTTCTACTTGCTACGACCCTCATCGCAGACCAACAGTCCTGGATCTACTGCCGAAAGAATTACGGGAGGGTTCAGGTATTCACCCAGTTGGCCGTCTAGATGCAGACTCTACAGGAGCATTAATCCTGACTAATGACGGAGAACTGACATTTGGACTAACCCATCCACGTCACAGTATTTCCAAGACATATCATGTTTTGGTCAAAGGACATCCTCCAGAAACAGTACTACAGACGTGGCGTCAAGGTGTGATGTTGGAGGGTAGAAAAACCAGGGCCGCTAAGGTACGCCTCATAGAACGTCGTACCGAGGAAAGCCTTTTAGAAATAGTGTTGCAGGAGGGAAGAAATCGCCAAATTCGCCGTATAGCTCAACAGTTAGGATACCCAGTAATCAAGCTGCATCGGACTGCTATCGGCCCAATTCAATTACAAACTCCAAAGCAACCCTTTTTGTCAGAGGGTAAATATCGTTCCCTCAAAGATCGTGAGATTCACTTTTTGCAAGATCAGATCGCGCAACCTAATTATTGATTCAGTGGAGTTAAGGAGTGTCAGTAGGCATGAAATGGCTAAGAAAGAAAAATAAGCACCAGCCATCACTTTCATTAGAGGAACAACGAGCCCAAAAGTTGGCAGAATTAGGCGCTCAACTTTGGGCATTGCGTCAAGAACAGGGTTTATCTCTAGAGCAAGTGGTTGCATTGACCAGGATTCCCCGACGATTATTGCAGGCGATCGAAGAAGGTAATTTAAACGATCTACCAGAACCAGTCTATATTCAGGGTTTGATCAGACAATTTGCCGATGCACTAGGCTTGAATGGAGTAGAATTTTCTGGCACTTTTCCGATCAGTTCTGCACAAGTTAGTCCTCTAAGTAGGGGGAATACTTCACCCCTAGCTCAACTACGTCCGATTCATCTTTACTTTCTTTACATATTCCTAATAGTCTGCTCTGTAAATGGGTTATCTCAGTTATTAAATAACGCCTTACTACAAGCAAGTAATAGCCCAAACCAGCAATATCCAAAACAAAAGTCTGTTGTTAAACCAGAAATAGCTCAACTAAAAGAATCAACACAGGTACAACCTGTCAGCGATACCCTAAGCGGTGTCCAAAAGGGACAGGTTGTACAGGTTGGTGTAACTTTGAAAGCCTCATCTTGGATTCGTATAGTAGCCGATGGCAAAACCGAGTTTGAGGGTATTCTGCCAGAGGGAACTCACCGAGTTTGGAAAGCCCAAAAGCAATTGACAGTGAAAACTGATAATGCTGGTGGTGTGTTGGTGAGCGTCAATCAAGAGAAAGCTAAGGAAATGGGAGAGCCAGGGAAAGAGGAAGAAGTTAGGATTGCTGCCAAGCCTAAGTTTTGAAATATGGGGCATTGGGCATTGGGGATTGAAAAGAGACAGGGTAGACAAGGAAGAGAGGAAAGAACAGGAAAAGATTTATTCAATAATTCCTCCTTGTCCCCCTTGTCCCCCTTGTCCCCTTGTCCCCCTTGTCCCCCTTGTCCCCCTTGTCCCCCTGCTCCCCTGCTCACTCAGCCCCACTCCTCACTGGACTTGATCTTCCGGGGCGCGTCCATTGAGTTTAGTAAGAACTTTCAAGCGATCGCGCAATTCATCTGTTATCGCTCCTGGTTGATAGCGCCACTCCCAGTTCCCCTCAGCAGTACTAGGAAAATTCATCCGCGCTTCGTTTCCTAATCCCAAAATATCTTGCAAGGGAATAATCGCTTGGTTGGCTATAGAACTCAAAGCTAGGCGAATCAAATCCCAGTGAATGCCATCAGGGCTGATAGAACCTAAATAAAGCAACAAGTTTTGCTTTTCCTCGTCCTCAGCTGTATTGAACCAGCCTATAGTTGTATCGTTATCGTGAGTCCCGGTATAAACTACAGCATTGTGCCGATAATTGAATGGTAAAAATGGATTAGTGGAATCAGCACTAAAGGCAAATTGCAAAATTTTCATCCCCGGAAATTCATACTTGTCTCGCAGCGCTTCTACTCCTGGTGTAATTACTCCCAAATCTTCTGCTAAGACGGGTAGCTTGCCCAACTTCTCCCTAATCACTTCAAAAAAAGCATCTCCAGGCGCTTCCACCCATTTCCCATTGATAGCAGTTTGTTCGCCTTGCGGCACAGCCCAATAAGCCTCGAAGCCCCGGAAGTGGTCAATGCGAATTATATCTACATAATCCAGCATTGCCTCAAAGCGCTGTACCCACCACTTAAAGTCTTGTTTTTGCAATTCATCCCAGTTATAAACCGGATTTCCCCACAATTGACCAGTGGCGCTAAAGTAATCTGGTGGAACTCCTGCCATTTGAGCAGCAGCACCTGTCTCCTGATTTAAGCAAAACATGTCGGGATGCGCCCACACGTCGGCACTATCATGAGATACATAGATGGGGATATCGCCAATAATACTAATGCCGCGCATATTAGCGTAACTTTTTAGTTCTGACCACTGGCGGAAAAACTCAAATTGGACGAATTTGTAATAATAAATCTCTCCGTTAAGCCGATGCTGTACTTGCTCCAATGCTTGTGGGTCGCGCTTGACAAATTCTGGTTTCCATGAATGCCAGTTTGCATTGTCGTTGGCATCTTTGAGCGCCATAAATAAGGCGTAATTATCTAGCCAATAAGCTTTACTGTCGCAAAAACCTGCAAACTCTTTCTGCTGAATGGGCGTAGCATTCCCTCTAAAGTTGTCACAGGCTTTTTTGAGTAGCCCAATCTTAATTGGCACAACCTTCTCGAAATCTACCTTTTCTAACGGAAATCCTGGTAAATTAGCAAAGTCTTCCTCAGATAGTAAACCCTCTTCTAAGAGCTTTTCTGGGCTAATTAACAGAGGATTTCCTGCCATTGCCGAGTAGCACATATACGGGGAATTACCGTATCCAGTGGGGCCCAGTGGTAAAACTTGCCAATATTGTTGATGGCTCTCTTTAAGAAAATCAATGAAGTGATAGGCTTCTAAGCCTAAATCCCCAATACCAAATCGACTGGGAAAGGAGGTAGGATGCAGCAAAATGCCACTGGATCTAGGAAAAGGCATAAGTAACCTGAATTATAAGAGGGAGCAATTGTCTGATGGAAACGCTAGGCGATCGCATCGAATTTATCACTGAACGGTATTTGCAGGGGAAATCAAGTAAACTCATCTTGTTTGTCTTTTGTCATTTGTTCTTTGTCCTTGGCTAATGACCAATGACTAATGACCAATGACCAATGACCAATGACTAAATAACTATGACTAAATAACTATGACTTACCGAAATCCTACACCGACAGTTGATATCATCATTGAACTAGTAGATCGACCTCATCGGCCCATAGTGTTAATTGAAAGACATAATCTACCTTTAGGTTGGGCTATTCCTGGTGGTTTTGTAGATTATGGCGAAGCGGTGGAAGTGGCGGCACGGCGAGAAGCTGAGGAAGAGACGGGTTTACAGGTGGAATTAGTTGAACAATTACTGGTATATTCTGACCCAAATCGCGATCCGCGTCAGCATACCATTAGCATTGTGTTTTTGGCGACAGCTACGGGGGAACCTGTGGCTGGAGATGATGCTAAGGGTGTAGGCATTTTTGAGTATTGGCGTGTCCCTGGTAATTTATGTTTTGACCACGATCGCATTCTGCGTGATTATTGGCGATATCGGCATTATGGGATACGTCCGAGGTTGGGGTAGGAGAGGATGGCAAAGCCAAGATTCTAATGCTAAGGCTTGCACCTGTTGTATCCTTTCAAAATCGCTGTCCCCTGAGACGACAGTGAGCTGTCGTAACAGTATTATACGAGTGCGATCGCGATCCTGACCTGAGACAATACTATTCGGTTAAGGCTAAAAAATAACTCCAATGTAGGTTGAGTTGAGGAAGGAAACCCAACATTATCAAGGCTGGTGATGATGGTAAGGGTGTAGAAGTTTTTAAGTCTTGGTATGTACCTGGTAATTTATGTTTTGACCACGATCGCATTTTGCGGAATTATTGGCGATATCGGCATTATGGTATACGTCCGAGGTCGGGGTAGGAGGAACGAACCACAGAGGCGCAGAGAGCGCAGAGGGAAGAAAACAGAGGAATACCTGTGACACAAAGTTTTTGTGATTATACTGTGTCAGTGGTATTTAAAGGTGCATTATGGATGCTGAGGAACTTTTAGAGAAATATGCCGCAGGACAACGGAACTTTCAAGGAGCAGTACTGAAAGAAGTAGACCTCAGAAATACAGAGCTGATTGAAATAGATTTATCGAATGCCGATCTGACTGGCGCTAATTTTAAATGTGCAGATTTAAGTAAGGCAAATCTAACAAAAGCAAAAATTAACGGAACTGACTTCAGTAAAGCATCTCTATCAGTAGCAAATTTTAGTGAGGTGAATGGTACAGGAATTTATTGGAGCCGTGGCAGTTGGCTAAAGCCTCCAGCAAACTTTGGTGGTGCAAACTTAAGCAACGTTAACTTAAGTGGAGCAAATTTGAGTGGTGCAAACTTGAGTCACGCCAATTTAGACAAGGCAGATTTAAGCCATGCAAATTTGAGTGGTGTAAACTTGAGCCACGCCAATTTAGAAAAAGCAAATTTAAATCATGCAAATCTAAGCAGTGCAAAACTTAGAGAAGTATCCTTAGCAGGAGCAGATTTGAGTAATTCAACACTCAATAGCATAGATTTTAGTGGAGTTTCCCTGGTAGGAGTGAATTTGAGTCGAGCTAACTTAGAGGGCGTAAACTTTCAAAAGGCAAATCTACAAGATGCCAAACTGCAAGCAGTGAATTTACAGAACTTTAATCTATCAGGCTTAAATTTGGCTGGAACTGATCTTGCTGGAGCCAATCTCTTACGGGCAAACCTGAGAGAATCTTGTCTCCAAAGAGCAAATTTGGAGAGAGCAGTTCTCCAAGGAGCAGATTTGAAAAAGGTAAATTTGAAGGAAACAAATTTGACCAGAGCAGACTTAACTGATGCCACTACCTATGGATGGTTAATTGAGGATGCTGATTTCAGTCGTGCGATAATGCCAGATGGAGAAGTCTACAAGCCGATCGCAGCTGAAGCGGAAATCGGTAAACAGGAAACATCGTTAGAGAAAGTAATATCTATGACCCGTAAAGTAATTAATACTGATAACGCACCCGCACCAGTCGGCCCTTATAATCAAGCGATCGCAGCTTCAGGTCAATTTGTATTTATCGCTGGACAAATTGCCATCGATCCCCGCCTTGGTGATGTTGTCTACACTGATGATGTTAAAAAGCAAACTGAGCAGGTATTAGCTAATCTTGAAGCCATCCTCACAGCAGCCGGGGCGACTTTTCAAGATGTCGTGAAAACCACTGTATTTTTAGCTGATATGAACGATTTTGCGGCGGTGAATGCCGTTTATGCTAAATATTTCCCGGAAGATACAGCCCCGGCGCGGGCTTGTGTGCAGGTATCGCGCTTACCTAAAGATGTGTTAGTAGAGATTGATGCGATCGCTGTAATTAGCGGTTAGAAGAAATAGAACAATGAGCAAAATCTTAACGGTTCCATTTAATGGTTCTATTTTGCAATGCAAATTTCATATTCTTACTCTAAAAACTCCATCACTTCTTGTAGTACATCGGCTATATGTGGTTTTTCGCAAGCAATTACGTCGTTCAAAAGATGTTTGTGATGCGGGAAGCTAGGCAAATTGGGAAAGTGTGGTGTACTGTCATAACGAAAAATCAGACTATTTTGCTCATCTTGAAAGTGATAACGGTAATCGATATATGTAATTTGATTATCTACAATAACAAAGGCTTCACTGACTGCCAGCAAATATTTAAGAGCGAAACGTATCCTAATGCGGAGATTAGCTCTTTCTGTCGTAAAAATTACCGCACTATATTCCTCAATGTATGTGTTAGAGCAGTTGAGTAAAAGTTGCTCAATTTCATCTAAATAGGCTTGAATAACTTTACGCGACATCTCTGAGTTTGCTCTCTATTTCTAGGTGTAGAGCTAGATAATGTTGGTAGTTTGCTGCCCATTCGACAAATACTTCCTCATCAGAAGTTTCACCTTGGTTATATTTGGCAAAAAATTCTTCTGAATTCATTTGATACTTTATTTCATAAGTATTTAACTGTTTAGTAAGGCCAATCAGTGCATCTAGTGGAGATGTATATTCGATAATTTGTTTACGCATTTATTTCTGTATTCAGCTTCATTAGTTTATCCTAAGCCTCTTCTTATAAACTCCCGTCTCTTTTTTGCAAATCTAGATAAAATTCTGTTAATTACCTCTCAACACACGCGTAGGCGTAGCCCGTCGTAGACATCGCCTTTACAACTTTGGGAATACTGAAATTAAGTACCCTAAAGGAGTATTAAAAATGGCAAAAAATCGTATCAGTGCCAGCCTCGCCCCAGCAGACAAAGAAGCAGTCATGCAGGCGATCGCTACAATTAGAGAAAAGTTACCATTTTTGGTTGATTTGACCCCTGAAGATCGGCGAACAATGCTGAAGATGGGAGATAAAAGTCGGGCTTTTGTGAGCAAAGCTTTAGAAGTGGCAACACAAAACCCTAACTTTTTGCCTCGCTACTTTGATTTAGAAGAAATGCGCCGGGACTTGGAAATATATGAGGACTTGTATCCGGTGCTGTTGTCTCTAACGCAACTGCAAGAATTGGTAGATGATACCTGTATAGCTGCTGCTAGTGAAGCGTATGCAGCAGCATTATCAGTTTATAGCTATGCCAAAGCTAGCGGTGATGTCGCAGGTTTAGATGCAGTAATTGATGAGATGGGACGCAGGTTTAACCGCCGTTCTAAGAAAAAGCAATCCGAAGTCCCAGTTAGCTAAAACTTGAAACAGGCAATTATACCAGTTGTCAACTTGATAAAATACACGTTATTTGTAGGGGCATAACATTGTTATGCCCTTTTTGCGTCTTGAATTCAAAGATTTTTGAAACCCGTGCAGGCGGTCACTAAGCTTATCAAAGTGCGGGTTTTGTCTGTGTAGCCGCGACTTCTAGTCGCCAGGACATTTTTGAGCCTCAGAAGGTCAAAGTTGAGCCTCAGAAGGTCAACGTTGAACCTCAGAAGGTCAACGTCGAGCCTCAGAAGGTCAACGTCGAGCCTCAGAAGGTCAACGTCGAGCCTCAGAAGGTCAAAGTTGAGCCTCAGAAGGTCAAAGTCGAGCCTCAGAAGGTCAAAGTCGAGCCTCAGAAGGTCAAAGTCGAGCCTCAGAAGGTCAACGTCGAGCCTCAGAAGGTCAACGTCGAGCCTCAGAAGGTCAACATTGAAATTAAATTAAAGTTACACGTAAAAATTACCTAAAATAAGTTTGATAAATTCTGAAATACAGCATTTATATTTAGTAGTTATTCTATAAGCATTAATACCTTAAAATTGAATCTTGTAATGAACCCGCAAAACAAGCCCAAGAGTCTACAAGATATTCTTAAGCAACGTCAACAATCAGGTTTTGTGGGTCGTGAAGACCAGGTAAACCAATTTCGCCAAAATTTAGCATTACCCCCAGAAGACGATCGCCGTTGTTTTGTGTATAACGTTTGGGGTCAAGGCGGAGTTGGTAAAAGTACCTTGCTGCAACAGTTTCGTAAAATTGCCGATCGAGCAAAAATCATTTCGGCTTACATCGATGAAGCTGAAAAAACTATACCAGAAGTCATGGGTCGTCTAGCAGAGGAGTTAGAAAGGCAAGGTCATAAACTAACGCAGTTTACAGAACGCTACAAAGTTTACCGTCAAAAGCGCCAAGAATTAGAAACCGATCCAGATGCTCCTCAAGGTTTTTCGGCTTTTGTAGGCAAAACTATGGTAAAAACTAGTGTGCGTCTGGCGCGTCAAGTTCCCGTTAGCGGTGCAGTATTTAACTTTATAGATGAGGATGCTTTCACTACCCAAGCTGGAGAATGGGCATCTTATGTTGCAAAAAAAATAACGAATAAAGATGACGTGCTATTAGTTCAAGAACCTGAAGAAGTTCTGACCCCGTTATTTTTGCAAGATATTTTTAAAATTGCTAAGGAAACTCCTGTTTTCCTGTTTTTTGATACTTATGAACGCACCGGAGAATTTCTAGATAACTGGCTACGAGAAATTTTGGAGGGTCGCCACGGTGAAGTATCTCTCAATATATTGATAGCGATCGCCGGTCGGCAGGAATTAGATAGAAATCATTGGGCACCTTACGAGGGGTTAATAGTTCGTTTTCCTCTGGAACCGTTTACAGAAAAAGAAGCCCAACAATATCTAGCTCGGAAAGGCATTACAGACAACCGCATCATTGAAGCGATTTTGCGCCTTTCTGGAAACTTACCCCTGCTAGTGGGAATGTTGGCAGATGCTCATCCCAATGACCCCAACCAAGTAATTGAACCTAACAGTAGTGCTGTAGAACGCTTTTTAAAATGGATTGATGACCCCAAGCGGCGACAAGTGGCGCTTGATGCTGCCATTCCTCGGTGCTTGAATCGGGATGTTATAGCCAAGTTGAGAGGGGAAGAAGAAGCAGATGAGCTATTTACTTGGCTGAAAGAAACATCCTTTGTCAACGAACGTTCTGATGGCTGGGTTTATCATGATGTCGTCAAAACCCAAATGTTACGCCACAAGCGCCTCTCATCGCCGCAGGATTGGGCTGACATACATGGCGAATTAGCAAACTACTATGACAACCTGCGAAACGATCTGCAATTGGACGAAGAGCATAAACAGCACGATCCTAGCTGGCAGAGCCACACATTAAACGTCTTCTACCACAATTTATGTCAATCACCGCAAAAGAATTTATCTGTATCTCTCAATGAATTTCTTGCTGCACTCAAAAATCAACGCAAATTTGCCCAACAATATGCAGAAACCATGCTTCAGGCTGGTAAAGATGCGGATTCTGCTGAAGTTCAGCGTTGGGGTGAGCAATTAGCAAATGGGTTAAAAGCTTATGAGGAGAACCTTTATATTGAACTTAACCCCAAATATGACTGGGCGATCGCACGTCGCGGTCAAACTTCTCGGTTAATGAAGCGTTACCCAGAAGCCCTACAAGATTTTGACCGCGCAATCGAACTTAACCCCAAACTTGACTCGGCGATCGCACATCGCGGTCAAACTTACCTAATGCTAAAGCTATATAATCAGGCTCTTATAGATTTCAACCGCGCTATTGAGTTACATTCTGACAGTAATTGGTATTTATATAATCGCGCTTTAGCCTACCAAGCCCTTAACCAACCAGATAAAGCATGGGCTGACTTAGCGCTTGCCATCAAGCTTGCTAAACAGCATTACGAAAAAGATGCTGAAGACTGGTCTAATACCTTTAATTTAGCCCTTTACTATTTAGCTGCTCAATATATTCAACCAGCAGAGCGGTTATATCGCTATGCCTTATCGAAGGGTGCTTCCTCAGAATCTGTTCGTAAAACTATCCAAGACCTAGATGACTTTTTAACCGTCTTTCCTGACCATGTGCAGGCTACATCTATACGACAGTTGTTGCAGTCTTCTCTAATTTAGGTCATCTAATTTCCAACCTAGCCGCCAGAAAACCCACAAGTCCCAACAACGCCTGGGAATCAATTTCCTCTCTTATACCTAAAGTTTTCTAAACTGCCGCAATGATGTTTCCCTACGCTATTAGCCAGGTAAAAACGGGATTTGTCTAAATCCACTCAAATCCCTGTGTGGCTAAAAATTCTTTAGCTGGTTCCAAAATATCTTTGCTTAAAACCAGTTTGACTTTTGGAGAATTAAGATACAAACGAAAACGCTCAATAAAAAGTTGGTTAGCAGGTTCAATTTTCCTAATGGCACTCCAGGGAATCAACAACGGCGTAAGTCCCAAGCTAAACAAGGGGAAAATACTCAAATAAATCCCTTGAGAATTTGTACCAACGTTTAAAGTTCCTTTGTAATACACCAAACCCACAGAACCGCTTTGCATTCGGCAGAAGTTTTGTGGCGGCGCTTCTTGAGTGCTGTAGAGTTTAGCGAGGCGATTCCAGTCATGACGGAATAGAAAAATCATGACTATCGTAGAAAATGTCAAAAAAACGATATATATCCACTCAGGAGTGTGTGGCATTTGTTTTTAAGTCATTGATGATTGGAGCTTCCACTGTAAGCGATATCTAACAATAAGCCTCAGTGCCTCTACGTATTCATCAATCAACCACATTCCTTAGAATTTTTCCAAATTATGGGAGCATCCCAATTCAAAATTGCTTAATAAAAATCCTCTTCATTCAAAAAACTGGCCTTAATTAAAGCCAGTTTTTTGATTTTATTGCAAACTTCTAGCGGACTTTACGGCCGAGTACTAACGGAACACACTTGAGAAGATATTATTAAGCTTTCTCATTCAAATGTCAAGATTGTATGAACTACTTCCCCAAAATTTACCATTTAGGTATTGCCGCTTCTCTTAAATTCTCAGGCTGTGCTGACAAATTTTTGTCGCCAAAATGCTGATTCATCAAGGCTGGAACCTGTGCAGCTTGAATTCGGCTATGGCGGGTTTTATCTGGCATTACTAAATTCGGCCCAGCTTTACAGTTCTTCATACAACCAGTGCCCTTGATTGTAACTTGGTCTTCTAAACCGCGATCGCTTAAAGCCGCCTCTAACGCCTGACAAACTGCTTTACCACCGCGTTTCATACAATCAGACTTTTGACACACCAAAATCGTGGCCTTAGTCTTAGCTGGTTTGACTTTGACATTATCAATAGATGGGGGTTCGTGTGGTGTAGCGATGGTTTGAATTGTCGTCACTTCAGAACGCGCTGCCATCACACGTTCAGCTTTCAGTGTAACTTTGTCTTTTTTTATATCGTATTCTTTATAACCAACAACTTGTAGCCAAGTACCTGCTGGTAGCTGCAAATCAAAAGCAGCCCGTAAGTGTTTAGCAAGTTTAACGTAGCATTCACCCTCATGAGTACCTAGCAGCAAACCTTTCAGCTTATAGCCGTCTTTAATAACAAAATCTATAAATCTGCCCTCAAGGCAAAATTCTGATACTTCCATATTGTGAGATGCACCCATTTTTTAACCTCCTTTTAGTTAAGACAAGCTGTTTAGCGAGATATTCTCAGCAGTAGCAAAAAATTAGAACTGTTGATAACGACTTTTCCAGCAACACTCAAGAGTCCAAATTTGGTCTTGACGAGAGGCTGTAAATCGCCGTACTACACTCCAAAGTTGAACAGCCGCAGTCGGATTGCTAATTTCAACTTTTAATGGCTGGTTAGCCGCACAACTACAGGGAACGTTTAACTCCTCTAAGCGTTGATAGACTTGCCATCGATCTACCCAATTCACCTCTACAAGGTGGTTTATTTCTATTTCTGAACTATGCGATTTCAAGAGAATTGCCCTCAAAGTGCAACAAACTTGCAGTAACTACCGCCATTTAACTCCCTGCTTTTTGAAAGTCTTAGTAATCTAGCCTCTTAAAACCAGCATAGCTTAAGTGCAAACAATTCTCATTAATTTTGCAAAAAAAATAAAATTCTTGCAATCATCCCATGAGAGAGATCCAGGGGATGACAAGTAGTATTAGGGCAAAGAGGCATTTACTCCTCCATTTCCCCTCACTCCCTTGAGGAGGTATACACACTTAACTTTTCATGTCAACAGTAATGAGAAATATACACAACTTGATGAGTGTGCCATAATCTAGCAAATAATAAACTTAAGAATTTTAGTAAACAAAAATACAAAATCTTGTGATGGCAAATTGGCTTGCTCTTATTGTGAAAATGTTAATATGTAAGGAATAAGCAGTTAAAATCTATAATTGCTAAATAGCGAGGAGAACAATGTCTGAAACGCAAACTTTGTTACGGAATTTTGGTCATGTATATGACAATCCTGTGTTGCTGGATCGCAGTGTAACTGCTCCAGTTACAGAAGGATTTAACGTTGTATTAGCTAGTTTCCAGGCACTGTACTTGCAGTACCAAAAGCATCATTTTGTAGTTGAAGGCTCAGAATTTTACTCTCTGCATGAATTTTTTAACGAAAGCTATAACCAAGTACAAGACCACGTTCATGAAATTGGAGAACGTTTAGATGGACTGGGTGGTGTGCCAGTAGCTACCTTCAGCAAATTAGCAGAATTAACCTGTTTTGAGCAAGAATCTGAAGGCGTATATTCCTCTCGCCAAATGGTGGAAAATGACCTAGCTGCCGAACAAGCAATCATTGGCGTAATTCGTCGCCAAGCTGCTCAGGCAGAGAGTTTAGGCGATCGGGGCACACGCTATCTGTACGAAAAGATTTTGTTGAAAACTGAGGAACGTGCGTATCATTTATCTCACTTCCTGGCCAAAGATAGCTTAACTTTAGGGTTTGTCCAAGCAGCTCAAAGCTAAAATTCTCATAATCTAGATTTGTCTACCTAGACTGAAAGAAAAAGTTGGCAGCACCAACTATTAAAATATTATAAAAAATGGCAGAGAATGATATCCCTATTTCTCTGCCATTTTTAATTTAAGTAAACATATTTATATAATATTTAACGTTAAAAATATTTAGCAATTAGCTAGTTAAGATAAATTTTTATCTAAGTAGTCTATTTGTGCATAAATAAGCAGACAGATATATACCAAAATCAATTATTATTTATCGCAAGGTTCATCGAATTAAATAATAAAGATTCGCAAAAACTTTAGAAATTTGAGCATCATAATTAAATAAAATTAAAAATACAAAATAATCATTAGGCATTGGGCATTAGTTACTAATTATTCTCCTCTGCTCCCCTGCTCCCCTGCTCCCCTGCCCCCCTGCTCCCCTGCTCCCCTGCCCCCCGTTCCCCACTCCCTTCCTGTCATCAAACTTAGAAAACTTAATAATAAAAAGCACCAGAGGGGGTAAAGACCCTTAAAATGATCAGGATTTCTATTCTCGTATTCCAAGGCAACGACTATGCCCCGCCGTGACGACCTCCAGAAGATTCTACTGTTAGGTTCTGGTCCAATTGTGATCGGACAAGCCTGTGAGTTTGACTACTCTGGCACTCAAGCCTGCAAAGCGCTCCGAGAAGAAGGCTATGAAGTGGTTTTGGTCAACTCCAACCCTGCAACAATTATGACCGACCCGGAAACGGCCGATCGCACTTACATTGAGCCATTGACACCGGAATTGGTTGAAAAAGTCATCGAAAAAGAACGCCCCGATGCTCTATTACCAACGATGGGAGGACAAACCGCCCTCAACATCGCCGTTGCTTTAGCCAAAAATGGGGTGTTGGAAAAGTACGGCGTTGAATTAATCGGCGCTAAACTCCCAGCGATCGAAAAAGCCGAAGATCGAAAGCTGTTTGGTGAAGCAATGGCAAGGATTGGAGTAGCTGTTTGTCCTAGTGACACAGCCGAATCTTTAGAAGAAGCCAAAGCTGTTGCTCGCCAAATTGGTACTTATCCCCTGATTATTCGTCCAGCTTTCACAATGGGTGGAAGTGGCGGTGGTATTGCCTACAACCAAGAAGAATTTGAAGAAATGGCACAGGTAGGTATAGATGCCAGTCCTGTTTCGCAAATTCTCATTGACCAGTCTTTACTCGGCTGGAAAGAATATGAACTTGAAGTGATGCGTGACTTAGCAGATAACGTGGTGATTATCTGCTCCATCGAAAACCTTGACCCGATGGGCATTCATACCGGGGACTCGATTACCGTCGCTCCCGCGCAAACCCTCACTGATAAAGAATATCAAAGGCTGCGGGATATGGCAATTAAAATCATCCGCGAGATCGGTGTGGAAACTGGTGGTTCTAACATTCAGTTTGCCATCAATCCGGTTAATGGAGATGTGGTTGTAATTGAGATGAACCCGCGTGTTTCCCGCAGTTCAGCTTTATCTTCCAAAGCCACGGGTTTCCCTATTGCCAAAATGGCCGCAAAATTGGCTGTGGGCTATACCTTAGATGAAATTAAAAATGACATCACCAAGAAAACTCCTGCATCCTTTGAGCCGACAATTGATTATGTGGTGACAAAAATCCCCCGCTTCGCCTTTGAAAAGTTCCCCGGCTCTGACCCAGTGCTGACAACCCAAATGAAGTCCGTCGGGGAAGCAATGGCAATTGGGCGCACATTCAACGAATCCTTCCAAAAGGCGCTGCGATCGCTTGAAACCGGACGCGCTGGTTGGGGTTGCGATGGAGCCGAAAAATTACCCAGTGGCGAACAAATTCGCGCCCAACTGCGGACACCTAACCCCGATCGCATTTTCTCCGTGCGCCATGCCTTGCAATTAGGAATTAGTGCTGAGGAAATCTATGAACTGACTGGTATTGACCCGTGGTTCCTAGATAAATTTCAGCAACTCCTAGATGTCGAAAAATTCCTGAAGCGGACACCTTTGCAGCAATTGACAAAAGAGCAACTTTATGAAGTGAAGCGGGATGGATATAGCGATCGCCAGATTGCTTATGCCACTAAAACTACTGAAGATGAAGTTCGCGCCTACCGCAAGTCACTAGGTATTATCCCAGTTTATAAAACAGTGGATACCTGCGCTGCTGAGTTTGAAGCCTTTACCCCCTACTATTACTCTACCTACGAAGAAGAAACAGAGGTTTTGCCCGCAACCAAGCCAAAAGTGTTGATTTTGGGTGGTGGCCCTAACCGCATTGGACAAGGAATTGAGTTTGATTATTGTTGTTGTCACGCCGCTTATGCTTTGAAGAAAGCGGGGTATGAGACGATTATGGTCAACTCTAACCCAGAGACAGTTTCGACAGACTACGATACCAGCGATCGCCTTTACTTTGAGCCGTTAACAAAAGAAGATGTCCTTAACATCATCGAAACTGAAAATCCAGTTGGGGTGATTATCCAGTTTGGCGGACAAACCCCGCTCAAGTTGGCTATCCCACTCCAGCAGTTTCTCAGCACTCAGGACTCAGGACTCAGCACTCAAATTTGGGGTACATCGCCAGATTCCATCGATATGGCAGAAAACCGGGAGCGGTTTGAAAAGATTCTCCAACAGTTGAATATTTCCCAACCGCCCAATGGTATCGCGCGGAGTTACGAAGATGCGCTGATTGTTGCTAAACGCATTGGTTATCCAGTAGTGGTACGTCCTAGCTATGTGTTGGGGGGACGGGCGATGGAAATCGTTTATTCCGATGCTGAGTTGGAACGCTACATGACCTTTGCGGTACTAGTGGAACCAGAACATCCGATTTTGATTGATAAGTTTTTGGAAAATGCGATTGAAGTCGATGTCGATGCGATCGCCGACCATACAGGAAGAGTGGTGATTGGTGGTATTATGGAACACATTGAGCAAGCAGGTATTCACTCAGGAGATTCCGCTTGTTCCTTACCTTCCATTTCCCTATCACCAGCAGTTCTCAATCAGATTCGCACTTGGACGATACAGCTAGCACAAGCATTATCAGTCGTAGGGTTGATGAATATTCAATTTGCCGTTGTTGGTGCAAGCAGCTATTCTCCCCAAGTTTACATTCTAGAAGCTAATCCCCGCGCTTCTCGTACAGTGCCATTTGTATCTAAAGCTACGGGCATACAGCTAGCGAAACTAGCATCCTTAATTATGTCGGGTAAAACCTTGGAGGAGCTAAATTTTACAGAGGAAGTCATTCCTATACATATTGCTGTAAAAGAAGCAGTATTACCCTTTAATAAATTCCCAGGAACTGATACAATATTGGGCCCAGAAATGAGATCCACTGGTGAGGTGATGGGGATTGACAGCGACTTTGGCCGTGCCTTTGCCAAAGCGGAAATGGGTGCTGGGGAGCGTTTACCGCTAACGGGAACTGTATTTGTATCAATGAGCGATCGCGATAAAGCTGCTGCAAGTGGTGTGGTGAAGGAATTTATCGATTTGGGCTTTACAGTGATGGCTACCCTTGGTACACGCCGAGTTCTTCAAGAACAGGGGCTAAAGATTGAATTAGTCTTAAAACTTCATGAAGGTCGTCCCCACGTCTTAGATGCAATCAAAAACCAGAAAATCCAACTGATTATCAACACACCTTCAGGGGAAGAAGCCCAGACTGATGCTAGGTTAATCCGTCGCACAGCCTTAGCTTACAAAATTCCCATCATTACTACCATCGCTGGTGCAAAAGCTACCGTCGCCGCCATCCGTTCCTTACAAAATACGACTTTGGACGTAAAAACTATCCAAGAGTACTGCCCTCTCTAGGAAGTAGGGGGTAGGGGAGCAGGGGAGCAGGGGAGCAGGGGAGACAAGGGGATAACTACACCCAATGCCCTATTCCCCATGCCCAATTCTCCATTTATAGCAGGAGGCAGAGGGCAGGAGGCAGGAGGCAGGAGGTAAAACTATTGCTAACTCTAGCATTCACCCTTTCCAAATGTCCTAACCTGTGTGACTACGGCTATACAATTCTCAATTCCCAGAAAAATTAAACAATTGTTAGAAGAGAATGAATATAGTTCTCATTGAGATATTTTAACAAATATGAGGAAAATTATTTGAACCAGATAATTTCTTAAATTGACTTTTAGTCAGCCTTAAGATAGAGGGCAACGTTACATTAACTGGAAAAACCAGGAAATTTCATGTCGCCATCTAGCCAAAATCTTCTCATAAATGTTACAATTGTTAATAGGACTTACATAAAAAATGTTTAAAAAGCAACCTTTTATCTAACTGTAGATACTTGTGAAAAGTAGGAAATAACTGTAGTTTTAGCAGTTAAGAAGCCTAAATTTGATTATTATGAGCAGCCGACGAGTTTCTCAGGCGCGTAAGTTGCAAACCATAGTACAGGTTCCCAGTCTGACTGGGTAGCACCCTAATAAATAAAGAAAGCATCTATCCCTTAATGACCCTACCGCCAACCCCATCATTACCAAAGAGTAGCGCCATGAAGACCGCTCAGACAGCCACAGACCTCGTGCGGACTTACCTGCGTGAGATTGGCCGTGTGCCACTTTTAACCCACGAGGAAGAGATTTTCTATGGTAAACAAGTGCAACGTTCCTGCGCTTTGCACGAATCAAGGGAATCTCTTGCCACCCAGCTAGGTCATCAACCGACTCTAGAAGAGTGGGCCAAAGCAACAAACCTAGAACCAGCAGAGTTGAATGAAGCGATCGCAGATGGTGAAATTGCCAAGCGCAAGATGGTAGAAGCCAATTTGCGGCTGGTAGTCTCCGTTGCCAAAAAATACATCAAGCGCAACGTCGATTTACTGGACTTGATCCAAGAAGGTAGTATTGGTATGCAACGGGGCGTAGAAAAGTTTGACCCCACCAAAGGGTACAGATTTTCTACTTATGCCTATTGGTGGATTCGGCAAGCTATTACTCGTGCTATTGCCGAAAAAGCTCGTACCATTCGGTTGCCGATCCATATCACGGAAAAATTAAATAAGATTAAAAAAGCACAGCGCCAATTGTCTCAAAAGTTGGGACGCGCTCCTACGGCTGGAGAGCTAGCTCAAGAATTAGAATTGACGCCCAAACAAGTGCGAGAGTATTTAGAAAAGGCGCGTTTGCCTCTTTCCTTGGATTTGCGGCTGGGTGATAACTACGACACTGAACTTGGAGAAATGCTGGAAGATCCAGGCGCTTCTCCCGAAGAGTTTGTTATGCAATCTTCCCTATCTTATGACTTAGATCGGTTGATGGGCGATCTCACGCCACAACAGAGGGAAGTAATCACACTGCGTTTTGGCTTAACTGATGGGCAAGCTCTCACTCTAGCTAGAATTGGTGAAATATTGAACATCAGTCGAGAACGAGTCCGACAAATTGAACGGGAAGCCTTAAGCAAACTTCGCAAGTCTAAAGCCAACATGGATGAATATTTGGCAAGTTAGTCATTTGTCATTAGTCATTTGTCATTAGTTGTTAACAAAGGACTAAAGACCAATGACTACTGACCAATTGGTGAGAAAATACGCTGAATTTGGTACGGTTACACCTACTTCCACTCTTACGCCAGGCTGTTACATTAGTTGACAGGAAGACAAAATAACTAAGTCAAATCCAAAACAAACATTTAATATTCAAATCACAAGCACCGCAGCTAATAGTGGTAGTTAAGGAGCTAAAAAATGAGTAACCCATCCAATCGCGTCTCAGAATTTTTTAATAGTGAAGCAGAAACTAACGATTTACTATGGCAGTACGTTAAATCCTTGAGTCCAGAGACAGTTACCCAGCTATCCAAACCCACGTCTGCCGAAGTCTTTCAGGTGATGGAACGGAATATTACAGGACTATTAGGTAATCTACCTTCAGAACATTTTGGTGTTACTGTCACCACGAATCGGGAAAATCTAGGTAGGCTTCTGGCTTCTGCAATGATTAGTGGTTATTTCTTACGTAACGCTGAACAGAGAATGAATTTTGAAATGGCTTTACAAGGATCTGAAACCGACAACAGCGAAATTGACTAGAAATGTAAAATTTGGGAAATTCAATCAATAGAGTTGAACTGATAGCTAGTCATAGTTACGGCGATACGAATTGAAAATAAGTCTCTGCGAAATCTTTGCGGCTAATTCCCGATTATACATCAGCTAAGTTTTTTAAAATATCCAAAATAGTGACAAATTCTGGTTGAAATTTAAATGCAGAGGAACGCGGAGTCTTTGATTTCGCTTCTCTGTGAACTCCTGTAATTTTGTGTTGATTCAATCAATTATTGATGTCAAACTAGTTAGGTATAACTTCCTAATCTATGCAAAATCCAGGAAAATTCCTTTTCTCTACGGTCTCTGCGGTCTTAATAATAAATTTTTAACCAGACACAATATTTGAGGTGTATTTATAGATGATTAATGCACATTTGTGGATAAACGAACAGTGCTAGATAATCTTTGCAATAAATAAATCTAAACTCGGCAGAGTTACAAGTAGTCTGCCGAGTTTTGTTATTAGTCAAGAGTCAAAATTCAGGAATTCTTTCTCTACTCCCTACTCCCCATTCAATTATGAGTGAAACCAGTTCTTGCCTACCCCATAAAATCATTGGTGTTGCAGTAATTTGGAATGACCAAAAGCAAATTTTAATTGACCGCCGTCGCCCAGAAGGAGCAATGGGTGGTTTGTGGGAATTTCCTGGTGGTAAAATAGAGCCTGGTGAAACCATCCAAGAATGTATTCAACGGGAAATTTCCGAAGAACTGGGGATAGTAATTGAAGTGGGAAAGCATCTGATTACTATTGACCACAGTTATACAAACTTGCGCGTTACCCTCACTGTACATCATTGCCGCCATCTTACAGGTGTCCCCCAACCTTTAGAATCCGATGAAATTCGCTGGGTAACTTTGGAAGAACTGGAGCATTTTACGTTTCCGAAAGCAAATATTCAAATTATTGCTGCATTGAAAGGAAGTGGGGGCTAGGAAAGAAGCAGAGGAGCAGAGGAGCGGGGGAGCAGGGGAGCAGGGAGATGAGGGGACAAGGAGATAAACAAAACTCTTAACTCCTAACTCCTAACTCAGCACTCAGCACTCACCACTCAGCACTCTGAATGCCCAATGACAAATGGCAAATGACAAATCCCGTAACAATCTATTAATTGCATCAGGTTGAGTCCCGCAATTTTCTACAATAGGCGCAGGGACTTTGATTTAAGGTGTCAGCAAATAAATGCCTAAAACCGTTGCCGATGTGATGAGCCGCGATCCTATTGTTGTCCGGGAGGAAACTCCACTCAAGGAAGCTATCCAAATTCTCGCAGAACGCCATATCAGCGGACTACCTGTTGTGGACGATCTCGGTAAATTGGTAGGCATTATCTCGGAAACCGATTTGATGTGGCAAGAAACTGGTGTTACTCCACCTGCGTACATTATGTTTCTTGATAGTGTTATCTATTTAAAAAATCCTGCTACGTATGACCGTGATTTGCATAAGGCTCTAGGGCAAACCGTCGGGGAGGTGATGAGTAAAAACCCGATCGCTATTTCCCCTGATAAAACTTTAAAAGAAGCAGCTACAATCATGCACGATCGCAGCGTTCATCGCTTGCCAGTACTTGAAAGTACGGGTCAAGTAATTGGTATTCTCACTCGTGGTGATATTATTCGGGCTATGGCTGCTAGTCAAGATTAGTCAAAAATAGAGACGCGATTAATCGCGTCTGTACAAAAGTCAAAAGTAGAGACGCGATTAATCGCGTCTGTCTTTTTTACATTTGAAAATCAAGGATAATTAAATGAGTATTACTCCGGAGTCTGTTAAGCAATTGCTCAGTTCTGAGGATTTAGGCGATCGCTTACGTGCTGTAAATCAAATCCGCGAATTGGAACCTGCGATTGGCTTTGAATTAATTCAAAGTGCTATTGGCGATCGCAATTCCCGTGTCCGTTACTCAGCAGTGAGTCAAATGGATACACTTGGAACCCAAGATTTACAGTTATCCTTGGATATCTTGCGCGATCGCTTACTTCATGACTCCGAAGTAGATGTACAAGCAGCAGCAGCAGACTGTTTGGGTGCTCTGAAGTTAAGCGAAGCTTTTGAAGATTTACAGCAGCTTTATCATACAACTGGTGAATGGCTAATACAATTCAGTATTATTGCTACATTAGGAGAGTTGGGCGATCCGCGAGCTTTTGAACTACTCAAAGAGGCACTTTCATCAGAAAACGAATTAGTCCAAACTGCTGCCATTAGTTCTTTGGGTGACTTGGGAGATGTACAAGCAGTTCCTCTGTTGGCTCCCTATGCTACCAACCCGGATTGGCAAATTCGTTACAGACTTGTACAAGCCTTGGCTCGTTTAAGTAATCCAGAAGCCAAATCTATATTAGAAATTCTGGCTAATGATGAAGTAGATGCGATCGCAAACGAAGCGAAACAATCTTTGCAGTCAGTTTAACTCTATCTAAGGTTAAGAAAATTCACCTTTAATATAGATTTATCTGGAAGTATAAAAAAATCGACCTGGTTGGTAAATTTTGCATTCCAGCCAGATCGAAATAGATTAATTAGAGTTACTTTTAATTGCTAAAAGTAACTTTTTTATATTTAGGATAGGACTATTGAATGGCACTTTTGCGACGGCGAGACATAACCATGCCAGCACCAACTAAACCTAAACCTAGCATTGTGGTTGGCTCAGGAACGCTAACTGCTTCGAGAGTTAAGTGGTACTCGCTTGTTTTTCCATTAAGAGAAGCACCCAAATTGCCAATCCCAATAGTTTTTCCATTAAAATTAAATTTCCCCGTAATCCCATCCAATATTACGTCATTAATGTTGGTTGCTGATTTCCGAGTTCTGGTAACTACAGAATCATCTAGATCAAAGGTAAGAAGCGCAGTAGTACTACCCAAGGTTCGCGATCCGAAATTAATGAAGGGAGTGTAAACGCCTGTAGAATATGTAGCTGTTGTGCCTGATAGAACAGCTGTCCTGGTTAAATTTAGAGTGTTAATGGTAATACCTGTGCCTGATAAGTTTGGTGAGAAGGCTGCAAAATCACCATCAGTATCAACACTATCAACGTCAACAAATTTAATACTGGTAGCAGTTGGATTGACTCCATCACTAGGAACCATAGATGTACCAGTAAGACCAATACTTCCGTTCAAGGTTACAGCTTGAGCCGAACCAGCAGATGTAAACATCCCAGCAGTTGCCAAGGGGATTGCAAAACTAGCAGCCAGAGTAGCGTTTAGTAATTTAGATTTAAAATTAATCATGAGCCTTTGAGAGTCCTAATAATAATCTGGAACAGAGAAATTGATTGCTTGACCTTTACTATCAGTAATCTATTTAAAATACTGTCAGTGAAAGCGAAACTTGCATGATGTATTTCTTATCTCCATAAAATCACATAGACTTAGAACCTGCAATATTTACTGAGTGGTCTTCATCACATCTTCAACTAATAAAGAGTCTTCATAAAATTTTAATTTCTTACATATCTGCGCTTCGTATATCTATTACTCTCTAGGGTTTAAATTATAGGTAATAGCTCTGACTTTAATAAAAACTATTTACGCCACTTACGATACTAGTATATTGTTATACTTTTAGTTGCTCAACCAGATTTTAGATCAATGGAGTATGCAGTGTATCTAATCTTTCTAGTTGCCAATATTTAGTGAAACGGTTCCTCTCATAGAAGAAATGGGAGGAACCGCTGTATTTGTTTACTATGGATAGTCTGTGCGATCTAATTGAATGTTTGTAACAAACTAGCTAATTGCTAGCTATTGATGCTTTTCTCAAATCTGTCAGATTTTTCAAATGCTAAGAGCCAAATACCTGTGGCCAGGTTGTTACAACAAAAACTACAACTGCGGCGATCGCTAACAACCCTTGAATCAAATTTCCAACCAAAGATCCGACTACAATTCCTATACCTGCTTTAACTGCTAACCGGAATTCACGTCGGTACAGGTACTCACCAATAATTGCTCCCAAAAGCGGGCCTAGTAAAATTCCTAGCAGCGGGCCCCCAAAAGGTAAAGTTGGCAATAATCCCAAAAATCCTACTACCAAACCGACAATTGCGCCAATTTGCCCCCACTTGCTAGCTCCGGCTTGTTTTGCTCCCACATAGCTAGCTAAAAAATCCACTCCGACACTAAGTAGTAAAACTATAATTGTCACAATTAGTGGAATTTTGATAGCTGCAAAGGAACTACTAACGATTCCCCAGATAATAATTGCAATTAAAATTAAGCTGCTACCGGGAATGGCTGGAACTACAGCACCAATAATACCCACAACCATTACAGCAACTAATAGCCAATAAATAATTTGCATAAATCAATTGTAAATTTCCAAATTTTCAGGGGCGCGCATCTGTGCATTGGTGTCAACTTAAGTTAAAAGGCTTATCCCACAGGTGTTTTACCCCACCCCCAACCCCTCCCCTTGGCAAGGGGAGGGGCGGTTTTGGCTTTAGACAAAACCGGGGTGGGGTGATGCAGATTGTGATGGTAACTGAGTGAACTCAATATCACGTCTTTATATATAACGTCTTTATAAGGGTTTTACGTTAAGTTGACACCAATGCCATCTGTGCGGGCTTACTGTTTATTCTATCTGGGTAAGATAGCGAAAAATACTTAGTACAATGTGGTGCAAGTTTGCTAATGCTTATAAACTGCTATTTAAAAGCTCAAAACCAATGACGAGAAAGATATTAACTGGACTAAGTTCTGAAGCCTACGAACACCCCTTCGATCGCAAAGCCTTGGCTTCTTTACAAAATATGCCCGGTGTCTCCCTACTACTCAAAAAAATTAACGAATACGGTATCGATCGCCTACTTAGACTGCAAAGCCTTGGTAGTGAAATTAGAATTTCGCCGCGTAATTTTCCCCAATTACATCAAGCATTTGTAGAAACCTGCCAGATTCTTGATGTTGCTCCACTTCCAGAATTGTATCTATTTCGAGGTACAGGTCACATTGAAACCTACATTGTTGGCGTAGAAAAACCCCTTGTCGGTATTAATTTAGATGCAATGGAGTGGCTTGACTCGGATGAGTTGCTTTACGTTTTCGGACACGAAATCGCTCGCATCAAAAGTCAGCACATGGTTTATCACCAAATGGCAATTGTTATGCCAACGTTGAAAAATTTGTTGAGCAGTACCACACTGGGAGTCGGTGGCTTAGTAGCTGGTGGAATGGAACTAGGTTTGTATAATTGGCGGATGATGGCTAGGTTCACTGCCGATCGGGCTGCAATGCTAGCTTGTCAGGATATTGACGTAGCAACTACTACACTGATGAAACTCGCGGGTTTACCAGATGAGTACTTGACTTCTACTGTAATTGAAGATTTCCTCATCCAAGCCCGTGAGTTTGCATCCAATAACTTTGATAGTGTGGATAAAGTCACGAAACTATTAAGCTATACAGAGCCTGGGCTTTCTTGGGTAGTTATGCGGGCTGGCGAGTTATTGAAATGGGTTGATTCAGGAGCTTATGATAATTTAATTCAACAGACAAATTTAAAGACACCAGAAAAACTAGAAGAAACAGAAGAAAAAACACCGGAAGAAAAGGAAGGTTGGAATTTTTTGACTTCTTGGTAATTGAATTTTAAGTTTTAGATTTTAGATTTAATTTTTAAATTTAAAATACGCTTGTGACACTCAATAACTTGCTAATACAGATTAGTTGCGATCTGCTTCCAAACAAGGGGCTTAAGCCCCTTGTCTCACTAAAATTGGCTGGCTTTCTAAACTAGCTGACAATCTAAGTACTAAGAGTAACGGCTAATTTATCAGCAATTCCCGCAATCCAGTTTTCATCTTGTTTGGTGTAACTGCGAGGAGCATTTGCTCCCAAAATTAATGCACCTTGGTTGCCAATAGGTTGACAAATTACACCTTGAGTATTTTCTGGTAAATAATCAAATTCAAGCCTACCTGGATATATTTTTAGAGCAACTAGATAAATCGGTTTTTGTTTTTCGAGTACTTGTTTCAAGATTACTCCTGGTACAACCTCAGATTTAGTACCCAGAATCCCGCGACGCAACAAAACTTTACCTTGATAAAAAACCACAAGCGATCGCGTTACTGTATTAGTCAACAATAAATGAGATGCCCAGGCTAGCTCTGTTTTTACGGCTTCAGGTAAATCTGCTGCTAGTACAAAACCTTCTTCTCCAATTAGTTCTACAGTATCAGGCGATCGCGGCTGAACTTGCTGCCAAATTAAACCCGTCAAAATTAACACCGCACTCAAAATCACGCCCACTACATCACCACGCGATTGAGACTGGGTTAATTCCGGTGTTAATAAACGGTTAATCAGTAAAAGTACAGCGCCTAGCCCACCCACGACAATGGGTAGACGCCGCAAAAATAGATTGGGATCGGGTTTAGTCATTAGAAATTGGGAATTGAGCATTGAGTACTGAGAAGAGACAAGGCACACAAGGAAGAGAGTGAGTTAAGGGAGAGACTTGTTCAATAATTCCCCTTGTCCCCTTGTCTCCTCTGCTTCCTTGCCCCTCTGCTCCCTCATCTCCTCCTCACTCCTCTCCTGGTTCAATAATCCGCTGGAAAAGATAACCAGTACCCCGTGCAGTGAGAATCAATTCTGGGTTGCTAGGATCGTCTTCTAATTTTGCTCGCAAACGTGATATATGCACATCTACCACGCGGGTATCCACATGACGTTCTGGTGTATAACCCCAAACTTCTTGCAAAATTTCCGAACGAGAAAAAGCTTCTCCAGAGCGACTGACTAACAACTCTAACAAGCTGAACTCCATACCCGTCAATCGAATGCGCTCATCGCCTTTGTAGACTTGTCGCTTATTCGTATCGATTTTAATATTAGCGACATGAATTACCCCAGAGCTGGGAATTCCAGAAGCACCGTTTTTATCTACTCGCCGCAGCACCGACCGAATCCGGGCTTCTAGCTCTTTGGGGGAAAATGGTTTAACTACATAGTCATCAGCACCCAATTCTAACCCGGTGATGCGATCGGCGACATCACCCAAAGCTGTTAGCATAATAATGGGGACATCTGATTCTTTTCGTAATTCTTGACATACACCATAGCCGTCTAGCTTTGGCATCATTACATCTAAAACTACCAGGTCTGGCTCCGTTTTGCGAAAAGTTTCCAAAGCTTCTTCCCCGTCGCCAGCCGTCACTACATCGTAGCCAATCATGGAAAGGCGTGTTTCCAAAATCCGGCGAATGCTGGCTTCGTCGTCTACCACCAAGATTTTTTCTTTATGGCTTTCCAAGTTTCTCTAGGCTCCTTGACTAAAAATTTACATGATTAATTTTTAATACCATAATATTAAGATATCATTCCATGAATTGATTTGGAAAAAGCTCTAAATACTACTATTATTAGTTTTTAGTTTTTTTCAAGAATTAAGTAAATATTAAGATTATTTAATAAGATTTAAGAATGGCAAAGCCAAAAACCTTTTTTGTTTGTAATGAATGTGGAGCAGAATCGCCACAGTGGTTTGGCAAGTGTCCAGCTTGCGGTACTTACAACTCTCTAGAAGAACAAATTTCTATTCAATCCTCAGTAGATGTACCCAGCCGGGGGGGAGTGAGTGGTTGGCAATCAACTCAAACTAATGGCAAATCTCACGCTAAACCAGCTAAAGCGCGAGCCTCGTTAACATTTAACCAAATTACCGATCGCCAAATCGCCCGTTGGGAGTCTGGTTATGGAGAATTAGATCGAGTGCTTGGGGGCGGGGTTGTCCCTGGCTCTATGGTGCTGATTGGTGGCGATCCAGGTATTGGTAAATCGACTTTATTGTTGCAAGTATCTAATCAATTAGCACAAAAATACCGCATCCTTTACGTCACTGGTGAAGAATCAGGGCAGCAAGTAAAATTACGCGCTTCCCGTTTGGGAGTATCAAAACCCCTAAGTGTGGTTAATGATGAGAAGGTAACAGTAGTAGTAGATACTACGCTTCCTATAGACCCTGACAGTATAGGTGCAGATTTATATGTACTGCCAGAAACAGATTTAGAAGAAATTTTACGGGAAATAGACTCTCTCAAGCCAAATGTGGCGGTGATTGATAGTATCCAAACGGTGTTTTTTCCAGCGCTGACTTCTGCACCAGGTTCAGTAGCTCAGGTACGGGAATGTACCGCAGCACTGATGAAGGTGGCGAAGCACGAAGATGTCACCATGCTGATTGTAGGACATGTCACCAAAGAAGGAGCGATCGCCGGGCCTAAAGTTTTAGAACATTTAGTTGATACAGTGTTGTATTTTGAAGGCGATCGCTTTGCTTCCCATCGGTTATTACGGACAGTCAAAAACCGCTTCGGCGCAACTCACGAAATCGGTATCTTTGAAATGGTGACAGATGGATTACGAGAAGTCTCCAATCCCTCAGAGCTATTTTTAGGCAACCGTGACGATCCCGCACCTGGTACTGCCATTGTGGTTGCTTGCGAAGGTACTCGCCCGATTGTTGTGGAATTGCAAGCTTTGGTGAGTCCCACTAGCTACCCTTCCCCTCGGCGGGCTGGAACTGGTGTAGACTACAACCGCTTGGTGCAAATTCTTGCCGTCTTAGAAAAACGGGTGGGAATTCCCATGTCAAAATTGGATTCTTACGTTGCTTCTGCGGGTGGGTTGAATGTGGAAGAACCGGCGGTAGATTTAGGAATTGCGATCGCGATCGTAGCTAGTTTCCGCGATCGCATCGTCGATCCCGGTACAGTCTTAATCGGTGAAGTTGGGTTAGGTGGACAAGTGCGATCGGTTTCCCAAATGGAACTACGGTTAAAAGAAGCAGCCAAGTTGGGATTTAAACGAGCGATCGTCCCTAAAGGACAAAAATTCCCCGATCTTGATATCGAGATTTTACCCGTTGCCAAAGTAATAGATGCGATCATTGCCGCCATCCCCCATCAAGAATTGACAGCCGACGATTTAGAACCCGATGAAGATGAGTAGACCTGCCTTATAAAAGGGGGTTGGGGGGATCTAAAACAGTAAATACCAGCGTAAAATCCGCGATAACACCACCTCAAAGGACAATCCACCATGACAGCCCTCACCCAAGACTACCAAATCACTTGGGAAAAACTACCCGATGATTACAAACTGCCCGACGATCCAGTGGATAACATCAACCAACCAGCCTTAGCTGCTGCACTTACAGAAAGCCTAGAATTAGCCGGAAAAATTTCAGCTAACACCCTAACAACAACTAATTACGGCATTTGTGCCACTCTAAACAACAAAATGGTCATTAAAGCTCCTGATTGGGCTTTCATTGCCAAAATTAATGTTAGTAGAGAAGAAGTAATACGCAGTTACACACCTCAATTACAAGGTGACATTCCCCTAATTGTGATGGAATTTGTTTCCGATACACAAGAAACAGAATATTCTATCAAAGCAACATATCCCCCAGGAAAATGGTTTTTCTACGAGCGCATCTTAAAAGTGCCAAACTACATTATCTTTGAACCAGATAGCGGCAGTTTTGAGATGTATCGCTTGCAGGACACAGAACAATACATTTTGCAAGAGCCTGATGAAAATCAACGCTACTGGATAGCAGAAATGAATCTTTACCTTGGGGTGTGGCAAGGTATTCGTGAAAACCGCACAGGAAACTGGTTACGGTGGTGGGATGAACAAAAAAACCTTTTACCTTGGGGAATAGAATTAGCCGAACAGGAACGCCAACGCGCCCAACAGGAACGCCAACGTGCTGAACGACTAGCAGCACAATTGCGGGCGGCAGGAATTGAACCGGAAGATTAGACTTCTTGTAAATAATTTAGGATTGCTAGGTTTAGTTAAAAATTTGCTAAATCTAGCATTTTTTTATAGCAATAAAATTTTAAAGAACTCGAATTAGACCTAATTTATTTACATTAAAATTTCGGAATTTATTGATAGAAACTTTTGAATTTATAGTTGATAAGTATAATTTTATACATTAATATAAAACTATGATAAAGGCGATCGCCTAATCCCGCGAAGAAGAATGCGATCGCCTTTATGTCACCCCTTTATCAGGAGATAAATACAATGATGGCACAATTACAAAAGTCTGCCCAATCACAGTTAAAGCAATACCTGGGTGAAAATTTAGATACACCCACCCGCAAGGAATCAACTGCACAGCCATTTCCCAAAAGAGAACCGATTAAGCATCTACTGATTGGTTCTCCCAAAGCCGTTAGCACTACAATTCACTACTTGCAGGTAATTGGCTATGCCAGTGTAGGAGATTGGAGTCCACTGCTACCAACTGCCAACCCAGGTGAAGTAATGAGTATTTTAAGCCGTCAAATTTTAACGCAATAACCCTTATCTAACTTAGCTCCCCGACTTTTTTGAAAAGTCGGGGAGCTGAACAGCGCAGCAAAACGCCATTCGTTTTAATTAATTGATAATAAAGACGAAGAATGGGAATATTTATACCTTTAAATAAGTAATATCTCGCTAATTAGCAACCTTGAGCAAGTTTGACGATTAGAGTCCAGTGGCATTTGACCCAAGGAAGCCGAACATTTAGAGATAATAGTAGCAAAGCTAATCTCAAAATTTGGTGTTAGCAGAGCGGTCCGCTGCACTTCGCAGCTAGTTGTGGAATAACATTATTACTTTTATGGTAATCCTATTTGATTGCGTGAAAAACTCACTACACATCTATTCGCTTCTGTTACCTATTCCCTTTTAGAAGCTGTAAATTTAGCCTAATAAGTACGGTAGAGCCATAAAAGTAATAGCCGAAAAATATCAAACCCAATTTTTATTATGACTTCTTCTCCCCATTACATCCCTCAATCTGACCCGCCGCTTCCTCCTTGGGAAACTCTACCAACGATGTATGATTTACCAAGTGACAACCCAGAGGAACCAGGTTTGCCAGACGATTTCCACTTTTTACAACCCTTACTTTTATACTTAACTTTTCAGCCCATCAACTGGAATCCCGAACTAGTTTATAGTGCGGCTGACCTTAATCTCTACTATGATTTACAGCATCCTTTGTGGTATAAACGCCCAGATTGGTTTGGTGTAGTAGGTGTAGGAAAGTTATACAAAGGGCAAGACTTACGGTTAAGTTATGTAAGTTGGCAAGAGCCAGCAAATCCCTTTGTGGTTGTTGAGTTATTATCTCCAGGTACGGAAGACGAAGATTTAGGCACAAGAAGAGAAAGTGCAGCAGATAAACCTCCTAGCAAATGGGAAGTTTATGAGCGGATTTTGCGGATTCCCTACTATGTTGTTTTTAGTCGCTACACTAATGAACTTCGGGCTTTTCACTTAGTTGGCGGTCACTATGAACCAATGAATTTGACTAATGGCTACCTACTAATGCCAGAGATAGATTTAAGTTTAGGCTTATGGCAAGGTTCATTTCGAGATATAGAAAGGTTGTGGTTAAGGTGGTTCACCTTGACAGGAGAATTAATTCCCGCACCCACAGAGGAAGCTGCTGCTGCAACTGAACGAGCTATGTTTGCTCAACAAGAAGCTACAGAAGCTAGACAAGAAGCTATAGAAGCTAGACAAGAAGCTGCTCAAGCCAAACGAAAAGCAGAACAATTAGCTGAACGTTTGCGTCAGTTAGGCGTGAATCCTGATGAGCTAAATGAATTATTGTAGCCTCAGGAGTCTTTTCTGATACGCAGCATCATTTTTTGCTTTTGAGGAATCATTTATACTGAAAACCTTGATAGCCGATGCTGAAACAGTTATTTGATAATGATATTGGCTCTCAGAAAGATTAATTTTTGAGAGCGATCGCATATTTAGCAGTTGAAATACATATAATATTTCTTTCAGCAAGTCTATAGCAACCTCATTTTTTATGACAAACCATGATGTCACGCTATATCCTTACTGTCCCTCAACCCAATTTCAATTGGGTAACTATGGGGAAAATAAGGTTCAGCAGCAAATCTCAAAGGCGATGCCCTGAACATTTGCAGATATTACCGCAGACACTGATTATGTTGCGGCGGCTAAAATACTTAAGTATTAGTAGTAGGATCGAACTACCCAGGTTAAAATTGTCTATTTGGTAACACAAGACCATCAGAAAATTGTAGAAAAGTGTATTTCCTTGGCTCGATAGTGGTGCTAACCTCAATTTAAAGGATGTTATTAGCCTTTATCTGCTAGAGTTTCTGACTTTCAGCAAATTAGATAATTTATCAATAACAAAATCGCTAGGAGTGCGATGATGATGTCACAGTCCCCTATGACAAGACCAGAAATAGCTGCTGGAACTCTAATCGATAACCGCTATATAATCCAAAAACTTCTAGGACAGGGAGGATTGGGACGAACTTACTTAGCATTTGACACTCGTCGGTTTAATGAAGCCTGTGTTCTCAAAGAATTTGCACCCATTGGCACAGGTGAAAGTGGACTGGAACAATATCGGAACTTATTTAAAAGAGAGGCAAAAATTCTTCATCAATTGCAACATCCTCAAATTCCCAAGTTTTTGGCTTGCTTTGAAGGAGACGGTCGACTATTCCTAGTACAAGAGTATGTTGATGGTAAAACATATTCCAGACTGCTAGGAGAACTGCAACGTCAAGGAAGAAATTTTTCTGAAGACGAAGTTATACAGTGGCTAAAGAATCTGCTGCCTGTTTTGGAATATGTTCATCAGCACAATATCATCCATCGAGATATTTCTCCAGACAACATCATGTTACCCGATGGCAAGGATCTGCCAGTGCTGATCGATTTTGGGGTAGGCAAGCAAATTGCTGACATGAACGAGGGGAGAAGTTCCAACCAACAGGTAACGTTTGTTGGCAAAATGTCCCTTGTAGGCAAAGTAGGATATGCTCCTCGCGAACAAATTAGTTTGGGTTTATGTTCGCCCTCTAGTGACCTTTATGCTTTAGGTGTAACTGCTATTGTATTACTCACAGGTAGAGATCCATCATTATTAATGGATCAATACTCACTTGAATGGAACTGGCGTGATTATACCTATGTTACTGATGAGTTTGCTCAAGTACTTGATTGTATGTTGGAAGATAGGCCTAACAAGCGATACCAAACAGCCAGCGAAGTTCTTCGAGATTTAGAGTGTATTCGAGAACCAGAAATGGCAATGTTTTCTGCAATCATGGTTGATGATTTACCAGCCACGGTATTTAACCCTGAATTTCAGGCTATGTCGGCTTTATCGCAGTCATATAACCAACCTGAAGAAACAATTTTTACTTCACCTACTAGTCCACAAAATGGACGACACATTGAACCACAACAATCTTCACTCCAACCAGCATTTATCAAACATTGCCAGCAAGAATTAGCCTACCACATCGGGCCAATGGCAAATCTGATTATAGAAGAAATACTAGCTCACAATCCTTATATTTCAGCCGATCAATTTATTGAACTTGTAACTAAGGAAATTCCTAACTTTCAAGCAGCTTTTGAATTCAAAAAAAGCTTATTTTCATAGAGATTTAGACATCATGAAATTGAGGAATAATTTTTAATCTTTTAACTAATTCTGTCAGTTGAAGTCAAGAGAACTCATAAAAGTAACAAGGTTTTTTGGCAAAGCTAAACGCAACGTCTTCTACAGAACTTCATGACGTTAGCGTAGCGGTAGCTAGTCCACGCACCCTACGGGGAAGCAAGCTAAATGTAGTGTCTCGTAGAGAGCATCATTACGAATTATTGTAATCGCTTGTACCTCCTTGAGTACGTTTGATTCTTTTCATCGCCATTTCTAAACTTAACTGCATCCGTTTAAAAGCTCTAGCTAAATTACCGATTTCATCATTAGACATCTGCTCAAATTCAACTTCCATGTGTCCCGTACTAACTTCTTCGGCTATGCGAGTCATGCGTTTGAGAGGAAGCACAACTTGTCGATTCAAGAACAAGTTGACTAACAGGATAGTCGCTATAAATATAGCTGATACAATCAAGATAATTAGTAAAGAAGACTGATTTGCTTTAGTGATGACATTCTTGGCAGGTACTGATATAATCTGAGCGCCAACAATTTCATTAAGCTTCCACCCAAATCCATTAGCAGCACCATAAAGACTAATCATACTTTGAGGTGCAGCTTCAGGTACACTATGACAGACCAGACAGCTTTGTTCAGACACTGCTAAAGGACGAGCAATATAAAAGATATCCCCTCCAGGAATTGAGCGAAATCCACTAACTTCTTTAAGGTCTGATTTATTTCTGAACTGTTCTACAATTTCCGTCTCAAAACCGTCAGCCTTATCCCGAAGATTTGTGGGATTGAGAGTTGCTTCTTTATAAAAGAAATCACGGTAGTCTGTTGTTTTCCGTAAAATTTCAAACACTTCTCGTGCTGAATATCCAGGAACGGTTTGTGGCAAAAATTCAGTAGCCAATTTATCAACTAGCTCTGGATTCACTTGAGTACTGGTGTATTTACGAACAGAACTCATTGTTTGGATGAGCATGAGACCAGTGGAGCTAATATCTTGTTTAGCATTCTCTCTCAGTAGAGAAGAAAGAGTAAATCCACTCAAGCTCAGACCAAATGTCAAAATTACCAGTAGCAGAATTGTAAATTTTTGTTTCAAATTGAGATTCTTTAGCATAATTTTAGATTACCTACAAGTCAAATTATTATGAATAAATATGTCTAAAGTTACTGTTTACTCTAGCATGAGCAATGAACTTTCATATTTTCGTATGAAGGCATAGTTTAGGCAAAACGATGAGGGTATATTAAAACTTTATACTATTAGTAATTATTGAGGTTAAGGAAAATGTTATCTAAGTAACTAAGTTCCAAAAAGCTACAACAGCAATTCAAATGGAATTCCCACAAATTCGTGTTGGCTGTTCTGATACCGTGCCAAAATAAATACCAGCAATTGTCAAATATTACTAATGGTGTGGAATGCAGGAAAGTCTTTATTCGGGGGACGCTACATTATTGAAAGCCAACTAGGTGAAGGTGGAATTGGCATTACTTATCTTGCCAGAAATCAACGAAATCAACAGCGAGTGATTAAAACCCTCAAAGAAGAAATCCTGAATCACCCCGCCTGGATACTCCACCGAAACAAGTTAAGGCAAGACTTTCGTGATGAAGCAGTACGGCTGGCTGTGTGCCACCATCCTCATATAGTACAGATAGAAACCATCTTTGATGAAGGGAATTTGCCCTGCATGGTGATGGATTACATCGAAGGGGAAGACTTAGCACAGCGCTTGAGGCGAATAGGGGTGCTATCAGAGGCAGAAGCACTACTTTACATCCGGCAAATTGGCGATGCTTTGACCCTAATCCATTCTAAAGGACTGTTGCATCGGGATCTCAAACCACGCAACATCATGATCCGCATTGATAAATTAGAAGCAGTGCTGATAGACTTTGGCATCGCTAGAGAATTTATTCCTAATACGATCCAAAGGCATACAGTGTATCGTACTCCTGGTTTTGCCCCACCTGAACAGTATGAATCAGAAGCACCGCGAGGAGAATACATTGATATTTACGCCCTAGCCGCTACTTTGTATAACTTGCTTACCGCAGTTGTACCAACTAGTGCAGATGATAGACGTCACAATATCAATTTAGAACCACCACAATATTTTAATCCCAACATCAGCAACAGGGTAAATCAGGCTATTATGTGCGGCATGGATCTGGAGTCAACGTATCGTCCCCAGTCTGTGCAGGAGTGGTTGGATTTATTAGGTCCTGAAACTGGGAAAGATGTAACCAAAATATCATCTAATTTAGCGATCGAGCCTAGACTGCAACTACCTGTACCTGTTGTATTAGATCGGCAGAACTGGCAATGCGTACAGACCCTCAAAGGTCATTCTAGTATGGTTCATGCGATCGCCATTAGCCCAGATGGGCAATTTCTTGCTAGTGGCAGTAATGACAACACCATCAAGCTTTGGCAAGTGGGAACTGGCAAGTTAGTGCGTCAAATGGGTCGTTGGTCTTCTAGTCATTCCAGTATGGTTAATTCCGTCGCCTTTAGCCCAATCTCTTCAAACATTTCTTATCAAGGCGAGTCCGGCAAATCTGCGGGAGTTGCAGACCTGAACCGAGGAATTTTAGCTAGCGGGAGTTGGGATAATACAATCAAATTGTGGTATGTCAACACGGGTAAAGAAATTCGTACTCTTACCGGTCATGCTAATTGGGTGAATTCCGTTACTTTTAGTCCAGATGGTAAGTTTTTGGCTAGTGGTAGCGCTGACTGCACAATCAAACTATGGCAAGTACACACAGGCATAGAAATCCAAACTTTCATAGGACATTCCGACCCAGTTTCGTCAGTCGCCTACTCTCCGAGAACGCCTGCAACCAATAGCCAGGATAGACAACTGGTGGCTAGTGGCAGTAATGATTACACTATAAAACTGTGGCAAGTATACACAGGCAGAAACATTTACACATTCACAGGCCATTCTTTCTTTGTCAACTGTATCGCCTTCAGCAAAAATGGGGAAATAATCGCCAGTGGCAGTGGTGACAACACGATTAAACTGTGGCATGTAAATACAGGCAGAGAAATTCGTACTCTCATTGGTCATTCTGATTCAGTTTGGTCAGTCGCCTTTAGCCAGGATGGACAATTTCTGGCTAGTGGCAGTTGGGACAACACAATCAAACTGTGGCACATACATAGTGGCAGAGAAATCAGCACACTTACAGGGCATTCCAACTATGTTAGATGTGTCGCCTTCAGTCCCGATGGCCAAACCCTAGTTAGCGGTAGTGATGATGACACTATTAAAATTTGGCGAAGGGGTAGTAAATAATTTGTAATTTTTCTATAAATCTACAGATAGAACTGCGATCGCCCCAAATTTGTGACAATAATGACGGCAACCGTTATTTTTGAACAAAAATAAATTATATGGGCTTTGGTATTGGTGATTTATTTTGGATTTTCCTCCTTCTGACTTCTTTGCAACCCCTTTGGCAAAAACGTCAAATAGAATATCGGCGCTTACGTGCTTTACAACAGTTCCAGCAGGAACGCAAAAGTCGAGTGATTTTACTGATTCACCGCCAAGAGTCCATTAGCTTTTTGGGAATTCCCCTATCTCGCTACATTACTATTGAAGACTCAGAACAAATATTGCGAGCAATTCGCCTCACACCGCCAGATGTAGCAATTGACTTAATTTTGCACACTCCTGGCGGTTTGGTTTTAGCTACCGAACAAATCGCCAGAGCATTGATTCGCCACCAAGCAAAAGTCACAGTTTTTGTACCTCACTATGCGATGAGTGGCGGTACAATGCTTGCCCTCGCCTCTGATGAAATTATTATGGATGCTAACGCTGTCTTGGGTCCAGTCGATCCCCAACTGGGTAACTACCCAGCAGCCAGTATCCTGAAAGTGGTTGAAGATAAACCCATCAGTGAGATTGATGACCAAACCCTAATTATGGCCGACCTATCGCGCAAAGCAATTGGGCAGGTACAGCGGTTTGTACGAACTTTGCTAAAAGACAGTATACCTAAACAAAAAGTTCTCCCAGAAAATATCGAACCGATTATCGAAGCCTTGACAACTGGGCGCGTCACCCATGACTATCCCATCACTATTGAAGAAGCAACAGAAATGGGGCTGCCCGTAACCGTCGGACTGCCCCATTCTATTTACGATCTCATGGATCTGTACCCACAGCCACAAGGAGGACGACCTAGCGTGCAGTACATTCCTATGCCTTACAATGACCGCCGTCCAATTCTACCTACACCCAAGGGCAGACCCTTAGAAGAACCAAATCAGATGACTTGAGCGGCTTTGGGGTAGGAGTCTTTTCTGGCAACTAGGGTGTCGCTGTTGGTGTAGCTGTCGGTGTAGCTGTTGGTGTAGCTGTTGGCGTCGCTGTTGGCGTCGCTGTCGGTGTAGCTGTTGGCGTCGCTGTTGGCGTCGCTGTTGGCGTCGCTGTCGGTGTCGCTGTCGGTTTAGCTGTCGGTTTAGCTGTTGGTTTAGTTGTCGGTTTAGTTGTCGGTTTAGTTGTTGGTTTAGTTGTCGGCTGACTGAAGACTGTCTTTGCTTCTTCATTCAGCTTTTGGCGGAGTGCTAAATTAGCAATTCCAGTTTCTTGCAACTGATATTTCTTCTGATACTCCTTCACCACTTCTTCCGTGCGAGAACCATAAAAATGATCGCGCGGCAGGGGAGGATTTGGCTTCACCACTGCATTCAAATTTCTGTGCAAAATTTGAACGATGTTAGCAGCAAAATCTTGGGTTTTTGGCCCTGCGATGCCATCAACAGGTTTTAGCTTGTAACCAGTCTGAAATTCTCGAATTGCCTTTTTAGTTTCCTCGTCTGTCAAAGCAGTATTTGTTACCTTGACGTTATAGCCTAATCCCCGCAATACTTGACGGAACTGCTGGGGCGTATAACTTTTTTGAGGGGCTGCAAAACCTGTGTCTGCAATTACCAAACTAGCAGTCATTAGGCAAGTAACAGCAAAGGTTGCGCTTGATTTTCCAAACCCACACCACATACTTAAAAACTCCTTTGGGTCAAATCAGCAGGATCATAAACGTTAACAGCTGCATTTTAAGTTTGTTTAATAACTTTTTTCACGATGATTTAATGAATTTTGAAAAAATTGTGATTTTTTTTGTTAAATTTAGCTAGATATTTAAACAATAATTTCTGTCATCCATCAAAAGAAGTATCTTGTCTTAGCAAAGATACAGCGGTTATCATTTGAAGCGAATATACCCTTTTAACCCTAAACTGCCTTAGAAAATCATATCTGTGCATTGGCGTCCACTGAAGGTGAAAGGCAGTCTCTTTACCTGTGGTTGTGCTGTAATGAGGAGTATTTTCAGCCTATGGTTGGAAAAGAGGTTTTAAAAAAGTTTTGTTTTGGGCTGAAGTTGACACCCATAACAGATGTGTACTTGTACTGGGGTCTACTCGACTGGAAATTGCTGTAATTGGTTAGAAAAGGCAAAAAATTAATAAATGAAAAAGTTTATGTTTTAAACACCTCAAAAAGTATCATATATTACAGAAAATGAAAAATATAAAATCTTCTAAACAGCGTAATCTTTGGTTTGAGAGATTAATGGCAATTACTGCCGCCGTAAATTTAGGTTTAGTGTTGTTTGATTTAAGTTACGTACCTTGGCGAGATTTCTACTTGCGCAAACTTCCCCAAATTACTAAGATTTATGACCCAATCAAAGGTATTGAAAGTCATCGAGACACAAAAAATTATCTAGAAACAGTAGATGCATTAGAGGAACAAGTTAGACAAACAGGGTTACAGTCGCCTCAGGTAAACAGCAGGCTAATACAGATAAGTCGTCTTAGTAGCGAGATGATTGACAGTAACCCGTTTGCGGGAGCGAATAAGAGCGGGACGCTAGAGAAAATCAAACAAAGGATGCGATCGCACATCGGTAAAGAATCTGCAAAACAGTCCTTCGCTACTTTTTGGAGTCAGCCCTATATATCACAAAATGGCTGGGATAAAGAAATTATTTTTTTTAACAAAAGCATCCGCCCTTTGATCGCCAGTAACTACTACCGCCAAATCGGGGAAAATGGCGATTTTATTGATAAATTCTGGCTTATTGACTTACCTTTTCTGATTTTATTTGGCTTAGAATTGCTGGGGCGCACCTTCTTACTCAAACGCCAACATCCTGGTTTTAGCTGGTTAGAAGCACTATTGTGGCGTTGGTACGATTTATTTTTACTACTGCCATTTTGGCGAGGGTTGCGAATCATACCTGTATTAATTCGCCTCGATCAAGCGCAGTTATTGAATCTGCATCCAGTGCGAAAGCAAATTAATCAGGGGATTGTCGCCAATTTTGCTGAAGAACTCACAGAAATTGTCGTCGTGAGGGTGATTAATCAGGTTCAGGGTTCAATTCAGCGGGGTGAATTGACAACCTGGCTCTCACAACAAGAAAATTTACGTCCCTACATAGATATTAATAATGTGAATGAAGTCGAAGCGATCGCAGGTCTTTTAATAAAAACAATTGTCTACCAAGTGCTACCTGATATCCAACCTGCGATCGTTGCCATTCTGCGCCACAACATCGAAACCGTTTTCCATCAAGTCCCCGTCTACCGCAACCTCCAAAACCTCCCTGGCGTGGGACAGGCTCAAACCCAGTTAAGCGAACAACTGGCGACTCAAATCACAACTAATCTTTACAAAACTTTAGTTAGCGCTGTTGAAGATCCTGTAGGAGCAAAACTCACCAGTCAGCTAGTAGAAAGCTTTACTAAGGTATTGGGATCTCAAATCAAGGAAAAACATGTACTCTCAGAAATTCAGAGTTTACTTTTTGACTTCTTAGAGGAAATCAAACTCAACTACGTCCAGCGTTTATCCCAAGAAGACATAGACCAAATTATCGAGCAAACCCGGCAGCTACGAACACAAGCATCAGTTCCCGTGGTAGTGGATAAAGGCATTATTCTTCCAAAAATACGGGAAGGGTAGGGAGAGCAGAGGGGCAGGGGAGCAGGGGAGCAGGGGAGAAGTTGTAGTAAGTTTTTCCCCTCTGCCCCTCCGCACCTCTGCCTCTTGTGCCCAATTCCCAATACACGACTATAAAAGAAATGCGCTAAACTCGAATTAGGCGAATCATCATTTGGTTCGTCACAAGACTTCTTGGAAGATATATCTATCGCAGGAAGTGGGTCGATGCCCACTTTTTTTATTGAATTCTCTCATGGCTCATCCTTTAGTTCCACAAATTATTGATTTGGCGACACCAGTTGCAGAAGAACTGGGATTGGAAGTGGTTGGCGTGGTTTTTCATACCAACCAAAGTCCACCAGTGTTGCGGGTAGACATTCGCAATCCTGAGCAAGACACTGGGTTGAACGATTGTGAGAGGATGAGCCGTGCTTTAGAAGCCTCCTTAGATGCTGCGGAAATCGTTCCAGATACATACGTCTTGGAAGTGTCTAGTCCTGGTATTTCGCGGCAACTGGTAACAGATAGGGAATTTATTTCCTTTAAAGGATTTCCTGTCATTATCTCCACTTCGCCCCCCTACGACGGACAACAAGAGTGGGTTGGTCAGTTGATTCGTCGGGATGAGACAGCACTTTACTTAAATCAAAAAGGTCGTGTAGTCGAAATTCCCCGCTCCCTAATTACTAAGGTGCAGTTAGAGGAGCGCCGATAAACAAAGGGCTATGGCTCAAGAGTTAGAGACTAGAGCACCTTAGCTCAAGGCTAAAGATTAGGAACTAAGGGCTAAAGGTTAGAGGCTAGGGGCTAGAGGTTAGAGATTAGTTTAAAGCTATTCTCTAATCCCTGGCTCTAGTGCGTAGTTTTTAGTCCCTAGTTCCCAGCCCCCACTCAGTAGAGATGCGATTAATCGCGTCTCTCCCCACTCCCTAATTTTTAAAGGAGATTGCTTATGTCAATGGTTACTTTACCTGGATTAAAAGAATTAATTGAAAGTATAAGTCGCGAACGGAATTTACCCCGGCTTGCAGTTCAATCAGCTATTAGAGAAGCACTACTCAAAGGCTATGAACGCTATCGCCGCGCCCAAAATTTAGAGCGCAAACAGTTTGACGAAGATTATTTTGAAAATTTTGAAGTAGAACTCGATATTGAAGGAGAAGGATTTCGCGTTCTTTCTACCAAAACCATTGTTGAAGAAGTAGATAATACAGATCACCAAATTTCTCTAGACGAAGTTCAACAAGTCGCTCCCGAAGCGCAGTTAGGGGACTCTGTAGTGTTAGATGTTACACCCGACCAAGGAGAATTTGGTCGAATGGCGGCAATGCAAACTAAGCAAGTATTGGCGCAAAAATTACGGGATCAACAGCGCCAGATGGTGCAAGAAGAGTTCCAAGATTTAGAAGGAACTGTGCTCCAAGCAAGAGTCCTGCGGTTTGAGCGGCAATCAGTGGTTCTAGCAGTTAGCAGCGGCTTTGGTCAGCCAGAAGTAGAAGCCGAATTACCAAAGCGGGAACAGTTGCCCAACGATAACTATCGGGCAAATGCCACCTTCAAGGTATATCTGAAAAAAGTCTCCCAAGGTCAGCAACGAGGGCCACAGTTGCTTGTGTCTCGTGCTGATGCTGGTTTGGTAGTTTATCTTTTCGCCAACGAAGTCCCAGAAATTGAAGATGAAGTGGTACGGATTGTTGCCGTAGCTAGGGAGGCAAACCCCCCTTCCCGTTATGTCGGCCCCCGGACTAAAATAGCAGTAGATACTCTCGATCGCGATGTAGACCCAGTAGGCGCTTGTATTGGAGCTAGGGGATCGCGAATTCAAGTGGTAGTCAACGAATTACGCGGTGAAAAAATAGATGTAATTCGCTGGTCGCCAGACCCAGCAACATACATTGCTAATGCCTTAAGTCCAGCACGGGTAGATGAAGTACGCTTGATGGATCCAGAGTCGCGGCAAACTCATGTACTTGTAGCTGAAGATCAATTGAGTTTGGCTATTGGCAAAGAAGGACAAAACGTCCGTTTGGCAGCCCGTCTGACTGGTTGGAAAATAGACATTAAAGACAAAGCTAAGTATGACTATGCAGCAGAGGATACCAAATTTGCAGCCGTCAGAACAAAATATCAATCAGAGGAATCAGAGGAAGACGACTCGGACTTTGAAGAAGAATTCGAGGATGAAAATCAGAACGAATTAGAAGAGGAAGATAGTTTTGACAATAACGATGATGAATAATTGATTAATTTTGTAAAGTTTTGATACTGTAAGATTGTAGTCTCAGTCTCAAAAGCTACTTGGTATAAGTAAAAAATAGTAATAATAAACTTATTTTTACTTTCATTATCCTGGACTGCGATCGCAAAGAACGGATGAAACCAAATTATCGGCGCTGTATTAGTTGCCGGAAAGTAGGCTCAAAAGATCAGTTTTGGCGGATTGTCCGCGTCTTTCCATCGGGAAAGGTACAATTGGATCAGGGCATGGGGCGTTCCGCCTATATTTGTCCAGAAACGAGTTGCTTACAAGCGGCTCAAAAAAAAAATCGACTAGGGCGATCGCTACATGCATCAGTGCCAGAAGCGCTGTACCAAAGCTTGTCGCAACGTCTAGCCCGCAGTAATACCCAAAACCAAATTTAGTTGGAACAACTTTGTGACGTAATCATTAGAGGAATTGTGTCGAAAGCCGAAGTCGCGCTTTCATCACACTCCCCGTCGATCGTTAAGGTTAGTGCCAAAATAGTAAATGGGTGTAAAAGGCATTCGGCTCTCCAATAACGAGGGGCCAGGCAACATTCCCAGAACAAAATGTAATCGATTGTGTTGTGGAAGACTCAGAATCAACAAAACAAGAAACTACAAAATGGCAACCTGGTAGCGCTCAGGCGCAGTTCGGCGTCAAGGGTTCCTATAAAAATCTTTTATTTAAGAAATTTTTATGGGTATCCCTCAACCATCATTCCTGGTGGGGATGCCATTATTAAACCGAAACATCTCTCTTTCCTGATTGGAGGCACCGGCAAAAACTGAACGGCAGTCTAAAAACAGTAATCCAAGGATGGAGATGTCGCAAACCAGGCAACCATCCGCTAAAACTGTAAATTAAAGGGGAAGAGTGGATGAACAACGGCAAAGTTAGAATTTATGAATTATCAAAGGAATTGAATTTGGATAACAAAGAGCTACTAGCAATTTGCGACCAGCTCGATATTGCGGTCAAAAGTCATAGCAGCACGATTTCAGAATCCGAGGCAGAAAACATCCGGGCGGCAGCAGAAAAGCTTGCAGCCACAAATGTGTCAGCCAAAAAGGAACTAGGTACAACCAGCCATAAACCAAATTCACCACCCAACGGCGGACGTAACCGACCTGCTGCACCCCACAAACAGCAAATTTTGGAAATACGCAAACCCAAAATATTGAGAAATACTACTCCCAACGCCCCAGAGGCGTCACTTGCTAACAATACCCAAGCTGCCTTGTCTGAAGCTAATCCTCCCTCTCCTCCACGGCCTTTCGCTACACCAGTCTCACCCCAAAAACCGGCAGCACCAACTCGACCTGTGCCCCGGACTCAATCTGAGACTCAAGAGCAACCTCTGATCGCTGACTTGGAACAAACGCCTAATCCAAATCCGGCACCGGAAAAAATAGCATCCCAAAAACCGGAAAAAACAGTTTCACCGAGACCAAAATCGGAAAAACCGATCAAACCACAATTAGTTGCTCCTCCAGCCAGACCGGCGGCAGAAGAAGCGCAGGTGGTGGCAGATGAGGCGCCAGTATCTCAGGCAGATAAACCAATCCTCAAGCGCGACCAACGGGTACGGCCCGCAGAAGGCGATCGCGAACAAATTAAGCCAAGAGTCGCGAAACTGCCAACAGACCAGTCTCCACCAGGTGCGCCACAAAGGACAAGTCGTCCCACCCCTGCACCCAGCAGACCAGAGCAGAGAGGCAATAGACCATCTGCACCATCACAACTGGGAGAGGGACAAAGACCAAGGCCTGCACGCCCAGGTGAAGCAGTAGCAGCGGCAATGCCGATCGCTACTCCACCCAGACAGATGTCAGGCATAGCGGGCAAATCTCAAGGATTGGGTGATGAACCAGTCACACCGCCGGATCTCCTCGATTTGAAACGCCCAAGTCCGCCTCGACCGACCAAAGGCGGCAAAAAGTGGGTAGAAGAGGAAATAATTGACGAAGTTAAAGAGAAGGCAAAAGCTGGCGTCAAAGGCAAGCGGATCAAACCCATACTTGATGATGAGTTTGAAGAAGATTTGCTTGATGATGACGATATAGATTCACCAGCCACAGTCCAAGTCAGTCTTTCTATCGCTCGTCCTCCCAAACCGAAAGCGACTCGACCTGTACAGATGCCAGGTGCAACCCTTGCTAGCGCCCCAACTGCAAGAGCCAGAAAGTCTGGTTCCAGGTCTGGTTCCAAATCTGGTGGGCGCGACCATCAAAACCGTCGCCAAGAAACCGAGACAAAGCGCGATCGCCCCGAAAAAGTGACGATCACAGGGCCGTTGACTGTGCAAGAACTGTCTGACGTTTTAGGTGTTGCCGATACAGAGATTGTCAAAATCCTGTTCCTGAAAGGTATGGCGGTGAGTATCACTCAAAATCTAGATATTCCCACAATTACCCTGGTAGGAAAAGAACTAGAAATAGAAGTTGAAACCGTCGAACGAGAAGCAGAAGCTCGGAAAATCACGGAAATGGTCGGTGCAGAAGACCTAGAATATCTCCACCGCCGTCCGCCAGTCGTGACAATTATGGGTCACGTAGACCACGGGAAAACAACTCTGCTCGACTCAATTCGCAAAACTAAAGTGGCTGCTGGCGAAGCTGGCGGGATCACTCAACACATCGGTGCATACCATGTGGATGTCGAACATGAGGGCAAACCACAGCAGATAGTCTTCCTAGATACTCCTGGTCATGAAGCCTTTACAGCTATGCGGGCACGAGGAGCGCGGGTAACAGATATTGCCATCTTAGTAGTGGCTGCTGATGATGGTGTCCGTCCCCAAACCATTGAAGCCATTAGCCACGCCCAAGCCGCAGGAGTACCAATTGTAGTTGCAATCAACAAAATTGATAAAGAAGGGGCACAGCCAGAGCGGGTTAAACAAGAACTTACCCAGTATGGTCTGACATCAGAAGACTGGGGCGGTGAAACAATCATGGTTCCCGTAAGCGCCATCAGAGGTGAAAATCTGGATACGCTCTTAGAAATGATTCTCTTAGTAGCAGAGGTTGCAGAACTATCTGCCAACCCAGATCGCACCGCCAAAGGAACTGTCATTGAAGCACATCTGGATAAAGCTAAGGGAGCAGTTGCTACCTTGCTAATTCAGAATGGTACCCTGCATGTGGGAGATATCTTAGTCGCTGGCTCTGCCTTCGGTAAAGTCCGGGCGATGGTGGACGATAGAGGTAAGAGAGTAGACATTGCTTCTCCTTCCTTTGCAGTCGAGGTACTAGGTTTAAGTGATGTGCCGGCAGCCGGCGACGAGTTCGAGGTCTTCCAGAACGAAAAAGAAGCCAGAGCACTCGCTAGCGATCGCGCAGACAGACAACGCCTATCCCGCCTGTTACAGGGACGTGTTACCCTCACAACTCTGTCGGCTCAAGCACAAGAAGGCGAGTTGAAAGAACTCAACTTGATCTTGAAAGGAGACGTACAAGGTTCGGTGGAAGCCATTGTGGGAGCGCTCAAGCAAATCCCGCAAAACGAAGTCCAAATTCGGATGTTGTTGGCTACTGCTGGGGAAATCACCGAGACGGATATCGATTTAGCCGCTGCCAGTAATGCTGTAATTATCGGCTTCAACACTACCTTTGCCAGTGGCGCTAGACAAGCCGCCGATGAAGCAGGTGTTGATGTCCGGGAATATAACGTCATCTACAAACTCCTAGAAGATATCCAAGATGCCTTGGAAGGTCTTTTGGAACCAGAGTTGGTGGAAGAACCCTTGGGCCAAACCGAAGTCCGTGCCGTCTTCCCAGTCGGTCGTGGTGCGGTTGCTGGTTGCTACGTTCAATCTGGCAAGCTAGTTCGCAACTGCAAAGTCAGGGTGCGACGTGGTGGTAAGGTGATCTATGAAGGCGTTCTTGACTCCCTAAAACGGATGAAAGAAGATACTCGTGAGGTCAACGCCGGCTATGAATGTGGCGTCGGCATGGATAAATTCAATGATTGGGTTGAAGGTGACATCATCGAAGCCTATCAAATGGTTACAAAGCGCCGCACTCTCACCTTAACGAGATAGTGTTCGGGGTAAAATGGTTAGAAGTTAGGAGTGGTAAATTAAGAGTTAGGAGTTAAAAACTGCTAATTCTTAACTCCTAACTCTTAACTCACAATTTTTTATAATATGCATTCATTTCGCTCTGAACCTATTTTGTGGATTCACGTCGCTGGATTGGCGACGTTGCCTGTTTTTTTAGTACTCTGCTTATTGTTTTTGTCTGTAGGCGAGCCATTTTTGCCAGTTTGGATGGAGCTATTCCTAGTTGCCGCCATTGGTGTTCTCCCCCTGCTATGGATGCAGTTGCGTCGCCCTTTTTATATATTTGCTCTTTTAGGAATAGCCCAAAAACCAGAAAATCTGACTGAGCGGCAGCGAAAAATTCTCTGTTTAATTAATACAAAATCAAATCGTATTCTGGCATTGGTGGCATCAGTCTTGTCGGTCTGGATACTGTGGTATCTTTACCAAATTGCCCCATTAGTAGCAGATTCAGCGAAATTCCTCCCACAATGGCGCAGTCTTGCACTAGTGCTAGCGGGATTAGCCTATTTGGGCGGCAATCTTTTTTTACAAATACCTGTGAGTGTAATGCGAGTTTTGGTGACTAATGACACAGAATTCGCTGGCATAGAGCCATTATCTTTAGAAAAGATTAAGCAAGATTTCACCATTTTAGGAGTGCGGGTTAATCAAATCGTGCCCCGATTATTGCAATCCTTGTTTAGGATGAATACAGATTCGTAGTAGCCCGTAAAGTATATTATTTAACTTTAAAGAGCTACAAATAAATAGCAGAGGAGCAGGAAAGGCAGGGAGATGAATTAATAATCAATGCCCCATGCCCAATGCCCAATGCCCATTCACCGTTGAAGTTAAAACAAAGGAATGAGAAACTATGGCTCAAATTCCAGCTTATAGCGATCGCCAATTTTCTGCCGATAGTGAAATTTGGTATAGCCTCAAATGTGCGATCTCCACTAGTTCAGGTTTTCAACGCTGGCAACTAGAACGCGATGCTCAATTAGAGGGAATTCGCTTAGAACATCAGGTACAACGGTATTTAAGAGAAACTTTAGAAACTTTAGCTTACTAAAGACCAAATAAATCTTGTAGGTTTGTTTGCAAGCGGCGGAGTTGACGGTATGCACCCTGCAAGCGATCGCCATCAACTTCCACTTCATTTGTGGGATAATTTTTAATAATTTCAATTAGCGACACTTGCCCGTCTTGATTCGCAGAAAGTACCAAAGCGGCTCGTAAAGCTTGCCGATTTGCTGTTTGAGACGGTGTAGAAATAACTTGACTAATTTGATCCAAAATAATATTACCAATTTGGCTATTCAGCACTTTATCTAAAAATACAGAGTTTACCTTCACAGGCTTTGTTAAATACTGACGAATAGCTTTGGGGTCTTGTCGCGCCAAAGCTACATTAACTTTTAGTAAACCTGAGAGTTCACCTGTTTGGGCAAAGGTGGATATTTCCTCTACAGAAAGTGATTCACGGAAAATACCATACTTCAGGACTACTCGTTCTGCCGCAAGGGCAGGAGTGGAGAAAAACAGAAGAGAGATAATGCTTACTAAAACTAAGACGCGACGCAGCCATAAAAAATTAAAATGCATTTTTCCTAATTTCCAATAAGTTTGCTTTTTTCTGCGATCGTATTCCAGCAGAATTAGTTCCAGCATCTAGCTTTAGGGAATACTAAAAATCGCCTCATCTCCATAGTGCCCCTAAGAAAATTTTCTGAATAACCCAATATAACTAATGTATAAGTTCTGTAACCTCTCTAGTAAATTTAGCTGAATCAGTGCTAATCATCCAGTATAGTTTTGCATGGGTTTTAGAGCAGCTACAACGCTGTTATCTTTAACCTTGCTCGACATACCGTAATTCAGCACATCACAGACTCAAAAAATGAAATATCGGGGTTCTCACATTACTCTGGCGAAAAATTTTCGCCTTCTTTCCAGCAGTCATCTCAGATATACTTTGCGGGTAGGATCTGCGCTAACAGCAATACTTGTTGTTTCTATTGGGTCAATACTACTACCTAGTGAGGTTAATGCTGGTGCGACTCATTCAAAAACTATCGCCCCAACTCGCACAGCCCAAGCTCCTGCAACTGCCGCAGCGATTTACGTTAATCCTGCAACTGGTGCAGATAGAGCTGGTGCTGGTGCTACCTCGGCAGCACCCTACAAAAGCATAACTTTCGCTCTCAGTCAAGCCCAAGCAGGTGCTGTTATTCAATTAGCACCTGGTAACTATAACCAAGAAAGTGGTGAAACCTTCCCGATTTTACTTAAACCAGGGGTGACGCTGCGGGGTGATGAAGCTACAAAAGGTCAGGCGATATCGATTACAGGTGGAGGCTTCTACACTAGTCGCACCTTTGCCAGACAGGACATTACCATCCTGGCCGAGCAAGATACCACGATCGCCGGTGTCACCGTTACCAATCCAAATAGCCGGGGTACGGGTGTGTGGGTAGAGTCAACTAATCCAATTATCAAAAACAGTACTTTTACTAACAGTGTCAGAGAAGGTGTTTTTGTTACGGGTACAGGCAATCCCAAAATTGAAAGTAACCTTTTTGTACAAAACAAAGGCAATGGGATTTCAATTGCTAAAGCTGCTCAAGGAGAAATTCGGAGTAACTTATTTCAGGATACTGGTTTTGGTCTGGCGATCGGTGGCACTTCCACACCTCTAGTTGTAGAAAATCAAATTATCGAAAACCAAGACGGTCTTTTTATCTCAGAGTCAGCCAAGCCCGTATTGCGTAAGAATGTCATTCAAAATAATAAGCGAGATGGAGTAGTAGCAACTGTCAACGCTTCACCCGACCTTGGCACTAACGAAAATCCTGGTGGCAATCTTATCCGCAATAACACTCGTTATGATGTGAACAATGCCACTAAAACCAGTAAAATTGTCGCTGTTGGTAACGATATCGATCAGAAAAAGATTTTTGGCTCAGTAGATTTTGTTGCCGCTAGTGTTGATGTACCGCCTGGAGGTCCTGTTGCCTTTAAAGATGTGCCAGCAAATTACTGGGCAAAAACCTACATCGAAGCCTTAGCCTCCCAAAATATTATTGCTGGCTTTCCTGATGGCAGCTTTAAACCCAATGAACCTGTAACCCGCGCTCAATTCGCCACTATTGTCACTAAAGCCCTAAAGCCACCAACTAAACGCGCAGCCATTCAGTTTAAGGATGTAGCAAGCAATTTCTGGGCTTACGCTGCCATTCAATCTGCTTACCAAAGTCAGTTTGTTTCTGGCTATCCCGATGGCACTTTTAAGCCACAGCAGCAAATTCCCAGAGTACAAGCGTTAGTCTCTTTAGCTAATGGTTTGGGCTTAACCGCAAATAATCAAAATATCCTTTCCTTTTACACCGATGCGGCCCAGATTCCTAATTATGCGATCGCTCCTGTTGCTGCGGCAACTGCACGGCAACTAGTAATCAATTATCCCACAGTGAAGCAACTCAATCCTAATCGTCAGGCAACTAGAGCCGAGGTTGCTGCCTTTGTTTACCAGGCACTTGTCAATGCTGGACGTGCCCAACCAATTCCTTCATCCTATTTGGTAACAGCCCAGTAAATGTCTAGTTAGCAAATTGGAAGCGCCAGACTGATAATTTTTTAGTCTGACGCTTCCAAATAATGTGAGTTTTATTAATTTTAGGGTTTTTTAAACATAAAATTTGGGGTCTTTAAATATAGCTGACCCCATTTGAATGTGGTTGGATTTATGGTCAGGGTCTTTATATTGGCTGACCCCGTTTCAATGATTTCTATTTTCTCAGAAATTTTTGCTTTTTAGGATTTCCTAATAATTTTTTTATTTTTTCTTTCTTGATATTTTAATCTTCATCAAAGCATTAATAAATTTGAAGAATATAAAAATATATCAAAAGAAAGTAGTCAAAAATTAACTAGCTAAAATTTCTCCTTTCAGGAATCAGGATTTTTACCCGAATTGGGGGGTTGTTGCCGACGCTGTTCCCAGCGCCAAAGGAAAACCATTAAAGCAACTATTCCTACTTGGAGAGCTAAATTAGGCAAAGCACTCTCAACATTGCGTCCAGCAAGTACTTGGAAGAAAAAGACGAATGCACCGAGTGAACCAGAAGCAGCGAAAGCAATGTAAAAAAATTGTCGTAAACCCCGAAAAGGAGCAGCTATTTCTGCTTTGAGGCTGGCATACTGTTCAGGGTTAAGGCGATTTTTGGGATTTTGATCTACCATGATTAAATCATGTTATACTCTTAGATTGTGTACGCCGATGTGGCTCAGTGGTAGAGCAGCTGATTCGTAATCAGCAGGCCGTGGGTTCAAATCCCATCATCGGCTTTGATAAAAGTATTGCTCAATAGTCAAGTTTGACATAAATCATATTGTACAGTGACTAGTTGTTTGTCTTCGGTGACAGATTAATGTCGCTGTGACAAATTATTGTCATCAAACCTAAATTATTACTAATGATGGTGATTATGTAACAGTACCAGGAATTCAGGTATTTACTACTAATTCGAGAGCGTAGGCGTTGGTGTAGCCTCTCTAAGAGTTGCCCGTCGCAGACATCGCCGCAGCTAAAAATCAAGGCAAACTTATAACTCAATACGGTTCAGTTAAGGCTGAAAATCTTGTAAAGTAAGCATTGTCCCAAGAATGAAAATCAGCGTGTGGAGCATCTCAAAGATTTTTCATT
>NZ_JBALDN010000097.1:0-45934 GCF_036917375.1 Nostoc sp.
AAAAAGCCAAAACATAGAGGTACTGGACAACGAGTTGAAGCTCCTAAATTTCATATCACTAATCAGTCTTTCAGCCTTAACTGAACCGTATTGAACTATGGGGGATTATTTAAAAACATTGAAAATCTATCTAAATATATAGATGAAAGTTATGAAAAAGAGGGGGAAAGCAGAAAAGGAACCCCATATTTAAAAACAGGGGTTTCAAGACATGGACGCTGCTAAGTTATCGCACTACGTGGCGGGTATTATCTTCTTTTTTGTTCTCCATATTTAAAAATAGGGGCTTTATACCTTATGGGGAAAAGTTTTTTCTTTTTCCCTTGCCCCTTACCCTTTCCCCTTCTTGGTAAGTTTGCTGAACGCAACCATCAAATACCTCAGCATCAAACAGCAGTTGTTTGTAGAATGGGAGACTTGACCTGACGTTGACTTGTGACAACCATTTCAATGGGACGATCTGGCCCTGTCACCAAACCACGGCGTTTAGGTCGCACTTCACCTTTATTAACTAGTTCTAATTCCTTGCTAGAAAGGATTTGAGCAAGTGCTAGCTTCATTTCCAACTGGGCGAATGCTAGCCCAATACAGCGTCTAGCACCACCGCCAAAGGGCAAGTATTCATAGGCAGAAAATTGCCGTTCTAAAAAGCGTTCTGGCTTAAACTGCTTAGGTTCTGGATAAATATCTTCCCGTTGGTGGGTCAGATAAATAGAACCAAGTAAGACTGTACCCGGTTCTAGTTCGTAACCGCCTAGCGATATCGGTGTTTTTACTTTTCTGGGAAAAGTTAGCATACCTACTGGGTAAATCCGCAATGTCTCGCAACAAACAGCGTTGAGATAAGGTAATTTGAAAACGGTTCCGGGATCTGGGTTATCGCCCAAGCTATCTAATTCTTGCAGCAGCTTTTGGCGCACTGATGGTATTTTGTGAATCCAGTATAATGCCCATGCTAAGGCTGTGGCTGTAGTTTCATGACCAGCGACTAACAGAGTCATCAATTCATCGCGCAATTCTTCATCCGTCATGGGTTGACCGGCTTCATCTCTAGCAGCCATGAGTAAGCTCAGAATATCCGTGCGTGATGAATCTGGTTGTTCTCGACGTTCCCGAATTTCCTCGTAGAGGAGTTCGTCAGCTTCTTGCTGAAGGCGCATCTGGTTTCCCCAGAAGTTAATCGGCCCAAAATCTCTTTGCAAAGCTGGAAAATAAAGCAAAGCCACACTTAAGCGAGAACTGGCCTTTTCTAAAAGCTCGCTCAAAAAGTTCTGTAGTTTTTCGGCGCGAGGCCCTTCATGTAGACCAAACACAGCTTGCATAATCACCCGCAGGGTAATAGCTTGAGTCGCAGACCGAATATTGAAGGGTTTGCCTATCTGGTATTGGCTAATGACTTGCTTGGTGACATCGGTAATCACCTGACTATAATTCCGCATTCTTTCGCCGTGAAAAGGAGGCATTAACAACTGGCGGTGACGCTGGTGTTCTGCGCCGCTGATGGTAATCACAGAATGCTTTCCTAGCAACGGTTCAAACACCTTATTTAGATCGCCAGGGGCTTCTAATTCCTTGGTATCAGTTGTCAAAATTTGCTGTTGCGCTTGGGGGTTGCTGACAATCACCAAAGGAGGAAGATTTTTGTCTAATCTGAGAGTAAAAATCTCGCCATAGTTTTTGGCACAAGCCTCCATAAATAACATCGGATTAACAATCCAGCGCACTATCTGTAAAAAAGCTGGGATTTGTGGCCCATTTGGGAATTTCATAAATTTTTTTTGCTACTTAATATTTTTTTGCTACTTCAACTAATTGAAATCTTGGTTGCGTAACCATTTAAAGTACTTATTCTAACGTTGCAAAAAAGCAATAAACTGTTACAACCTCGAAGATGTAAAATTTTGGTTAAATTCAACGAGCATCTACAGTTTCACCTCATCGTCAAAAGGTACTCAGCATGACTGCAATCTCCGCAAAGGCATCTTCAGCGCTTCCCAATTTTTCGGAAGGCATTCAATATTTTGGTGAAGCGTTACCAGATTTTGAAACTTATGGTGCAACACCTGCTATAGAGTCGGGCAAAATAGCGATCGCATTTCCCACAGATAAAGCAGCAGTGTATCAAACTTTACTTGCTGCCGATGCCTTACGCTACCTGACTTTGCAAGTTACCGGCAGTAAGGCTTCTGGCCATCCCGGCGGATTTGCCAGCCAAGCAGAAGCTTACGCATCTCTTGTCATGCTGGGATACAAGAACATTATTACCGAAGTCGGACACCACGCCCCCGGATTTTATAGTGCCATGTTCTTGGATCGTTCGCTAGAGGACATGGGAATTTTTACAGTCCAACAATTGCGCGATCGCTTTCGAGAAAAGCACGGACTTTTAGGACACCTTTCTGGTTACATTCCCGGTATTCTCGCACCTGCGGGGCCTTTGGGACAAGGGCAACACTTTGCAATGGCGGCTGCACTGTTGCACAAAGATAAATTGTTCCCCTTTACAGTTGGGGATGGTGGATTGGGTGAGCCTTATATTGTCAGTGCGATCGCACATTTCCATACTGCTTATCCTGCTGTCACCAACTTTTTACCGGTGTTGGTGTGGAACGGTTACAGCCAAGAACATCACAGCATGGTTTCTTTAAAAACCAACGAACAGATGCAAGCATATTGGCAAGGTAACGGTTTTGATGAAGTGGTGTTAGTGGATGCGAAGGATTTCGACGATCAAAACCAGCCAGGGGATTACGTTGATAGTACCGCCTTTTCCTTTGAGAAACGCCTAGAATTTACTCAAGCAGTACTTTCGGGTGTAGATAAAGCAGCGCGATCGGCCCTTGGTGGTAAACTTACCGTCTTCATTATTAAACAACTCAAGGGTGCAGGAGTTCACGCGCGGGGTGCAAAATCTCACAACTTGTATCCTAAAGATACGTTGGACGCGCCACATATTATTAGTGCATTGCAAACCCGTGCTTTGTCTGCCGAAGCTTGGCAATTGGTAAGAACAAATGCCGAACGCGCCGGTGGTGGCCCAGCAGCAAAAACTGTGGTGACAGAATTTGAATTCCCATTGCCAGAATTAGGCGAATTGCCTTTAGAAGAATATGCAGTCGGTGGCGAACCAAAAGTTTCCACAACTGCGATGGGACGATTGGTAGGAATAGTTGGAAATAAAGACCGGAATTTTCTTGTCACCAACGCCGATGGTAATGAAGCATCTGGAATTGCCAACATCAACCAAGCATTAAAGATTATTCATCCCACAACCGACGATTTATATAACCAAGCACCAAACGGACAAGTTTATGAGCCATTGAGTGAAGATGCTTGTGCCGGTTTAGCTGCGGGTTTAGCGTTAATGGGTGCAAGAACTTTGTGGTGTTCTTACGAATCTTTTGCCATCAACGGATTACCAATTTGGCAAACTGTGACTCAAGCAATGGCAGAATTGCGTCGTCGAACTCCCTCAACTATTACTTTATTCACAGCAGGCGCATTAGAGCAAGGGCGTAATGGTTGGACTCACCAACGTCCAGAAATTGAAGCTTACTTTGCTTCATTGATGCGAAATGGAAATGTTTTCCCATTATTTCCGCCTGATGCTAATAGTATTCAAGCCTGTTATGACTGGGCGTTAAAAACTAAGAATAAGGGAATTGTGATTACAGCAAGTAAATCGCCATTGCCAATTCGCACAACTTTAGAACAAACTCATCAAGGGTTGCGTGATGGTGCGGTGCTATTGCATGAAGTTGCTGGCGATAAACAAGTTGTATTTGCTGTAATTGGCGATATGACATTAATGCCAGTATTTGAAGCTGCTGCTTTCTTGGAAACTGAAGGTATTGGTGCCAAGATTATTTCTGTAATCAATCCTCGGCAATTGTACCGTAGCGATGATACTGCGTGGGATACCTGTTCTGAACCCGAAGGCGGTTTCTTAGATGATGCAAAATTTGCCGAATTATTTGATGGCGATGCGTTAATTGCTGTGACGGGTGGTGCTGCGGGGATGCTGGAACCAATTTTGTTGCGGAGTAGGGCGAAACGCGATACTTTTGCGTGGAAACGTGGCGAAACTACAGCCAGTGCTGGAGAGTTGATGGCATTTAATGGATTGACAGCTGAAGCGTTAACAAAACGTGCGATCGCGTTAGTGCATTAAAGTTCGTAGTAAGGACTTTAGTCCTGGATTTTTAAGCACTGAAGTGCTTACTACAAACTTATCATATTTAATGGGACAGACTACTAGAATAATTTCTACTTTTATCGCATTTATACGTATAGAAACGCTGAAATTGCGTCAGAATGCGTATATTTGCGTTTTTTTATTGAAGAGAACTTAGCAAGCAGGAAAAATGGGAGTAGATTTGCTGAAATTCTCTGACAAAAGCTGGTTTTGAAGTCACAAAAGCTGGTTTTGAAGTCGCAAAAGCTAGTTTTGGAGTCGCAAAAGCTGGTTTTGGAGTCGCAAAAGCTAGTTTTGGAATCACAAAAGCTGCTTCACGAGTGACAAAAGTAGGTTTACGAGTTCAAAACTTGATTTATTTACAAGCCAAGACAAAGCGCGATACATTTTATGGAAAATATGGCGTTTAATGGATTGACTGTGGAGGGTTGAGGAAAGGTGCGCTCGCATTAGTGCATTAAAACTGGAGGCAATCTAATGTGATGCTCCTACCTAAGTGTTTTTCTGGATAAAAGCTAGTTAAAAATACAGACTCTCCATATTCAATTAAAGCAATATTATTTAAGGAATATTACCCTTAAACTTTCTGTTATTTATAACACATAATTTTTAGTTGTAGTGCTGAATAAAACTGCGACTGTTGATTATGGAAAATTTAATCCAAGCGATAAAATACCCAGTACCTAGCGACATGAAGGAATGTTTTGAACAATTAGTAAAACGTCCTTACAATAATCATATTAAGACAGATGCTTGGCAGACAGAAATACTAAATACAACTGCCGATTATCATAGAAAATCTATTTTAGAACAAGGAACAGCAGATTTTAGTGTATCTTTTAATGAACTAAATCCTGATGCCAAAGTCTTACTATACTGCTATCAATATATGCAGATGCATGTAATGAGTAGCTATCATATTTTTTGCAAGCACTGGGATTTATTTAATGGTTATGTTTCCTACGATAGCGATCCATACTTCCATAACCCATCTCCACTATTTATTGATTTTGGTTGTGGCCCACTAAGTTCGGGTTTAGCATTCGCCCATGCATATATGCAGTTTATTAGTTGTAAAAATAGAATAGCTTTTCATTACATTGGAATTGATCGAGCTAAACCTATGCTTAAGAAAGCAAAAGAATTTAGTTTAGGTAGACACTTCAGTAAAGATAGCACCTTTGATTTTTTAGAAAGCTATAATGATCTTGTAGGTATGATAAGTAAATATATATCGCAACAGCCTGATATATTAATTATTTTAAATTTCTCCTATTTTTTTGCAAGTACATCACTTAACGTACAAGATTTAGTAGGTATAGTAAGAACTATATTGATGCAGTACAAATTCAATCAAGTATATGTTGTATTTCAAAACCCACAAGTAGAAACTAAAAATATTAAATGGCATCAATTTAGAAGTTTATTACCACAGTTTGAGAGCGTAATAAATGGCTCGTTAAAAGAAGAAATATTTTATGAATATACTATGAATGACTATAATAATTATAAGGCTGTACAATTGTACTACGATTTATTAAGAATAAAATAGTATGAAAACGAAGAAGAATAAAGCTAGTGACAGTAATAATAATCAACAAATAAATACAGTTAAATCAAGCCCAGACATACAGCAACTAGAGCTAAATTTAGTCTTTGAGGTTTCCAAACAAGATAGTTCTTATAAGATTGTCGAAATTAATGAGATAAATGGACTCAAATATATCCCCGAATTTATCACTCAATCAAAGCATGATTACCTTCTACAAAAGCTAGACGATAAGTGTTGGCTGTCAGACTTCAAAAGAAGGGTGCAGCACTATGGCTACAAGTATAATTATAAGGCTCGAATAATTGATACTTCCATGCAAATAGGCGCCTTACCAGATTGGGCATTAGAGTTAGCATACAAGCTATATGAAAATAATTTGATTGATACACTACCCGACCAAGTTATTGTGAATGAATATTTACCGGGTCAAGGTATCACTAGTCATATTGATTGTGTTCCTTGTTTCACTGACACAATTATTTCTCTAAGTCTAGGCTCTTTTTGTATTATGAATTTTACAAACGTTTTAACAGGTGAAAAAATACCTATACTGCTTGAACCTAAAAGTATAGTAATCCTCAAAGAGGATGCTAGATACAAATGGACTCACAGCATTGCTCCTAGAAAAGTTGATAAGTTTCGAGGACAAGTGATAAGACGAGAACGCCGAGTTTCATTAACTTTTAGAAAAGTTATTTTAGCAGGGTAAGCGCATCTAATTCACATTAGGCGTTTTATTATTAAATTTCAAGTAATTTTTACCTTTGATTCAGTACATTAGGGTTATATTGCTAAGGTTTCTGAACTTTCTGGCTGTTTCAGCCAAGTTAAAACATTATATTAAGCAATATTTGATGAAGACGAATGCACAGATTTCAACTTCACCAATCACCTCACTCAGGTTAAAAAGTAGTCTATAATAAGGTCATACTGAAAATTTTCCTCAATCTTAAAAGTTAATTATGCTTATAAAATTTGAAGAAATATATAGAGATATTGATACTTTACCAGAAGAAGCTCAAATATTACTACTTGATTTTATTCAATTACTCAAAAAGCGTTATCCACAACCAGAATCAGAAAATCATAGTCAAGAAAAAAGTCTCTATGAAAAGTTTGATGAAATTGGATTAATTGGTTCTTCTTCTGTTGACGAAAATTTATCAACCACATATAAAGAAGTTTTATCTAATACATTAGATAAAAAATATGATCATCGTTGATACAGGATTTTGGTTAGCCCTTATTGATAAAAAAGACACTCACCACCAAAGAGTAAAACAAGCTTTAAAACAATATAATGAACCTTTAATTACAACATGGCCTGTTGTCACAGAAACTTGTTATCTTTTGGTAACTCGCAAGGGAGTTGAAGCTGAAATTATTTTTCTAAATAGTCTACAACAAGAATTATTTACGATTTTTAATTTAGAACCTCATCATACTCCTCGAATTATTGAATTAATGAAAAAATATGCTAATCTTCCAATGGATTTAGCTGATGCTTCCCTAGTAATTTTAGCAGAACATTTAGGGCATGGGCGCATTTTTTCAGTAGACCAGCGTGACTTTAATACCTATCGTTGGAAGCAAAGTTATCCTTTTGAAAATCTTCTATTTTGAAGTAATTATAAATTTATCAGCCGCGATCGCGCAATTTATTTTCTACCAATGGGACGTACTTGTATGCTGTGGAGTGAAACAATTGCCACAGTTTCACCATCCGATGTGACAAATTCAACCTCATATCCTTTCCCACCCTGATGCACTAAAACAACTGTACCTATATCACCCTCTTCTAAACTATTTTCTGGGAGATTGCTAGTCAAAATAAGCCGATGAGTTCTTAAATCATCGCGATCAATCTTGCAGCCTCAGCCAACTATAATGTAATTAAGTTTTTACGTAAGGATGGAACCATGACTAATACTCAAAAGATGGTTCGCTTAAACTTAGATTTGTCACCTGAACTAAATCAGATATTAGACGAACTAGCAAATAAAATAGGCACAAATAAAGGTGATGTTCTGCGTCAGGCTATAACCTTGATGCAAATTATGGTTATCGCTAAAGAGGAAACCAAAAAATTAGGAGTTACAGAAGCAAACCAATTAATAGTGAATGAAATCATCCTCTCATCTGAGCAGCAGCCAAAACCTCATCCACTAGACACATTTATGGAAAGGCTTGGCCCTTGGGAAGATGAACGTACTGCTGAGGAAATAGTTAAAGATATTTATGATAGCCGTACTATTTCTAACAATGACATCAGTCTATGACTTATTTACTTGATACCGATACCTGCATTTATTGGATTAAAGATATTAATCCAGTCAAAACTAAAGTTAGAGAAATAGGATGGGAGCAAATTTGTATTTGCAGCATCACGGTTGCTGAGTTGTATTTTGGTGCTTATAATTCTCAACGAGTCGTGGAAAATTTAACTCGTGCAGAAGAATTTATTCAAAACTTACCCGTTGTACCTTTAACCGATCCTGCTTTGAGAAAGTATGGTGAATTAAAGGCAGAACTCCGTAGAATAGGACAAACTATTGCTGAATTTGATTTACTAATTGCTAGTGTTGCAGTTGCAGAAAATTACACTTTAGTAACAAACAATATTCGTCACTACAGCCGCATTTCTAATTTACAGTTGGAAAACTGGATTTCATCTTAAAAAATATTAACTAGTTTACACTTTTGACTTAACTGCTTGCTGTGATGCTTGTAAAGTCTGAGGCAAACTCCAGTCGGGACGCAAGCTAGCGGCGTTGCGTAAATAAATATGATGAATTGAGGCGGAAGTTGGCAGATAGGCGTGGATTAAGAACCGAATACAGCGCTGTAAGCTGCCTTCGACGTGCATTTGCTGCACATCCAACATGGCCACATTATCCCAACCAGGACGCACTCTTGCGATCGCAGCTGGAAAAACTGCATCCAAATCGCGTGTCACTGAGAAAGTTACACTAATGATATCCGTCGGCTGGAATTGATTTCGGTTTTCCAGTTCATCTAGTAGTTCTGTCACCACTTCTCGGATTGTCTCAACAGTATTTTCTGAAGCGGTTGTTGCTCCGCGAATAGCCCGCATTTGCCAGTCCACGCCAAAATCCTCCTTAAAACACAAAGGTGAGGAGTTAGGAATTGAGAATGAAAAGTTAAGATTTTTAACTCCTAACTCCTCACTCATCACTCCTAACTCATATTAGGGTCGATATAACCACAGAGGTAAACCACTAGTAGACATTTCAAATTCCAGCCAATCAATACCAGCCCCAATTCCTGATGAAAACTGACGACTTCCTGGTATAAAGCGACTCAATAAGGGTTTACGTTCTTCTAGGGTATAGCAGAGAGTTTTTTCTGGATCGAGACCAACCAGTTCTGCTGTCCAACGACGGGCATCTTCTTCTGTGCCCAGGCGGTCTACAACACCCAAGGCTAGGGCTTGCTGTCCAGTAAAAATCCGACCATCAGCGAAACTTTTCACAGCTTCTACCGTTAAAGAACGGCCATCAGCTACCGTTTGGACAAACTGCTGATAACTTGTGTCAATCAACTCTTGCAGGATGTTTTCTTCTGGTTCAGTCAGTTGCCGATCGAAAGCCAAAATGTCTTTGTAAGGGCCAGACTTAATTACCTGGAAGGAAACACCAATTTTTTCTAGCAAGCGTTCCAAGTTATTCCCACGCAGAATCACACCAATGCTACCCGTAATCGTACCTGGGTTAGCGACGATGTGTTCGGCTCCCATGCCGATGTAGACTCCTCCAGAAGCCGAAATATTGCCAAAGCTAGCGACGATTTTGATTTTCTCGCGTAAACGCTTCAGGGCACTGTAGATTTCTTGAGAATCTCCGACTGTACCGCCAGGGCTATCAATACGTAGCAATAATGCCGGAAACTTTTTTTCTTCTACAGTTTTCAGGGCTTCTAGGACGCGTTTGCGAGTAGCACTGGCGATCGCACCAGTAATTTCAATCCGCGCAATTTGTTTTCTAAACTTGGGCTTAAACGGCCAAACCATGAGCTGTCAACATACCTCGTAATAAATTCAATATAAGATCCCCAACGGTCAGACGACCTGCTTTCCTCTGTTAAGAAACATGAGCAAGCATTGCGATCGTCAGAATTTTAAGGAAATTTTTATATTTTTCAGTGAGTTTTATTTGATATTCTCAATTAATACTAATCAAATCCTCAAAGATTGCAGCTAGCATAAAATGCCAAACTCTAGTTTAGCGTTAACCTGATGATTTAGAAAGGCTATTTTAGCTATTTTGCAAAATTAAAAGCTCTCAATGCCTTGTTATTCTGGCTTTTTGAATGTTTGAGGACTGGTTTTACTAAGATCGCACACGTTTATTAGTTGTCAGTAATTAATCACTAATAACTAATGAATATATAAATATTTAATCAATTACTTCGACACTCAATTTAATTAATACAAATTCATTCAGCAACACTAATCTCTATTTAGGTTATAGACTAGTAGTACTTTCACTCTTGGAAATATCACTTTCTCCTGTCTTCTACAGCCGAATAATCTCTTGATGAAGCGATTTCACTACTCAAGAATCTATACGTAAAATTTGATACCGATAATAGACAAACATATCAAACAGTGCCCCAACGAAACTACAGGTCAAGCTAATTACAAATAATCCGCGTAGGGGAGTTCCACTGCCGAAGGTGGCGAGAAAATGCATAATCTCAGTAGCGATCGCCTCAGTTAAGTCTTGTAAACCAGGGATATTACCAACGAGGGATAGAAGGAGCAATCCGCCGCCAACGAAAAATATGGGAAGGAGAAAACTAAAAATGATTGTGAGTAGTAGGGAGCGGAGAAAGTTAGTGAAAATAGTCATTTAAGACAAACTCCGTGAGTAGAGATGACAAAGGCAAGATAGCGGTTTGTCATTTTCTACAATACGGGCGATCGCTCCAGAGCAACGAATCTGTCAAAAATCTTAAGTTTTCATTAAAATAAACGGGTAGCAGTTACAGCCCATGCTGGGGATATAAAAAGCGACTTAAATCTACAAAAGCCTTGTAAAATGGAGTTTATAGCCAAGGGGACTACTTATTTATTGCTTTGCAGCACGTTTAAGAACAGCTTTATTTTCTGAGAACATCTTTAATCTAAGTTAATATTCAGTCTTCTTGGGGGAGTAGGGAGATGAGGACAGGGGAGCAGAGGAGCAGAGGAGCAGAGGGGCAGAGGATTATAAAAAATAATCAATTCCCCATTCCCCATTCCCCATTCCCCATTCCCCATTCCCCATTCCCATGACTTCCGCTATTCTTAAGGCAGTTACCGAGTTAGCTACAGAACATTGAACCAGACTACATCCAAATCTAGTTTAGGGGAATGGAGTCAGCGGCTGCTGGCGGCGATTTTTCTGGGTGGACAAGTACTAGTTCACCTATTGAGAGGCAAAATCCATCGGCGCAACACTTTAGAACAAATGGCAGCAGTTGGGCCAGATTCCTTATTTATTGCCCTATTGACGGCTATTTTCGTTGGCGCAGTGTTTACCATTCAGGTGGCGCGAGAATTCATCAACTTTGGTGCAGGAAACATTATCGGCGGAGTCCTTTCTGTAGCGTTGACACGAGAACTCACTCCTGTGTTAACAGCAGTGATTTTGGCCGGACGAGTCGGTTCTGCTTTTGCAGCAGAAATCGGTACCATGCGAGTCTCAGAACAAATCGATGCCATGTTGATGTTGAGAACAGACCCAATTGATTACCTGGTTATCCCCCGCGTTCTTGCTTGCTGTTTCATGCTACCAATTTTAACTCTTCTGTCTTTAGTGACAGGGATGTTCGGAGGATTTATCATTGCGACAAGTATTTACAACCTGTCTGATACGGTATTTCTAGACTCAGCCCGTAACTTTCTTGGTCTGTGGGATATTTTTAGCGCCATGATTAAAGCCTGTTGTTTTGGCATTTTAATCGCTGTAATTGGTTGCAGTTGGGGGTTGACGACAACAGGAGGTGCCAAAGGTGTAGGACAGTCAACTACAACAGCTGTTGTGACTGCCTTGCTGATTATATTTGTTAGCAACTTCTTTCTTTCTTGGTTAATGTTTCAGGGGACTGGCAGTGCATTCATAGGGCTATAGAAGTGAGGAGTTATGAGTATGAGTTATGAGTTAAAATTCCTCACTCTTAACTCTTAACTCTAACTTCTAACTCCTGACTCCTAAAATAGGAGAGATGCGTACTAAACAAAGCAGGATTTAAGACTGTGACCAGTTCATTTGTTTCTAACTCCACATCAACTGTGGAACTCAAGCCTAGTTACAATATACCGATAGTGTTGGTGATTGCCGCGATTCCACTATTGTTGGTACAACCTTGGGTAGGCTCCGTTTTTACGCTGTTTGGTTTGTTTCTCATGTTTCAGGCGTTAACGCTGCGTTTGCAATTTACCGCTACCGACTTAGATATTTACAGAGGCGAAAAATTGATTCGCCGCTTTCCCTACCAAGAGTGGCAAAACTGGCGGATCTTTTGGAATAGAGTCCCCATTTTGTTTTACTTTAAAGAAATTAAAAGTATTCACTTTTTGCCGATTTTATTTGACCCCAACACCTTGAAAACTTGTTTAGAACAACGTTGTCCGCGTATTTAGTGCTGATTGCCATCTGTTCTGAGTCGTTTTGATATAGACTCAGAACTCAGCACTCATGCTCAGGACTTTTATGGCAGGTCAATTGTAATATTTCTGAAAGCTATTTATTCGCGTCATAGGAATTACACTATTGTTTATGAACCCAGAGGCATCTCAAACCCCAGAACCAATTGATGAGCGGTTGGCAGAAAAACCAGAAAACAACAATGCAGGTGAACATCCAGTAATTCCATCAGTTGAGCCAGTGGTAGACACAAAAGCCATTAGCTCATCAGAGGAGTACACAACTTTTGAGCCACTCATTTCCAATGCAGAAGTGGTAGATTCTACAGTAGAGCTAACAGAAAATTCAAATGGCGAGTTTGTAGCGCAGTTAGAAGCGGAAAATGTCGCTCTGGGGTCTGAAATAGGATCGGGAAATAATTCATTATATGCAGAAGCAGAGCAGCGAGTAGCAGAGTTGCAGAGTGCTGAAGTAGCTCTCAAGTCAGAAATAGCCAAGCTGCAAGCTTCTTACGAAAAGCTTCAGACACAAGTGAGTGAAACTCAAACCTCGCTGGGGCGAATCGTGCAAGAGTCGCTAGTCCAGTTAGAACAACGCAAACAAACGCTGCAAATTTCTGTAGAACAACTAGAACGCCGTCAAGAACGTATCCGCAATGAGATGCGAACCACTTTTGCTGGTACATCACAAGACTTGGCAATTCGGGTGCAAGGTTTTAAAGACTATCTCACGGGTAGCTTACAGGATTTGGCCTCTGCTGCTGAACAGCTGCAACTAACGCCAAGTGTGGTAGAACGAGAAAAACCAGCTGTAAAAGAGGCTAAACCAGCTGAACCCCAACCTGGAATACCCCAATTTGCCCAGCAGCAGTTTCAAGATACTACCAAGCAAATTCGCCGCTTAATTGACCAATACCGTAATAAACCAGATTACTACGGGCCACCGTGGCAACTACGCCGTACCTTTGAACCAATCCACGCTGAACGAATCTCTAACTGGTTTTTTACCCAAGGAGGAAGAGGTGGTTTGCGGACAATGGGTAGCCGCTTACAAAATATTTTGATTGCCTCAGCGGCAATTTCGATATTACACAAGCTCTATGGCGATCGCGTCCGTACTTTAGTTTTAGCTAATACACCGGAGCGATTAGGTGAATGGCGGCGTGGCTTGCAAGATTGTCTAGGAATCGGTCGCCCAGATTTCGGCCCAGACCGGGGTGTGGTATTATTTGAGGCATCTGACGCTCTGGCTCAAAAAGCAGACCGATTGACGAAAGCCAATCAATTGCCTTTAATTATCATTGACGATTCCGAAGAACAAATCAGTCTGTCACTGCTGCAATTTCCCCTGTGGTTAGCCTTTGCCCCTGACCCCAAAATAGTGAGAAACTATGATGATGACTTTTAAATGAGTCATTGGTCATTGGTCAAGAGCTATTACTCTTGACTTTTTTAAATTTTGTTAGCGTAGCGTCTCGTAGAGAGCGTCATTTTGAATTTTATTATGGCTATTTGGTTAACTCTGTGCGGAGCAATTGTGGTCATAGCTTACCTGCTGGGTTCTTTTCCCACTGGCTACATTGCTGTGAAGCAGTTAAAAGGTATTGATATTCGGGCAGTTGGTTCCGGTTCCACTGGCGCAACTAATGTACTAAGAACCTTGGGTAAAGGGCCGGGAGCATTGGTTTTAGTACTTGATTCGTTAAAGGGAGTATTAGCGATCGCTTTAGTTTATTGGTTGTTCAACTTTGAACCAATTAAAAATTATATCCCTCCAACAGTAGATGCACAACTGTGGCAACCGTGGTTGGTAACAATATCTGGGTTAGCTGCCATTCTAGGACATAGTAAATCAATTTTTTTAGGCTTTACTGGTGGTAAATCCGTTGCTATTAGCTTGGGGATTCTGTTGGCAATGAGTTGGCAGGTAGGTTTAGCAACAGCGGGTGTGTTTGCCGTCGTTGTGGCGATATCGCGGATTGTCTCTTTGAGTTCAATTGCAGGTGCGATCGCAGTTTCCATTTTCATGGTAATTTTGCATCAACCTTTACCCTATATTCTGTTTGGGATTGCCGGTGGGTTGTATGTGATTTTGCGTCATCGCGCTAATATTGAACGACTGTTTGCGGGAACGGAGCCAAAAATTGGGCAACCTGTAGCGACAGAACCCGAACAAAGTGCATCATAGGTAAGTGAGAGCTAAACTCAAAACTTATCTTTCAGAAACAGAGAGCTTCTTCCAGAATTACTGTATTGACATTTTCGGCTTACGAACTAACGTTGCCTTTAATTAAACGGTGGAAAAGGCGGCAAGGCCACAAACAAGCTCCACAAATACTGACTGAGGCGATGGCGGCCACAACTCGCCAATTTGAACTAGACCCAGTGTCAGACTCTGAAGGATGAGCTTGTGTGTTTTTAGCTAGTTTTGGCATTGAATGAGATAGCTGACTGGCTGTACTCACCCCTTCAATCGCTGCTCCAATTAGATAAGCTACTAGGGCAATTACTAGCCAGTTATTCATAATATTCCACTGTTTGAACTCTGAGCGTATGCTTGGCAGCGAGCAATAATTTGATTTTTCGGACTAATGATTCCCGCCTTGCCCTAAAGATAATCGACCTTCAGCCGTATCACGAATTAGGGGCAGTTTAGATTTTATATAAGTATTGAGAGTACTATCTGACTGAGCATCAAGTCCCTGCTTGGCTTTTAACTGCTGGAGAAGCAATTGTACTAAAGCAGCATCGTCAAACTGGAGTAGGGTGTTGACCTGGGTAGACTCGATTACAGCCCAAAGCTGTTGCATCATTTTCGCTGTCACCATGAGTCTGTAACCTCTTAAGCTTTTCTTTATATTTACACAATTTTGGAATTTGTGGTTAGTTTTTGTCTGAAGATTTATAAAGATATAGGCTAAAAATGCCTGAATCAGTTAAATCTGTTAAGTTATAGCGTTTTTCAATGGATTGCACTAGAGTAGTAATCCACGCTTTATCTTAGCCGTGCTATCTAAAGAAAAAAAACTGCCCAAAGACTTAAATCTTCTCTAACCTTTTTTATCAGCAGGGAATTATGGCAGGGCTTTTGATCGGCCACAATGCAGACATACGTAGGCATCAACGCTTTTTCTTGGAGGGAAAACTCTGTGGCTATTGGGTAATTTTACTAGAACTTTATTGTAAAACTCTCGAACAAGCTCCTTCCTGACCAGAAGGATCGGGAAAAATTGCTAAGGTGTGATATTCAGGATTATCTGTTTTATATATCACTTTAAAAGTATACAACTTGTTTTTACCTTGCGCTTCGGTAACAACTGTTAAAAGTGTATTGCTAGTGGGAGGAAGTCCAGGAATGTCCAGTTTTTGAATTCGTCTGAGTTGAATTACATTTGCTGAGGAGTTTTTACAATCTCCTGAACTACTATTAGCTTCTTGACCAAACTGCATACATACTGGCCCATCAAAATCCATAGTTACCTGTGATGGGTCATTTAACCAAACTTTTTTAATTACTTCTCCAGCCGGAATAAAACTTAAGTTTGTTCCTTGTTGATACCAGACATCAACCGTAGGTACTAGTCCCCCTAAACCTTGTGCTTGACAGGAAAATATGGAACGCAGAACGGCGTTATTAGCTACGGCGCGACCTACCAAGAAGAACATAGCAACCGAGAAAATTAAGGAAGCTATAGGTAGGAAATAAGAACATTTTGGATTATTTCCTGACAATTTAATATTCTTTTTCATGGTTGCAAATATCTAAAATTGCTATAAATCTTACCTCTTAAAACTGAGTTGCTTGATTAACATATATTTCAATATTTGTGCCTGCTGGCAAAAACCAAACACCACCTTGTTGAGACATTTGGGCGATCGCTTGTTGATTACGTTGGGCAATTTGGGGTACTACAGAGTTCATACCACCTTCTGCAACCCCAGCTAAAAGGTTGCGTCTGTTCTCAGTGATAGTAGTATAACCAGTAACGTAGCCGTTGTTGCCGTTGTTGCCATTATTGCCGTTGTTGCCGTTGTTGTCGTTCTCGATAGGATTGCCGTTAGAGTCGATGTTGCTTAGGTTACCGCCATATAAAGGCAGAACTCTGGTATCAGGGCGATTTATTAACTCTGCTGCTTTAGCAATACCTCCCAAAACAAATAGTCCTGCATCCATCGAGGCTATAGACGAACTTTGACCGGGATATTTATTGGCAATTAAAGGTTTACCTTGGGTACCGCGAAGAATAATTGCATTGTTGGGTAAGCTTCGTTCTACAGGGTTGCCATTATTTTGCGAGATAACCTTGACTACGTTCATCTGCAAAAGACCTTGTTCGGAAAGCGAACCAATTTCAGTTAGGAATTCGGTGTTTGCAGGTAGAGCGACTGTACCATCGGTAGATTTAAGTGGTTCTTTCAATCGGATTACAAATACGTTTTTCGCTTCATCTGCATCACCACCACCGCCTGACTTATTACTAGTTTCTCCAAATATTGCTGTCGCCAGCACAGCTTTGGCACTACTCCCAACTGCTACAGATTTCTGTCCCTGCGGTTGGGCTTGACTGACCGCAGGATTGTCCTGTTGTGGGGTTTGTTCGGGATTGGGGTCGGGATTGGGATTTGTTGCCTCTTGCTGCGGCGGCGCATTGGTTGCAGGTTCTAAAGTAGCTATATTACTAGTAGGTTGATTGCTAGCATTAACTTGACCATAGCTACCCAACTTTGCTAACCTTGCCCACTCTTCAAATGGGCTTGGTGGAGTTGGTGGAGTTACATTAACTACTGGTTGAGTGGGGTTCACAACTGGTGGCTGGGGCGATAGCGAAGGTTGAGAAGCAGGTACTCTAATGATGCGCTCAACTGTCACTGTCCGAGGTACATAAGCTGTTGGTGGGGGTGTTGGGATCACTTTTTGTCTAACTGAGGGTTGTTGTAAGGCTACTGTCGGCGTTGATTTGGCAATTCTCAGCTGTTGTTGGGCAGCTCTCACCATCTGTGCTTGTTCAGTCAGGGCTAATTTCGTTTTGAGAGTATCTACTTGGGCTTCCATCTGTTGAGATATGGATTCATCAGTAGGCTGCTCTTGCACTGGTGGAGAAACAATAGTTTTTGGCTTTTGATTGCTACTACTCATCAATTGAGACAAAAACACACCACCTACCAAAACGATCGCTAAGGTAGCAGCCCCTACCAAGCCTAACTTGGCAAAGGGATTAGATGAGAGTGCTTGCTTAGTTTGAACTTCTTGTGGTTGAGATAGCGGCTCTGGCGGCGTTGCAGAGTCTTCCGATCCTTCGGTGTCACTAGAAGATTCTTCAAAGCCAACCAGCCTTGACATCCGCGATTCCCAATCTACAGATTCTACTTCTGGTTGGCGATCGTCGGTAGTTAGAGTAAATCCATTTTGAGGAGGCGTTTCGGCAGGAATTGAGTATCGGGTCATGGTAGAGCCTAGTTTGGATTTCCAGAACAATTATTATCTTTAATTTCACATATATTATAAATTTCTAATCTGGCTTCTCCAAGGCGGTAAGCTGCAAACTGCGATGGTAGTGCTGCATTTGGTAGTGAAGTTACAGGTCGATCTATTGCTCTTACGAAAATTTGTTTATTAAAGGAAACTGATTTACCTAATTTATCATAACTGTTAAAAATTAATTGATTAGCAAGTATCTCTACTTTCCACTTTCCATTACTTATTTCTCTCGGTTGAGAAACTTTTTGGATTACTAAGACATTCTCCGCTCCTCTATTAACATTTTCAAATTGGCTATCTGGATTTAAATTAGTAATTTCTGACTTAAGTTTTTCTTTAAAATCATCAGCTACCAATTGGGAAGTAATTTCCCAGACTTGTGTTGGTGGCTGTTGTTGTGACCAAGTAAGCATTAAACTCATAGTTTCACCCACAAAGCGCCGAATCGTCTCTGGTTGCCGCTCTAAATTGGGTTGGGGGTCTACCGTTATAGCATGACCATCAACAAGTTGCACTAAACTTTGAGGAGTGAGTTGTCGACCTAACTGTTGCAACATAGACCCGTGAAATATTAGTAACAGCAAGGTAAATAGATGTAAACCAAATGTTCCTACTGCCAACAGGGGTAAAGGGCTATTTTTTTTATTATTTTCTGGTTTGAGTAATTGCATTAATAATGGATCGCATAAATTGAACTATCTTCACATAAAAAATTGATTATCTGACAAAACTATCAGATGTTTGTCCAGTTCCGCATTGTTTTGATTTATCTGCGTTTAGGTTGTAGTCATCTAGCAAACATAAGTTACGAATTTCATAAATTTCTAATCTATCAGTGCGGACACTATAAATTGCTTTTTGCAAGTCGGTGCTATTGTCGGCTTGGGGATTAGCGAAATAATCTGATGCACGTACAAGGAAATCTTTATTAAAAGGAGTTATAAGTTTTGCACCACCAACTCGATTTTTTTGAACTAAGTCGGCTACCATACCCACTTGCCACTTCCCTGGTGCAATTTGTTTTGGCGGATAAACTCTTTTAATTACTAGTTGTGATGTCATCGCTTGGTTGGGATTTTCCGAGAAAACTTCTGGCGGTGTCATTTCTGCAACTGTGCTTAAAAAACCTTTACGAAAGTCTTCTGATAAAGCAAAACTAGCTACCCAACTACTGGTAGTAATTTTTTGGCTACCACCTTGCGGTGTGTTAATCAGTATTCCTAAATCTGGTTTGGGGTTTGCGACTTCTTCAATATTTTGTGGTGGTAAGGTTCCAGACCAGCTAAACATTGAGATCATCGTTTTGCTGATAAATTGGCGAATTGCTTCTGGTTCTCTTGCTAAATCATCAATATTATCTACTGGTTTACCATTGATTAATTGCACAAAGTTAGGAGGTTTTCTCAAGCTGAGTTGGCGAATATTTAGCCCTTGTAATAAGAATAAAAATAAAACTAATATATGTAAACTGAAGGTTGCGATCGCAAAAAAGGTCAAAACACTTCCCGTTCGTTGTCTTTTTTCTAGTAAACGCACCATTTCTTCACCTCCTCCTGCAAAAAAACTTCAGCTATTATATATGATGTTTTGCATATACTTACTATTTACAACACTTGCAAAAATTTTATATTTCCTATATCCTCTCCTTTACTAAAGAAGCCGTACTGTTGATGGCGCTGAAGACTGCAAAACCACCAGCAGCAGCCACAACTAAAGATAAAATTGGTGCTAAAATCCCCAGAAAAATTATGAACCACATTAAATCTGGATCGACATTAGCATTTTGACCTGGGCCATTGACAATCACTGCGGCAGTCAGCACAGCAATAATATTGAATGAAATTTTGGCGATTCCAATAGATAGAAATCCAGTCAGCCATGCAAAAATTGGTTTACCAGCTACAGGTAGCAAAGATCCACCTACTGCTATTGGCCCTAAAGCTGCTATTAACAACATGGTAGCTTCTATCAAATTCTGAAAGGCATATTGTAAGGAAACTAAAAAGTTTTTGATGCTCGTTTGGACTGTAGAACCTAACAGAGAATTAAATGAGGTTTCTGATACAATGCCAGTGCCATATCTGATATTATCTACCTTTGTTTGTAGTCTATTGATCCAGCTTTTATTTCCATAAATATCTCTATATTTCTGCCAGAGAACGTTAACTTTTTCAGCAGCTTTCACAAAACATTGACTTTGTTGTTCGCCAGTTAGTGATTGACAAGGACGTAGTAAAGAACCAGCTACTTCTTCAGCAACACTCATATTCAGTGCTTGCTGATATATTTTATCTGCATCTGCTGATACCACTACTTGCTGATTCACGGTGTTTAAAAAATTCCGCACTCCCAGCGTCAGATTAGATAGTATACTTCCATTGCCTGAATTACTTAAAAGTACTACCACAATAAAAGGCCAAATTAAAGCTGATATGGGACGGGTGTATTCGTAGGATATTAAGTCTTTGAGGAATTGTATCATAAAAAATAACAAGGTTCCTACAGCAAAAAAAATACCCAGATTTGTCAGCGCTCCATATAAGTTATTACTGGTGTTATTTTGTAATAAATCCAGCCATTGTTTGTCCCAACCTTCGGCAATACTTTGGGAAGTTGCGGCACCAGTATCGAGAATCTGATCGATGCCTACTTGGGCAAAAGTTAGTTTAATAGAAATTTGCATTTTGAATTGATGGGCTATTTTCTAAGATTTTGCCAGGTGTGTTAGGAAAATAACCCACCCCCCTAAACTGTTTTTTAGATTTACTATTGGTTTATCAAAATTTAAAGTATTTTAAAAATGGTCTAAAAGATTAGAGTTTTTTTCTCTTCAAATCCAAATTATTAACTTGTCTGCCAAACAAATCTAGTTGAGAAGTCGCTCGTAAAAGTCGCGCTGCTTCTGTAGATGTTTCTACTCTCCGAGCGCGATTTGCCTCTTCCGCCTGCTGAGAAATGTTTGCTAAATTTAAGTTAGAGTATTGCAAAGCCTGATTATTTTGTAATGTCTGACCAAATGTTTCAGCGACAATTTTTATTTGTTCCTGTTGAATTTTCATCATTTGCACTTGACTAACACCTAGCAATTCTGCCAATCCAGAAATAGCATTTGCTTCTGGAGTGGCTGCTTTACCTGCACTACTAATACCAGATTTAATTTGATTGATAAATGTATTATTACTATCCTGTATTTCCTGAGAAAATCCCTCAATATCTTCCAGAGATTTCTCAGTATTTTCTAACTTCGTTTTTGTCCGTATTTGTCCATTTTTTCCCAGTACACCTACCGCTACTCCACGGGTAATTATACGATTAATTTCATTACTAACTAAATTTCCCCGCACTGCTGCATTATTCTCAAAGCGACTTGATTTAGCATCTGAATTATAAGAGTAGTTAATTGAATCATCACGAATTTTTTGTCCCGCAGCAACGGGGTTAGGTATCTTCAAATCTCCCTTGGCATTCTCAATAGCAATTTGACCCTGGCCTTGTTCTAAAGGGTTTAAGGTATACTTCAAATTATATTGAAAGTAATCTTGCATATCTTGGGAATATGATTGAAAGTCACTCCAAACCTGACCTAATCCACCCGTCTGAACTTGTGCTACTGCTGGTAATATTGCCAGGGATAGCAAGGTAAAAGTAAAAATGGTAGTTTTTCGCATATATCTGTGCCTGAGAAAGGTAAACTACATTATATAGTGAGGTGAAAATTTAGCTTTTGAACCGTGCTAATTTTAGATTTTGGATATTAGATTTTGGATAATAGAATTAGTTTTTCGGTTCAACTCCCGTTGCAATGCCCTGTAAATCTAAAACACGCTCGGAAGTTGTTAATGCTACGCTATGGGAAATCTAAAATCCAACATGGTTTATTTAATTCACTGTTAACTGCCTTAAGAACCCAATTAACTACTACGCAGAGTCGCCACTAACTGACGTGCAAAGGCAGAAATTGCTTCATATTTATCACTGTGAAGTTGCATCATTTGGCTACGTGCAGTTTGTTCATAAGGGTTATTAGCAACTGCTGCCAATTGTTCGTAACCTGGATAGTAACGGCAGAATGTATAAATACCGTTATCATCTAATAACCATTGGCTATAAACGCCTTCTTTCCGGGGAAAAAAGCTTTCTGAGGCATTACGAGAAATAACTTGGCGGGGATATTTCAAGATGTCTGCAAAACTATCTACTGCAACTGGCTGAATGCGTCCAATCAACCGTGTTGTCAGGTTTTGCAATATTTTCGATGCAGCTTTAGATTTAGCAATGGTGTCAGGATCTTGTCCTGATAAAATGACTCTGATCCCAGCTTTAGCACCGTTCGCACAAATTCTACCAACTAAGTCAGAAATTTGCTCGAACTCAAACAAAATTGGTGCTTCGTCGATAAAGAATATGGAAGCTGGACTACTTAATGCGCGTCGGAGTGCGGCTGAATAAGCACTCAAAGAGAGTACGGCTGCATCTTCACTATCTGATAAGTTTCTGAGAGCAAAAACTAAAAGTTGTGCATCGGTAGGAAAGCTGGATGGTGCAGAAATGGCTTGTCCCACGCGGCTAGAAAGCCAAAAACGTAAGCGCAACTGAATTTGACTCAGAGCGTCTTCAACTCTGCCAGTTAAAGAACTTAGCTGCAAGTGTTCTGGCGAGCAAAAGAAGAGAAAATCTTTTAAAGTGGGGGTTTTCTGCCAAGCAAGAGTGCCAAATCCTCCCTCCATCGCCTGTCGATATCGCTCTTTGATGCCCTCATCTCTAAAGAAGGCTTCTAGAGCCAAGTTGAGCAGCGATCGCACGGTTTGCGATAAAATTTGACTTTCAGTGGACGATCCTAAAACCATTGTCATTAACGCTGATTCGAGGAAGGCGGTATAATCGTTAAAGCGATCGCGCTGTTGTTCTGCTTCTAGCGATCGTAAATCTGGCTGTTCAAATAAGTTATTCGATTGTTTGGAAATATCAAAATAGGCTCCATTCCCCTCCATAAACTCTGTGTAGTCAGTGAAAGTAGATGTCCCATCAGGTTTTGGGAAATCTAACGCCACAACCGGAATCCCATGCGCTAAAGCCTGAGTTAAAATCCCTGACACCAACACCGATTTACCCGCACGAGTTGTCGCAAACAAAGCTAAATTTTTGTGCTGATTAAATAAATCTAAATGTATGGGAGTTCCGCCTTCTTCAGCAATCAACTCAAAGCCTTGTTTATCACCTTTTTTGGTTAAAACTAGAGGCATTAATCCCGGAACTTCACTGGTTAAATATAGCTGGCGACGGTTGAAGGGTGTTGCTAATAAACCCTCCCAAACTATTGGTAGAGTTTGCAGCCAAATTTTCCAGGCATATTCAGTTTCCCTAATTACTCTGGCTGGACGTTGAAAACAGTTTTCAATATATCTTGTTGCCTCATCTAATTTTTCTAAGGTTGGACGATGTACTAAAATAGCGACACTCGTATAAATCGGGACTGCACCTTCAAATAGCTGCTCTTGCGCTGCTACCGACTTCTTCAACTTTAATTGAGCGTTGACATCAATAGTTTTACTTTTTTCTTGAGCCATGATGGTTGTCATGTTTGACTGCTTCAGCACTCGTTGCAGAGTAGTTTTTACCAATGCTGGATTTGCAGCAGTCAACTCGCAAAAAATTTCTGTATCTACTACTGTTTCTCTGGCTAAAAGTTCCCATAAATACCGCAGTTGAGATGATTTATTAACCCAACCACCGGGTTTTTCCAGAAATGACAGTGCGCCAATATAACGATTATTAACATTAACCCAGCGGCGATCGGCACAAGGTACGCTAGATTCCATCAGCAAAGTTGTGCCGTGGATATTGTCTAGAAGTAATTTAGTACTAGCTAAATCTGAATTAACTTGTTCGTGTAATCCTTCTTCATCTAAAGTCATTAACTGGGGAATAGCTATTGGCTGCGTATCATTAAACCTTTTCCAGATTTCCCCCCAGAGTTCATCAGCAGTTAAAGGTTTGACATCCAATCCCATTTTGTTAGATAAGATTTGTTCCCAGCGGAGAAAGCCCTGATTGTAAGCATTTGTAATCAGGGTTTCGATACGTTGGTTTTCTACTTCTAAAAGATCGCCTTTAAATTTCAACCACCAGGATTCAGCTTTGACTAAAAGCTTTTCTATCCAATCATCTGCATGTTGCGAGTTAGATTCAATCGTGTAAGTTACATAAATCCGCAAAAATTTAGGTTTCCGAATCCCAGAAATAGTCAGTTCTTTAATTCTGGCTCTCTCTGCCATCAACAAATATTTGATGTCTCGCGATGATGCATTTTTGATTAATGTTGCTAACTCTTTTTGGCGCTCTTTATCTGAACTAAAAGAACCCAAGTGTAGCGTCATTCTTTCACCACTAGGAATGTCTTTTAATCCGGCTTCAATGTTATTAAAAAGTGTATCAATCTGTTCAGGTCTTAAGGTAGTATGAATTCCCTTACAATCAAAACCAAAAACAAAGCAGAACCGATCTTTTTGAGTACCTTTTGTCAACAGGTAAGCGCCAATATCACGTCCATTCATTGCAACGCGCAGCATTGTTGCCAAGTGCAAGGCGTCTTCAAATGGCGTTAATCTACTTTCATTTCCGGCGATGCCGACGCTTTGTTTTCCGATTTTTTGCTTCATGGTTAACTTCCAATAAGCTTTGATAACGAGCAAAGCCTCTTGTCCAAGCGGGAACGCCAATAAATTTACTTAAAAAACTCCAACTCCTACCACCAGTTAAAATCCACCAAGTTCCGATTCCCCAACCAGTCATTAGTACTGTCCACAACCATTTTTGAAATTCTTCTTGGAAAATCCCCCCAAAAATTCCATTGATAATAAAATAGGAGGCTAAGGCAATTACCGTCCAAGGAAGAATTTGATCGGCAGGAATTGGCCCTAGTGAAGGTTGGCTTCCCAGAACTTGATTGACTGGACGAAATTCTTGTTCCCGCTCTTGAGACATTTGAAATATCTAAATTATTTATTAGGGCTAGGGCCAATTACAAAGCCTGTAAGTACATCAGCAACGGTAACAGCAACAACCACTAATAGGGGAGTTCTGGCGATGCTTTGCCAATCTTCATCTTTACGCACTGCGTTAATCACACCAACTAGGGAGATTGCAATATAGAGTAAGTAAATCGCCCGCAAAACATTAAATATCAAACTTATTGCTGTGTTGCTATCACCACCTGTGGTTGCTGAACCACGGAAGCTGTTTTTGAAAAAGTCTTCAGCTTTCCCAAAAAATTGAGCTTGTGCAGGGGCTGCGAACCAGTCTAACCAATATAAACTCAGAACGATCGCTGCTGCTAAAATTTGTAATAATATTAGCGATCGCCTTGGTAAATTTACTTGCTGACCAATTTGCTGGATGATGACTGCAATTAAACTACCAACAAGTAAACAAAAGACCAGAATAGGACTTTTGAGGCTGATAACGCTAACCAATACAGCACAAGCAATCAAAAAAGGTACAGATTCAAGCAGAATAGTCAGACAGGATTTAAATGCCCGTCTTAACTTGTGAGATTCTTTCGCCGCACTACCAGTTAAAGCTTTGAAAAAGTTTCTCTCGTGAGAACTTTGTCTAAACATTTGCTAATTTCCTATGTGTACTATAACTAATCCTTGTATCGAATTTTACAACTAATCTAATTCAACATGCTTTAACATCATTCATTATTAATTAAATTATAAACCTGTAGTAAAGTTCTACATTCTACATCAGTATTCTAAAGTTAAGTTAACATGATATTAAGATTTATCTAAAAACAAATTTCTTTGATTCTCTGATTTAAGAAGCTGGATTGCAAATATCGAGATTGAATCGGTAGAGTCCTCTCGACTTTGAGAATTGTCTCAATCTTCTCATACAGATAGCCTCGATCGACCAACTTCAAAGCCTTGACTTTTTCTACCTTACAGGTATCTGAGCGAACTGCTATAAATATTTCAGACTTGTATGTAAATGTGGTTTAGATAAGCACTCTTTACTTTCCTCGTAGTCTGGGAAAAGGTTAAGGGGTAAGGGGTAAAGGATATATTGAAAACCTTTTCCCTTTCGCCTTTAACCGAACCGTATTGACTTGTATGTAGACCATAGGCTTGCTCTTAGAGGAGACCAAGCGTAGCTTTGGCTCTTTAGGGTTCTTTAGAGCGAACATGATATGAAACAGTATTGAGTCACTGAAATTCAAATAACCTGTCTTGAAAAGTTTAGATCGATTGTAGAAAAATGGTAGATGTTCAAATTTACGTTTTACCATTTTTCTACACACTGATTAGATTTCAGACTAAATTACAAACTTAAACACAGTTCCTAGATTAGAACTACCGCCAAAAGAGGCAGTACCGTAAAAGGCACCATTCGAGAGTTGAATTAGCGTGGACTCTGGCGTTGCCCCATTAGTGCCATTGAAACTAATTAAACCAGTGATGGTTGCTCCAGTCAGCTGATAGATAACTCCTTTGTCACTTGCCCCACCAGCAGAAGCTGTGCCATAGAAGTTACCATTGCTTGCTTTGATGAGTGCAGCCGTTGGGTTGGCCCCATTGGTACCATTAAAACTGGCAACTAAAACGGGTGTACCGCCACCGATGGGAACCTTGAATACAGCTCCTTTATTGTTGGCTCCACCCAGTTTAGCGGTGCCATAGAGGAATCCACTAACTTCAATTAATCCAGACTGCGGATTTGCTCCATTGGCGCCATTAAAGCTATATGAAGTAAGTATTCCTGCGGGAGTTAACTTGAATACAACTCCTTTAGCACTTGCTCCACCGGCAGAGGCGCTGCCATAGTAGTTTCCATCGGTAGCCAGTTGTAATCTTGCTAATGGAGTTGCTCCATCAGTACCGCTGAAGCTTCTGATGGTGGTGAGTGCCCCGGTAGTGGGCGAAACCTTGAATATACTTCCTTTATTATTAGCCCCACCTGTAGAGCTTGTCCCCCACAAATTGCCATCAGTACCTGTAATCAGTCGGCCTGCTGGGTTAGCTCCATTAGCGCCTGTGAAATTTGTAAGAGTTGTCAGGGTTGTAAAAGCTGTTTTCGCCAACTTAAACACACTGCCGAGGTCACTTGTACCACCTGTAAAGGTTGCCCCATATAAATTGCCATCGGCTGCTTGGAATAATCTCGCAACTGGATTAGTCCCTTTGTTGCTTCCAGAGGTTCCGGTGAAGTTGATTAGTGTGGTTAGAGTAGTGTAAGCAGTAGGAGTTAACTTGAATGCAGTTCCTTTGCCAGAAGTGCCACCAGCAGAAGTAGTTCCATAAAGATTGTTATCAGTACCGTTGCCTTTAAGTACACCAGCTCTTGGTGTAGCTCCGTTGGTGCCGTTGAAATTTACAACAGTCGTCAATGTTGCAGCAAAGGCTTGTTGGAACGGTAGTACTAATGAAGAAGCCAAAACAGTCAAAGAAGTAAAAATCAATACCTGATTTTTAGCCTGGCGTTGTTTGTACAGATTAATCTTGTTCATTGAATACCTCAAAAAAGTTTCGTGGAGACGGAATCGTAGCTAGTTGTAACGGATTTTGCGTAGGCGTAGCCCGCCTTCGGCATCGCTGCTACTCATGACTAATACCAATTTGAAAAATGATTGCTACAAAGTAGGTTAGGAAGCCAGTGCTGTCGAAGGGTTTCCCAGCTTTTCTGCGTTTAAAGGACGAAACCCAAAGCCCCAACATCTTGATATATGTTGAGTTTTACCCCGTAATCTACGAGATATTGCTATGACTCAATCTACGTATTGAGCGCATTTTTATCTAAAATTGGTATAATTTATCAGGTTAGGCATTAACGAGAAAATGCCTTAAATGTTGGTATAGTTCTTTTTGAAAAGGACTCAGAAAGACTGTTTTACCTACATCACAAAAACCGTACTAGCACTGAGTCAATAATGTGAATGGCACAATTAATGATTTCGTTCGGTAGCATAGATCATTATTTATGTTTTTGATGTCGTGAAAAACACAAAAAACAGTGAAAAATCCACGATTTTGACAGAATCTAGTCACAAAACTCGAATCAAAAAAATCATACAGTGTTTTTTTTGTCAAGCAATTAGTAAGCTCTATTAAATACTGATTAAAACCTCTAAAAAATCTTAATAAGCAAAACCACATATTACACATAAGTGAAAAGTTTTATTTTCCTCTGAATAAAGTAATTAAAAATGCTATAAAAATCACTTTTAAAACACCTTTAAATTCCCAAAATATATTTAAGCTTTTTAATCATTTCATAATGTAATCATGACTTAAGCTTTACCTTCACACTATACTGTTGATTCCGTTGGCAAAATTTAACAGCTATTACCTGTAGCAGTTATACAAGAATCGTGGAATTCTAAATTTCTTTACTTCGCACTTAGCGGTAGTTTGTCATAAACTGCTGTACATTTACATCGAAAAAAGTGATTTCCATAATTCAAATGAAATTGCCATCCTAAATAAGTAAGTGGGTAAAATTAAACATGGTTTTTAAAAGTAAATAAGAGAGTGAAAATGGTAATTGAAGCATGATTGCTAGTACTAATAATTACTTTCTTGTATTAAAACCACTGAAGATTAATACAAACTTACTTTATGAATATGGAGTTTTTAACTAGCAAAAAATCATGTTTTAAGGTGGATTGGCAGTAGCTTAATGCCCTCTAATCCTTGAAAAAGTTGCTTTAATTTTGCTCTATATTTTTCATGATTTGGTGTCAATTTCTAATTTGTTAATAGCCTTGTTGATGCTAATTATTTATGCATATAAAAGGTTATTTACAATCGTCAACTTGACACTTGATTTTGATCTGATAGGCGTTGAACTGGAAATTAATTTGAAGGAGCTTGACATGACTTTTTATCCTAATCGTCAATTGACCTATTTAGCAAGTTCAATTTCTGTACTTGCCATAGCAACTGGTTTAGTAGTAGGTCAATCTGCTACTCATCAATCTCTAGCTCAGACCTCTACCACTCCTGCGCCAACTGGAGTAACTTCCATAAATGGTGCAGGTGCAAGCAGTATAACTACTTTATTTATAGGTACAGGAACTACCTCTCCTTTTGATCCGAAAGGCTCATGGTTTAACACTTACGGTGTTGGAAATCCTTCAAGCCTCAATCCTCCCGGTCCAGTAAATGCAGCTGTCACATTCAGATATGCTTCGGTTGGTAGTGGTAAGGGCTTAACAGCTTTTTTCACTCAAACCGTACCCGCTGGTAGTCCTACTATCAATCGCCCTGTCTCTTTTGCAGCTAGTGACGACCCTGTATTAGGAACAGAAAAAGTTAGTGGCAGTCCCAATAACGCTGGCACGCCCGCAAATGCATACGTCCAAGTACCTGCAATCACCGTTGGAATCGCCTTAGCTTATAACCCCACTGGTCTAAACGTGCCAGCAGGTGGAATTAAGCTTTCACGAGCTACTTACCTTGGTATTCTTCAAGGCAACATCATAAATTGGAATGATGCCAAAATCAAAGCAGATAACGGTGGCGTAACAATAGCAAATAAGCCCATCGTTTTAGTATATCGTAGTGACGACAGCGGTACTACTTTTGCTTTAAGCAGTCATCTCAAAGCGGCATTTACTGCATGGAACAGAGGAGTTGGTAAAAAAAGTACTGTTGGCTCTGTACCCTCAACAATACCAGCCGATACAGTTATTTGGCCAGTTGGTTCCAAAGGTGCTACAGGAGGTGGAGGTGTAGCCACCACGATCGCTACCACTCCTGGTGCAATTGGTTATGTGGATAGTGCTACGCAGTTAGCTAAGAATCTGAAAGCTGCTGTCTTGCAGAACAAGGCAGGTACTTACAATGCCATTTCACCAACTACAATTTCAAATGCTTTTGTCGGTGCGAGTGACCAAGATGCAAATGCTCAACGGATTAAACTCGTAGTTACCGATCCAACAGCTGCAAATGCTTATCCCATTGTTACCGCAACTTACGTGCTATTTTATGATAAATATGCAGATGCTAAAGTAGCAGCTGGTATTAAAGGATTGATCGGTTGGGCTTTCGGAACAGCCGGGGACACTATCGCTAAAAATCGGGGATATGCTCCTCTTCCCACTGCCATTAAAACTCTGTCTCAAAATGTTGTGAATACTTACGTCAAACCATAATTGGGTGAATACTGTTTTTGGTATTATCCTCCCTTGTATCCTTTAGATTTTTACATATCTTGACAAAGATATGAAAGTTATACCCCAGGATTATATTTATAATCTTGGGGATTTATTAAGGCGATGATTTGATCTCAATAACTAAATATTCAGATAGTTTGCGATCGCTTTTAGGCATTCGCCAATGCTGTCAGGTGATGCGATCGCCGAGTTTGGCGTCAACTATGTTATGATTTTATTTGTTGAGAAATATTTTCGGTCATGTAACTGACTATATAGACCCCTCTCCGAATCTAAATCTCTACATCCTTTGATTCTGAAGGTGTTGATGTCATAAGTATTTCAAAAATTAAAATTTTAGTTAGTCGAAATGTATTGCAATGTCTCGCTTGACACTAATACATCGAACTGTAAAAAATGTGCTAAGAAGAACGGACAAGTATAGTGTGTCACACACGCAGACAACATACGGATACTACTGGAACTTATGCCCACGGATATAATTACTCGTCCTGAGTCCCTCACAGAAGATTGCTTTTTTACTTACGCCCTTGGGACTAATTTGCACGATCCTAATTCAACAGCCAAATATTTACGCCGAATCAGAAAAGAAGATAAACCATATATCGACATAGCTGTTTCTCCCAGACCTGGCTATCGGTTTGAGGTTTGTCTTATCCCTGTTGAAGGGTTCGCTCAAGAAAGAATATTGACAAAAGACGGGTTCGCCAAAGCTTTAGCGATTATTTGTGCTGTATCTAATAAAGCTAGGAAACGATTCCCTTCGGGAAATGGACAAGAAATAGTCCGGTGTCAATTTAGTAACTTAGCTGATGCAGTCGCTGTAGCGAATAGACTGTCTGCATTACCCTCTGATATGTATGAAACTCTCGTCAAGCTACCAAATGCTTTGTAATATTATATATTGCATCCACTGAAATATTTATTATTAAAACTGACACCGGGACATTTTAATAGTAAGTAGCTAAATGGACTTGAGACAAAACTTCAATAGGTCATATTTTGTCTGTTGAGAGAAGACTTGTCAGACAAGACTTTTAACCTTAATTTACAATTTTGACCTTTTTGTACGCTAACCTGTAATTCAAAGTGAGTTTTTTTTATGCCTATAAGTCCTTTGCGTGAAGAACCTCGTAACCAGCGAGCGCCTGTAATTCGTACAAGTAATGAATTTATTCTCTTGGAATGGCTGAAGTCAACTGGTCGTTTAATCGAACGCGAACATCAAGAATCTGAGTATCTAACTGAAGTAGAAGAAATTTCCGAAATGATAGACCTTGACGATATCCCTTACGATCATGACGATGATGATGGTGACATGGATTTGGAAGCCTAGTAGCGTAATTCGTAATTCGTAATTACTATATCGCAAGCGTTCCATTGATTTGGAATGGGTGCTTCTTTTTTACCAAAAGGCTAAGATTCCTGACTTCTCTAAAAAGTCGGGAATTTTAGTATTAAAATGGCAGTTGTTTAATTTTTGGATTTGAGTAAGAGATAAAATAATTGTCCATTGCTGACTGTAACACCAGCGCGATCGCCTGCGATTTTCCCAGTACCTAAAAAATAATCCACTCTACCTGCACCTTTAATCGCACCGCCGGTATCTTGGTCAAGAACATAGCGGCTAATAATGCGCTCCTGCATTTTTCCGGTAGGATTAACGAAGGGAATAGAAGCGCGAATCAACGCTAAAGCACCAGGAGGCATAAGAGATTTATCTGTAGCAATAGAACGCTCTGCTGTTAATGGTACGTCGATCGAACCTTGGGCTGGCTCACCGTGATTTTCTTGAAAAAAAACAAAGCTGCGATCGCGCGGAATATAAATATTTAATTCTTGGGGATGTTTTTGGAAATAATCGAGAATAATTGGCAGAGTTATACCTTCTAGCGGTAATTTGCCATCATTCACTAATTCTCGCCCAATACTTTTGTAATTATAAGCGGTATGACCAGCATAGCCGATTGTTGTCTGACTGCCATCGGGAAGTTGAAGCCTCGCCGAACCTTCAATTTGAGCTAGATATGGCTCAAGGCGAGAGCGAAACCAAAACAACTCTAGTCCTCGCAATTTCCCTTTTGCAGCTTGTAAACCATCTGCTCCTTCCAATTCTTCACGTGTCGGATGAGGCTTAGTCCAAGAGTTGAAATCAGGAGGTAAGCGGTAAACAGGATAGCGATATTCTGCTGTGGGGACGCGACTAGCTGCATAAAGTGGCTCATAATAGGCGGTGAATAAAACGGAACCTTGGTTATCTTTACCGACTGACTGGTAAAGAACAAATTCCCGCTCAATGGCTTGATGTAATTCTGTTGCAGAATTGGTTTTTAATAGGAGTTCGCGGAATCTTTGCAAGCTTTTGATGACGCGCGAGCGCGTAATCCCAGCCACCGGATACTTTTGATAAGCAGCCGCAGCATTAGCTGTTTGCAGATATTGGAGACTGCGAGCGATCGCACCGATCAGTGCCTTTTTCTCTGGTATTTTGCCATAAATGACTTCATCCAGACAAGAGGTATCACTTTGACAACAAGTAATTGGTTGTCTCTCGATTAATGGTGCTTTTTGCTTTTGTGTAAAGGATACTGGTATATCCCACTTTTTCACGCGACATTCTGGCGGACTGAGTTCCCGATACGCCAAAGATTCCATACGCACTAAGAAAATCGACAGAAGCAGCGGTAGGCTGATGGCGATAAATTTGTTTAGCTTTCCTAACCCAGCAAGTGTCTTTTTCATCAAAATTTAAAATTTTTGAGATTATCCCACTTTACTCAAATTCAAAAATCAAAAGCTAAAAATACAGTAGACCTAATATGTTTTTATATACTTTATAAAAAAAGACTAAAAAAACCCATCACTTTTTTCAAGCGTGAGTACATTTGAACTAAATTGTCTCAATTTGGTAGTAAGCCCAGACTCCATCAAACTACTTACACCCAAAAGCGCGAAGCGCCTCCCCCAGCGCACGCGCAAGGGAGAGGTAAAGAAGCACATAAAATCCTATTTACTGTCCGTTCGTTTATTCTGTAACTAGTACAGTACGGCGTAAGTAAATAAACCACCCATTCAAAACCAATGAAATGCTTGCGCTGTATTAATTTTGAATTTTGAATTTTGAATTTTGAATTCCGCCTTGCGGTACTAGTTGCTTACGTTTGCGAAGAGAGGTGATGCCAAAAGCACCTAAGCCTAAGATACCGATGAGAGAAGTCGGTTCGGGAACAGCTTGGGTAACTACGTCAAATTTGAAATTTGGGCCAATCCTCCCGTTACCGGATGTTAGAGTTGAAGGAAAACTAAACCCTTGGGATGAACCATTTCTGGCGCTACCGGTAAGAGTAATTTCTGGAGCCGTATTTACAGATGCAGGAACACTATAAATATCACTAAATGGACTAGTTATTGCTGCACCAATAACGTATGACATTCCAGCAAGAAGATTGACTGATGTAATATCCTGGTAACGAAAGCTTCCAGTTAGTGGACTGGTGGTTTGGACAGTTGTTGAAGCTAGTAAATTCCCGTCCGATGTCCACAACCCAACTAAGTGGGATTGTGATAGAGGATTCGCAGGAGTTTGATCGTAAAAACCTAATGCAGTAACTGAGAGGTTGTCATTAGCAGTAAATGACCAACCGATTGTTTGATTTGTACCATTAAAAGCTGGGAAGTTAGATCCACCTGCCAAACTCTGTATCGCTTCAGATGCGTATACAGATGGTGCAGAAACTAAAGCTGTTGTCAGGATGAAAGGAGAAGCTATTGATAACTTTTTTAGTACATTTACGATTGTCACGATCTTATTTCTCCGATAAATATTTAACATTCGAGACTCTCTACAGTAATATATTTATTTATACTCGCAACGTCAATATTTTTTCAGCAAATTTACTTAAACTTTAATAAGGACTAGTTTATTTAGCGCAATACCTTCGTCAAAAGAAGAAGATATCTGACTTTTCACGGCATATGGAAAAGTTCATTTTAAAGATTTCCTAAGCCCTGATTTTTCTGTTAGCTTTTCTCATTAACTTAAAGCTATTGAAAATTAGCCTGCGTAAAAAGCCACGCTTTTTCGAGGTTTGAGGGCTTACCGTGAAAAGTCAGGTCATCTCCTCTCAGATTTTCGTCTCCTTAAGGGATTTCCAGAAATTAAATTATTCAATTTTGGGAGCGAAGATGATCGTTAGATTCTTCCTCCCCTGCAACGCCAGAGCGATGGGATATTTTTTTAGTTGCAAGTCCCTAATCCTAACTCCGGCATGATTGCCATCTATATATGCGAGCGTCTCGTTCGCACTACATATTCCAAAATGGGATGCTCCCGTAAGTTAATTGTTTTACTAAAATTTTTTCCACCCAATCTCTATTCATTCATATTACGGTAAGTCGCAACAGCAGACGGCGATATCCGGTTCAAATATCGGAAGATCCAATACTTAAAAATGGTATCTAAAATCACCGGAAATGTAGCGATAAATAAGAAGATAAAATCTCTATTTGCCGGTAATCCCCAATGGCGTGATACACCTTCTAGCAGTACTTCCCAGCCATGAGGAGAGTGGAATCCGACAAAGATATCAGTAAACAAAATAATGATAAATGCCTTCGCACTATCGCTAAGTCCATAGACAATATTATCAAAGAAATCTTTGAGTACAGCAATAGAAGACTTACTGACTAACAAAAGCCAGATAAAAGCAACCACAGAAAACATATCTGCAAAAACATTTTTGATAGCACCAGAGCTTTCGTGACGAAATTCTTCAGCAAGCTCTTTTGCCTTATTTTTCATTTCAGTCTCCATCTGCTCAGGTAACAGTGGAGGTGCTTTGATAATAAGATTTTCAAACTTGAGTTTTTCTTCAAATCTTTCTAATTCTAAAAGGGCTTCCTCTTCCATTTCAGAATTGAGAAATATCTGCATTTCCTGATTGCTTCTAAACCGCTCAATAATTGGCCCGACTACAAAAGCTTTTGCTATTTGGTGTGTTAGAAGTGGTACAATAATTAATAGTAAAATAAACCTGATAGATATTATTGTTCTTTTTTGAGTTTGACGAAAACTCTGAATTACTTCTTGTTCCGAATTTGGGTCTAATTCAACTTGCAGACGACTAATAGTACTTAAAATAGAGCGAGGTAAAACACCCATTGTATCGGTTTTACTCTTGACTTTTGGCTTATTATTTAAGTTTGGATTTGGTATTTTGGGTGGTAATGTTGGAGTGTTTACGAGCAGCGATTTGTCGTCAGATATTACAGAGTTAACTGGTAGATTTGGAGGTTGTACTACTAAAGCTTGGGAAGTTGTTTTATCGGAACTTGTTGTGTATTTAGATATAACTCGATCGATAAAGTTGAGCTTTTCCAAAACTAAAGAAGGATTGAGATACTCTATACCTGCTTTCTCGGCAGCTTTTTGATTCTCTTCATTTAAAAACCAGCGGCTTCCTCTAAATTCCGTCAGCCGCATCCTGGCAATTTTTAATAGCTTGTTGAGGTCTGACTCAAAATAATCCATCACACTGTTACTGTACATGGCTGAGTCAATGTCTATTTTATTACCATTGAAATGCTTATCTTCTATTTCCTGAATCTTTAATGCTGCATCGTAGGCTTCATGTAAAGAACGTTCAGGAGTCTGTAAGTACCATCGATAAGCAGCAAGCAAGAAAGAATAGATTTTTTGACTAAAAACAGAGTTTTTCATTGCAGACAATCATTCAGCATTGTTTGATGACTATTAACCTTAAGTTAACGCACGAGGTATACTAACAAATCTACAAGGAGAAAGTTTGTGGTTTCTCATTCGGTTTGGATTGTTGGCACTAGCCGTAGTGGTAAGACGGCTCGCTTAGTAGAGCAATTTTGTAATTGGGTAAAATCAGAAAAACAATATACTGAATCATTTTATACAAAAAAAACAGGGCGTAAAAAAACTGGTGATGTACCTGAATTTTTATATCTTAAACAAACAGAGCCGGGAGTTTTAGTCTTAGCTGCCAATGATGATAATCGCCGAGAATTAGGAGATATAATTGTTACTTCTACATTAGGTAAATATCCGGTTCGTGCCAAGACGCCACTAGGTTTTTTTCAGGATGAAGTCATTTTATTTTGGCCGTTACTGATTAACTCGTTGAACCTGAAAGCACAGTTTCCGGTAAGATTGCGACCAGAAACCGAACAAGAGTTAGCAACCAAACTTTGGCGTCCGCAATTAGACGAAGAAATTCTACGTATGGCGGGAGTGAATGAATCTCGCTTGGTGCGTCGCATCTTGGACTTATTACAATTAGCAGCTTACAGTGGTATACCTTGCGAAGATATTGCCCAGATTTTAGCCAAGGGTCTAGGGGAAAATACCACAACTTTAGAGCCGGAATTTTTAGCATCTTTGCTGCTAGATTGGCGTAATTGGTGTTTAGAGAGGGGTTTACTGACTTATGGAATTATTACGGAACTTTATAGTCAGCACTTATTAAGCGATCGCCATTACCAGCAGCACCTAACTAAACGCTATCAGGCAGTACTGGCGGATGATGTCGATGACTATCCTAGCGTAGCGCGTCTTTTGTTTGAGTTGCTATTAGATCGAGGTGCAGTTGGCGCGTTTAGCTACAATCCTGATGGTGCGGTGCGATTGGGATTGGGAGCAGATCCCAACTACCTAGAAGGGTTAGCAGAGCGTTGTCGGGTAGAAATATTGAACGGGCCGCCTCCAGAGTCCCTGAGCGAGCAACTGACTAAACAGATGGTGGAATTAGTCACTTCCCCAATGGTAATGTTGAGTTTACCAAAAACAGTGCATTCAATTCAAACCACCTCCCGCGCCCAATTATTGCGGCAAACAGCAGAGATAATTGCTGATGCCATTCAATCGCAGCAAGTGCAACCGGAAGAAGTGGCAATTATTGCACCAGGTTTAGATGCGATCGCTCGTTATACTCTAGTAGAAATCCTCGTCAAGCAAAATATCCCAGTAGAATCGCTCAATGACCAACGTCCCCTAATTAGTTCGCCCGTGATTCGCGCCTTACTCACCATGCTGGCACTAGTTTATCCCGGCTTGGGCCGCCTGGTAGATCGGGATGCCGTCGCAGAAATGCTGGTTGTGTTGAGCAGGAAACAACCACCAGAAAACTCCTCACTCCTAACTCCTAACTCCTCCCTCAGCACTCCTCCCTCAGCACTCAGCACTGATATCGATCCGGTACGTGCTGGTTTGATTGCAGATTACTGCTTTGTACCCCATCCCGATCGCCCCAACTTGCTACCAGTGTCAGCCTTTGAGCGCTGGGATCGAATTGGCTATGCAGCTACTACAGCCTATAGTGAGATATTAGAGTGGTTAGAACAGCAGCGATCGCAACAAGAATTGCGGTTAATTCCCAGTCCCATTTCCCTTTTAGACAGAGCAATTCAGCGCTTTTTATGGAATGGGAGCAATCTCCCTTACGAACAACTAGCAGCATTGCGGGAATTATTAGAAACTGCCCAACACTACTGGGAAATTGACACCAGGTTACGACAAATTACCCCAGTGGAAACAACGCCTCATACAACTATTATTGAATTCATTCAACTACTGCGACGTGGTACAATTACCGCCAACGCTTACCCTGTGCGCCCCATTGGTGGAGCGAGAAAGGCTGTCACCTTAGCAACTATATTTCAATATCGATCTAGTAGGCGATCGCACCAGTGGCATTTTTGGCTGGATGCTGGTTCACCTCTATGGGCGAAAGGTGGTGCGGCGACTTTATTCGGTGCGCCGTTTTTCCTGCGAGATAGATTAGGCGAACCTTGGACAGCAGAAGATGAAAAATTGGCAGAAGAACAACGATTACAAAGAATTTTGACAGATTTGCTCTCTCGTGTATCCGAAAGAGTTTATTTGTGTCACAGCGATTTAGCCGTGAATGGACAAGAGCAAATCGGGCCGTTGTTACCCTTAGTAAATGCCTGTGTGACGGTTATTTCTGAGGCTAATGTTAATTGAGTGTTTTTATAGCGGTTCTCGACAAGCGTGAAGTACAATTTTGACCTCTCTCTTTTTTAGGAGAGAGGCTTTGAATCTTTTACTAAATCAACCTAGCACTTACTGAAATATCCGAGTAAATTAAAAATGATATTGCTGAAATAGTAAGAATAGTAAGAGAGGATTGTTAAGTTAATGTCACTCGATTCGCTTAGGCAAGAAGCAAAAAGTCATAACACTTCACCACAAAGATTACGAGAATTAGCTGTAATTAATGATGAACTAACGAGATTAGTTGCTGCAAATCCTCGTGCCGATAGTAGTTTATTAGGAGAACTTGCGATACAAGCCAGAACTAACAAAGATGTGGAAATGCAAAGAGCGATCGCAAGTAATCCCAATACACCAACACAATGGTTAATCGGACTAGCGCATCTATTTCCTGAAGAATTCTTTAGTAATCCGGCTTATGATTTATCGATTCTGCAAAATTTTAACTTTCCTCACGGTTTTGGGAAAAAATTCCTCTTGAAGCTTGTTTGTGCATTAAATGCACCAACCTCTTTTCTAGAATTTGCTGCTGACATTTGCGAGACTAATCTTAAAATTGTTATAGCTAGTCATCACAATACTTCTAAAAAAAAACTATTTGAGTTATCTATATTTGGTAAGGATATTATTGCAGAATTTGCTCAGTTACGTCTTGATTGTCCCAATGATGACATAGCTTTCTGGGATAAGGTGGCTTTAAATAAAAAACCAAATCTCATTCTTTTTATTCCTCATAGGCTGATGTTTAAATTGGTGCAATTGCCCGAAATATCCACAAATTTTCTAAAAGCAGCATCCCAGCTTGAAAAATTTCCAGAAATTCTCAATATTATTGCTAATCATCCGAAAACGCCCAAAGAATTACTTGATAAGCTTGCAAAAAATAGCCTTCCTTTTATTGCTGAAGCCGCAAAGCTACACATTAATTATGCTGGAGAATTGGGAACTGGATGGCGCAATCTAGCGGAAAGCAAAATTGATAGAGCGCAACTGCCTATTTTAAATAATGATGAAGAAGGAATTGAACTGCGATTGTGGTACACAGGAGCAATTGATGAAAGCACTTTACCTTATTTAAATCAAAAGTCAGTACACGAATATACAAGTACTTTATTAAAGATTGTTTGTTCTGCTGATACAGATAGAAGGATTTTAGATAATCTTGAGAACCACCCCAGGCTTTCTCAACTAATCTCTGAATGTGTTACTTATTTAAAACAGCGAGAAGCAATAGTTTTCGATTTACTTCCGGGAACGCTACCAGTAAATAGTACTAAATTATCAAATAATTTTGTAGCCAATCAAATTAACCCCATAGTTGCCGATTTTAATACTCTATTTACAATGTTAGAAGATAGAAATTGGTGGGTTAAAATAAGATATATTCCCATAGAAAACCCAACAATTAACTTATGTTTACTTGACTTGATACAAAAAAATAGGGGTTCGAGAAGAAGAAGATCCTACCGAGAAAATATGCTTAAGGATTTTGGCAGAGGTAGATATAAAGACTATAGTCCAATATTTATTAGATTTTCTAATTTAGAATACTATGGCGTAATTCTAGCGAACGACCCAAGAACTTCATCGCAAATCCTATCAAAATTAGTGGAGCATCCAATCCAGGGAGTGAGAGTTTTGGTAGCTAGTCATCACAATATAACTCAAAACTCTCTAGATAAGTTAATTAACGATCGCAATCCAGAAGTTAGAGCAGCTGCTTTGGCGAATCCCAAACTTGATTCGATGCTTAGAGAACAATTAGCAAGCTTGGAAAATCCAAATTTATCTTTATTAGATTTACGAGAACTAGCAAATAGTGAGTATACTGCTGTCAAAACTAAAGTTGTTCGACATCCTAACGTTGATAGTTCAATTCTGGCAAAACTAGCTGACGATAAGTTAATTGTCAGATTGGCTGTAGCTAAACATCCAAAAACTCCAACCGACATTCTAACTAGATTTACAGAGCATCCAGATCGAAGATTACCTTTAGCAGTCGCTCAAAACCCTGGTGCGCCGAAAGATTTACTAATTAAGTTAGCTACTCAACCCGCAGTCGATGGGGGATTTTACTTTAATCGACTCAATTTAGCTGCTGTTAAAAGTTTAATGACCCAAGAACCAGAAGCGGCGATTCCTTTCTTGGATCGATGTCTAAAATTTCCCGATAGACCATCATTTTCTCGCTTTTTAATTCTGATGAATCCTCATATACCGAGTTCATTTCTGGCAAGATACTATAAATCTTGGTTTTGGCCAGAAAGATATGCGATCGCTCAAAATCCAAATACTGACCGCGATATTTGCCAACAACTAACCCAAGACCCCAATCGTATTGTTCGTGCTGCTGCACGGGATAATTTAAAGTAGTAAGCTAATCAGCATTAAAGTTGCATAATCAGGGCACTCATGTTGCCATTGGTGTCAAGTTAACGCTAAACCCGCTTGGTGACAACGTTTTGCCCTCACCCCCAGCCCCTCTCCCATCCGTGAGAAGGGAGTTAGATATTCGATTCCCCTTCTCCCAAGGGAGAAGGGGTTAGGGGATGAGGGCGGGAGGGATTTGCAAAACGCCTATCCGATATAGTTTTCGGCTTAAGTTGACACCAATGGCTTTTCGGCCCACCCCACAAGACATTGAGAAAATTTTAATATGCAAATTAAATGTGTTTTAGCTTATTCTCTTTTATAGCCGTAGCCACATAGCTTAGGACAATGTTGATTGCTAAAAGCCTTGATTTCACTGGCTTTATACTCAGCACGGGCTAAACCTTAGCTTTCCGCTAACAGCACTCTTAACTCAGCACTTTGCTATAGATGTTGGATTACAGCAGAAGTAAGTTAACCTATTACGAATGAGCGTTTACTTAAAATAGGTTTATTAAACGCCGCGATCGCAGAAACAATGCTAAAGATGATTTCAGAGATTAGCTTCAATAGATAAGGCAAAATTCAGGTTGCTAAACCGTTACTATCGTCAAAATAGCCTGTATTAATACTTCTAGCTCAATTGGTTTAGAAATATGGTGTTGAAATCCGGCGGCTAGTGCTTGTTGTCGATCGATTTCTCCCGCATAAGCAGTCAGAGCGATCGCTGGAATTTCTCCGCCCTGTTCGGGCGGCTGCTTTCTAATTTGACGAATTAGTGTATAGCCATCCATATCGGGCATACCAATATCACTGATTAACAAATCAAATTTTGCTCGTCCCAAATTATTCAGAGCATCATGTGCTGAGTCCGCTTCAGTCACTTGTGCCCCGTACTGTTCTAGCACGAAGGCAATGAACTCCCGCGAATCTTTGTCATCGTCTACAAGCAGCGCTTGCAATCCATTGAGATTGAAGTCTGAGCGCTCGCGATCGGCAGCATTAACTTGATTTAATTTTGCAGCAGTGATGAGTGGCAGTTTGACTGTAAATACTGCTCCTTGACCTTCTCCAGGACTGGCTGCTTGAACGGTTCCGCCGTGCAATTCAACCAAATGACGCACGATCGCTAACCCTAACCCCAACCCGCCAAATTTTCGCGTTGTTGTCCCATCGGCTTGGCGAAAGTAGTCAAAGACGTAGGGTAAAAAGTCACCAGAGATGCCCCGACCATTGTCGCTGACAGTGATTTGAGTGTATTCCGCAACACGAGTATCTACTTCATCCTCGATCGTTTCTAACCGCACCTCGACTCGACCACCCTGTGAGGTAAATTTAATCGCGTTAGAAAGTAGATTCCAAACAACTTGTTGCAAACGACCAGAATCACCCAACACTTGTCCAACGTTCGGTTCAAATATTGTTTGAATCTGAATAGATTTAGCTTCAGCAGCAAGGCGCACAGTTTCAAGGGCAGCTTTGATAGTAAAAGTAAGACCGACTGGAACTGTGTTTAAAGCCAACTTACCTTGGAGAATCCGCGACACATCGAGCAAATCTTCGATTAGTTGTGCTTGCAGTTTCGCGTTGCGCTCGATCGTTTCCAGGGCGTACTGAGTTTTGGCTGCATCCTGGTGATTCTTTTGCAGAATTCTTGCCCAACCCAGAATTGGATTCAAGGGCGATCGCAATTCATGAGACAGCACTGCCAAAAACTCATCTTTGATGCGGTTGGCTTGCTGTGCTTGTTCAGTCTGTTGCTGCAAAGAAATCATCAGTTGATTGAGGCGATCGTTTTGCTCTTGCAGCAATGCTTCTGCTCGTTTGCGTTCGGTAATATCAGACAAGATGAAAACCGCACCTGTGAGAGTCCCATCCCCATCAAGTACCGGATCGATGGTTTTGGCAAACCAGCGTTCTTGGGACTGAAATTCGAGAATTTGCCGTTGGTGAGTTTCTTTGGCACGGCGAAAACAAGTGCCATCGCCGATTCCCAATTTTGCGCCCATCAACTCGTGGTGGGCATAACCTAAGATTTCGTGGGAGGGCTTGGAAAAAAGCTGCATCATCGCTCGATTACAGCGCATAATTCTACCTTCCCGATCTACCAGAGAAACGCCGTCGTTCATGGAGTCAAAGGTGGTTTGCCACTCCCGCGCTGAGGACAAAGCAGCTTCCTCCGCCCGGCGAATTCGCAGCAGCGATCGCAAGGTGGCAAGCAGTTCAATTGGTTCAACGGGTTGCACTAGATAAGCATCAGCACCGCTATCTAAGCCTTCTGCTTTATCTTGGCTTTGGACAAAACTTGCAGAAAGGTGTAGCACAGGGATAAAAGCCGTTTCTGGGTTTGCCTTAATTTGGCGACAGATTTCAAAACCGCTGATATCTGGTAATTGGACATCTAAAATTACTAAGTCAGGCTGAAAGTTAACAACAGCTTCTAAGCCTGTCGTTCCAGTTACCGCTTCCACGACACTAAAGCCTGCATTTTGCAAAATCCGGGTAACAACGTAACGATTGGCTTCGTTATCATCAACATGCAGGATCGTAACTCGTGGCTCAGACATGATTTTTCCCTGAAACCTCTAGAACAAGTCCGGCTTTGACGAGCGCATCTTGAAGTTGAGCGTAGACGCCTAGCGGCTTGTCGCCAGACATCGCCGTGGTTTGAGAGCCTATTTCTTTGGAAACAATGGCTATGCTTTGCGCCGCTAATCGGCTCTGCGCTTCTGCATCCAGTTGAGCAGATGAGTGAATAATCACAGGAATCGACTGAGTGACGGAATTGTTTTTAAGTTGCTTGAGTACATCAAACCCGCCGATCTCTGGCATCTCCAAGTCCAGCACAATGGCGTTTGGCTGCTCTTGTTGTGCCACATTTAATCCTTCTTTTCCATTTGCGGCTTCTAAAATCCTCAATGGTGTATTTATTAACAACTGTTTCACCAAATACCGATAGGCGGGGTCATCATCAATTAACAAGATTTTTTGAGGCTTGTTCTCAGTAATTAGCGTATTCAGTTTGTTCAACAACGGCAATCTGTCTACCGGCTTAATTAGAAAACCGTCTGCTCCTAGCGCCAGTGCTTGCTTCTCGTTATCAATGATGGTAATAACAAGTACAGGGATAGTACGGGTAATTTCATCCCCTTTGATTTCTCGCAAGAACGTCCAGCCGTTTTGCCCCTCCAGCAGAATATCTAGCATAATCGCCGCTGGTCGAAATTGTTGTAAGGCAAGCCTTGCCTGAGCTAAGGTGCGGGTAGCAATTAATTGATAGATTGATTGCTGAAGATGCTTTTCGTAAATAAATAGAGTTTCTGGATGATCTTCAACCACCAGAATCGGCAGCCGAGTTGGCTCAACTGATGCGATTGGTTGCAGTACGGTGGTCAATTCGGTGGCATGTGGGTAGACGATGGGAATCAATGCTGTAAAGGTAGAGCCTTCACCCAACTGACTTTTCACCGAAATCCTGCCGCCGATTAGCTCCGCTAGCTTGCGCGATAACGGCAATCCTAACCCGGTTCCCTTCACCTGCTTTTGCAGAGGGGACTCAATTTGCATAAAATCTTCAAAAATCCGTTCTCGATCGCCGGGAGCAATGCCGATGCCCGTATCAGATACGGAGAAAGTGACGGTATGACCCGTTTGTACAGCGCTGACGCGCACCTCTCCTTGCTCGGTAAATTTGAGGGCATTCGAGACAAAGTTTCTCAGAATTTGAGCGACTTTTCCCTCATCGGTATAGAGCGGCGGAATACCTTCAGGTTCCTCGACAATCAGCCCCACAGAGGAGCCTTGAACCAATAAGGGGCGCAGCATTCCCCGCAGCGTGGCAAACAATTCACTAACTTCAAAAGAACTGGGATGCACTTCAATTTTTCCAGCTTCCACCTTTGCTAAATCTAGCAAGTCGTTAACCAGTTCTGATAATCCGCTGGCCGCCTTTTGGATGAATGTCACCTGCTTTTCTTGCTCGATGGTCAAATCGCCATCCATCCGGGCTAGCAGCATCCGAGAGAGGGACAGAATCGAGTTGAGCGGCGTGCGAAACTCGTGGCTCATGTTCGAGAGAAAGCGGGTTTTTAGCTCGTTTACCTGTTGCAGGGAGCTGGCCTTTTCATCCAGTTCTGCATAGAGAGCAACTACACCGCGATTGGTATCTTCCAGTTCCTGATTGAGCTGGCTCAGTTCTTCTTCGCGCTTGCGTAGCTCTGCCATAGCCCGGAGTAATTCCTGGTTTTGCTGCTGGATTTCTTGATAGGGATTTTCGGGCGATCGCCCAATTACAGTTTCTCGAATCTGCTGCAATTGCGAATCGGTGAAAGTAGGTGTGCGCTTCGACAACCTTTTGCCAATTGTTACTGTTGTTCCTTGCTCCGGCAGTGATTCAATCTCGAACAAATCCATCAATCTCCGAGTACCCACGATGCCTAGCCCCGCTCCCGTATCAGAAGTGTAGCGTCCTGCCAAAACATCTGTTAAATCAGGAATGCCCCCACCCCGATCTTGAATCCGAATCAGAAACGCTTGCGGCTCTCCTGCTACAGAAAATTCAACCGTTCCGCCTTGGGCATATTGAAACGCATTGCGGGCAATTTCGGAAACTGCCGTTGCCAATCGCGCCCGATCTTGAGCATCAAAGCCTAACTGCTCGGCGATCTCACGAGTTCGTTGCCGAGCTTGCACAACATCCTGTTCGTACTGGATGGCGATCGCCAAAAGGATTGTCAAGTCGCTTCGCTCCATGAGTAATGAGTAATGAGTAATGAGTGATGAGTAATGAGTAATGAGTGATGAGTAATGAGTGATGAGTAATGAGTCATGAGTGATGAGTCATGAGTAAATACCCATTCCATTATTTATAAAGTAAAATTGATTACCGCATTCTTTTTTTTACTCGTGGTTAATTATAACGCAAATATCAGTATTCAAGAAAGAACAGAAAATTTTGCAATAAGAGTTATCAAAGCTTATTCTGAGCTAAATAAAAGACCTTTTGACGACGCTGGTAAAATCTTGTCTAAACAATTTTTAAGAAGCGGGACATCAATAGGTGCAAACTGTTCAGAAGCTAAATATGCACAATCAAATAAAGACTTTATCAATAAATATTCTATAGCATTAAAGGAAGCCAATGAAACCCTTTATTGGATAAAAATAATGATAAAGTCGGAGTTGGTTTCAAAATCAGAATTTCAAAATCTGATAGAAGAGAATGAAAGAATTCTTAAGATATTAACAACTTCAATCAACAAATTGAAAGAAAAATAAAAAATAATCCACTCATTACTCATTACTCATTACTCATTACTCATCACTCATTACTCATTACTCATTACTCATTACTCATTACTCATTACTCATTACTCATCACTCATTACTCATTACTCATTACTCATTACTCATTACTCATCACTCATTACTCATTACTCATTACTCATTACTCATTACTCATCACTCATTACTC
>NZ_JBALDN010000098.1:0-103979 GCF_036917375.1 Nostoc sp.
AGTATTTGAACTGGATGAATCCACCTTTGATCTCCGTTAACGAGTATTTGAACTGGATGAATCCACCTTTGATCTCCGTCAACGAGTATTTGAACCGGATGAATCCACCTTTGATCTCCGTCAACGAGTCTTTGAACTGGATGAATCCACCTTTGATCTCCGTCAACGAGTCTTTGAACTGGATGAATCCACCTTTGATCTCCGTCAACGAGTCTTTGAACTGGATGAATCCACCTTTGATCTCCGTTAACATTCTGACTTTTTACATCATTTGAAAAAACCAGCAAAAGACCTAACCCCCCATCCCCTTCTTTTGTAAGGAAGGGCGAAAATTCAAAGCCTCTCCCCTTCTACACACAAATCGAATTACCCCCCTTAATCCCCCCGATGTATTGGGGGGAAAAAAGAAATCTAGTTCCCTCCCCAATACATACGGGGAGGGTTAGGGTGGGGTAAAACCCTGGTTAATCAGCTATTTCAGACTTGTGTGTACGCAGTAGCCCTTAGACGAAGAAAGGTCAGAATATTCATTTTTGCATCCCGTACATTTAGCTTTTTAATCCCCAAATACCAAATACCATGCAAAATCGTAACTCAACAGCTACAAGCACACTAGGAAAACCATTCGTCAGTGCAACCACCAACCGCAGACCTTTTCTAGAAATTAAAGACGTTACTAAAGTCTATCCCACAAAAAAAGGCCCCTTTACCGTACTCGACGGCGTTAACCTCAACGTAGAACAAGGCGAGTTTATTTGCGTCATTGGCCACTCTGGCTGTGGCAAATCGACATTGTTAAATATGGTATCCGGTTTTAACTTTCCCACCTCCGGGCAAGTCTTACTCGAAGGAGAACCAATCACCCAACCAGGCCCAGACAGGATGGTTGTCTTCCAAAACTATGCCCTGTTACCTTGGCGAACTGCTTTTGAAAATATCTACTTAGCTGTTAACGCCGTTTATCCCAACAAACCACAAGCTGAAAAAAGAGCGATCGTCCGCGATCATCTAGCAATGGTGGGACTGGCTGATGCAATGGAAAAGAAACCAATGCAAATGTCCGGCGGGATGAGACAACGAGTTTCTATCGCCCGTGCTTTGGCGATTCGTCCGAAAGTCTTAATTTTAGATGAACCTTTTGGGGCGCTAGATGCCATCACCAAAGAAGAATTACAGGAAGAATTGCTCAAAATTTGGGGCGATAACCGTTGTACAGTGCTAATGATTACCCACGACATCGACGAGGCACTATTTTTAGCAGACAAATTGGTAATGATGACCAATGGCCCCCACGCGAAAATAGGCGAAGTTATGGAAATTCCTTTTTCTCGTCCGCGCGATCGCAGCCGCATCATGGAAGATCCCCAATATTACCAACTGCGTAACTATGCCCTAGACTTCCTCTTTAACCGCTTTGCCCATGATGACGTAGGTTAAGACTATGCTGTGGGGGCGCAAGGTCTTGCGCCCCTACGACAGGTGTGGTTCAAATACATCAAAACTGCTGTAATCGTCATTCATTTTTCCAGAATAATACCAGATGCTGGCGGTAAGAACCCTACAACTACGTCTACAAGTTATAAAGTATGTGTAGAGCGAGTATGTTGAGAAAAAATCTGTATGACCAGCTACCCAGAAACCGTAACTAGTAACGAATCCGTTAATGATTTAATCCGCGAGACGACAAGCATTAACCATGTTGAGGTAATTGAAAATGTCATCGACTCTTTGGAACAAGATGACAGTGCGATGGTTAGCCACACTCCAGAGGGTGGTTATCAGTGGAAGTTCAAATATGGAAGTGTGGAAGTATTTGTCCAACTCAACGGCACAACCGATGAAGACACAATAACGGTTTGGTCTGCGGTGCTAAATTTACCTGCCAAAAATGAACCTAAGTTGATGCGATATCTTTTGGAGTTGAACTGCTCTAGTACTTTTGAAGCGCGTTTCGGTATTATTGAAAACCGAGTGGTTGTAATATCGACACGCACCTTAGCAGAATTATCTCCTGGCGAAGTGTCTCGGCTAATTACTGTTGTGGCAACGATCGCTGATAATAACGATGAAGCCTTACAAACTGAATTTGGTGCAACTTAAGGATTTTTAGATTTTAGATTGGGCTATTGCTACATCCGATGTATAGCCATCCAGTTTGGGCGAATCTGCAAAGAATTTTTTCTGTATACCAATTAAAAAGCGCTTGGGAGTGTTGCCGTGTTTCCACCCCAGGCGCTTTTTATTTTTAACTTGCTCCTCACACAAATAAATAGTATCACCGCTTCAATCAAAACGGGAGTCTAGTAAGTGACACTTTTAAAACTGCACTGTCAATTGAATTTGGTTTATATTCCTTTGACTTGACCCCATCTGCTTTTTGGGCGCGATCGCTCCAGAAAGGCAGTTTGCTTGACAGACGCGATCGCGTCCAGGTTATGTGTTGGCTTACTGATTTCATTACACAGCCGCTTTATTGGTAATCACCAGCCCTCAAAAGGTGAGTTAGGGAGGATCTAGCCTTTACAAGTCGTAACATAACTAATTAAATAATTATTAAAGATATATGCATCCTTTAATTAATGCCTGAAACTTTTTAGTAATCAATCAAACTCTCAAATAAATATTAGCACTCAATGCTTGCAAGTGCTAATTAATAGCTGAAGTTTAACGCCTATGATATAGACTAAAACTGCACTTTCTGTAGATGCTTTAGTTCCTTTCCAGATATTATTTTAGAAATAGAAAAAACTAAATATTTCCTGTAAGTAATATAAAATAGGGAGTAGTGGCATGAAATACACTTTTGATATTGTAGGAATATCTCCACTTTTGCAGTTTTTTAATCAGCAACAGCAAAACGGGCAAAAACCACCCCACCAAGGTGTGGAATACTTGGGAATGCATACGTGTACGCTAGATACGTTTTTAGAATCGGTAGAATCAGTTCCAGCAAAGTGGGATTGGAATTTGGATCAAGTGGTAGATACCGTGATTAAGTTTTGGTTGAATAACTCAGACAGTATTCGTTATTGGAAAGTGCGTTTAAATGATGCTGGTAAGGATAATTTACTAGTCACAAGGTTGGCGGATATAACCGCCTTACAAGCTGAATTTGAATCCTTACTAGATAAGGAGTGGTGAAGAGTTCAGTAGAATTGAAAAAGAATTCAGGAGGGGAGCAACCTCTGCTTCGCCTCCAGTCAAAATCAATTATTTACTCTGTTATTCTCATTTTCAAGTATTTTGAGAACTTGGAGATATAAATTTTCGACTCTTTTTGTCTGAACTTCACCAAATGACGCATAGTGAGTTAAGCTAGGAGCGCCATTTACTTCAATAATTGTATAATCTTCCATTGGTGAGGTTATATCACTAGCAAGAATATCCACCCCTGATAATCTCAATTCCATATCTTTTGTAATATTTACTGCTAATTTTTTAAAATCAGGATGGATATTTTCAGTGAAATCTATTGCCTCACCTCCAGTTGATAAATTTGCATTATCTAAAAGATAAACTATATTATTCTTAGGTATAACATTACTAAAATTTAGCTTCCGCCTTCGCAAGTTTTTTTTGATTCTGTAATCTTCAAAATCTATAATTTCTTTTCTACCATTTTTGATAAAAGTTTCCTGCTTCTGTTCCATAAGTTGCAAAACAGTAGATTGACCGTCTCCGATGATAAATAAGGGGATTCTTTGATATGCCGAAACGACTTTATCATCAAGTACTACGATTCTATAATCATTGCCACTATAGAATCGCTCAACAATCAATCCTGAGATTTTTCGCAATATTTTCTTAGCTACTTGATAATATTCTTGCTTATTATGAACCTTGGTAACAAACATCCCTTGGCTAAGATTAATCGGCTTGACAATTACAGGAAATCCCAACTCCTTAGCATAATAAAATCCTGCATCTATATTTCTAGGATTAGCTATCTCTTCACATAATTCGTCACTAAAAAATGTTTTTCCTTCAGTAACTTTATAGCCAAATTTATTCAGAAAAAAGTTTGAAACTGCTTTGTCTTTAGCAATTGCAACTGAGCCAAAAGAATTAATACTAAACCTGGTATTACGAAAAAAGGTTTTATTGCCGTTTTTAAATGTAATCAATCCCATAAAAGTGCATTCTGGATCTATTAAAACTAATGCTCCTATTTCTTCTGCTATTTTTTGAATTATTGATGTTACAAATGGTGTTTTCATTATCGATAACTATAATTCAATCGAAAGAATTTTAACTATTTTGTGACAATTAGTCAAGAATGTTTAGTTGAAACAATTGCACTATATTTTATCCCTAAAACTCTAGTCAAAAGCTGAAGTAAAATTCATTTTTAGATATTTAAATAAACTATGAAAGTTTAATTATTCTCAAGTAACTATAAAAAATGTAAATGCCTGCAATGTAGCTTTACTAATCACACTATATACAAATTAAGAGTGTGTACGTGCTGATTAATTCTATGTACATTATTAATTTTCTCTTCAACTTCTAAATAGTATGTTTTTAGACATTAATGTTTGTTTTACCACTGATGCGGACTTTACTTATGTGTATGCATACAAATAATGCAAACTCAATAATTGCCAAACTTTTTGCTTAAACATTGTTGTGTCCTGGAAACAATTGCAAATTAAGGCTTTGAGATTCATTGCCACCTGAAAATTTGAACTTAATTGGTCTAAAATATAGCGCTCAGTGTTGACAATTTATTAATAATCGAATAACAAGGTGGCAGCAGCATTAAAAAAAGCGTTAGTGCATTCCTACCTAGAAACTAATTAACGCCCTTCATTAAACTTCATACGGTTAACATAATTATGCCAGAAAATACGGATAACAAAACTCCTCAATCAGACAATCAGACTATTGCGTATAAAGAACGTCTCAATTCTTGGGCGATCGCTCGTCAACTTCCTAATACGCAACGGGAAATTGTTGCTCGCTTCCGCAGTCGTTCTGATGCCGATGGCTATATGCGGCACCTTCCTCAAGAAATACCAGATGCTTCCTACATGGTTGTTTTTGATTGTCAACGCCAAGAAGCTGCAATTTAAAGTACAAGCAAATGGCACTAACCCTTGTTTTTAATCCAATATGCTTGGCTTAAGGGTTATTGGTGTAGATAATTGGTCTTTTAAGACGCGATAAATCAAGACGCGATAAATCGCGTCTCTACAATCTGGTTTTGTTGCTCATTCTAGACTGTATTAGTTTTGAATCTTTATTACCCTTTTCTTGCGATCGCAGGTGTAGTCTACTTAAAATTTGCGCGAACCACTATATTTAATTTGCTTTCCAGCGAAAGCCTCAGATCCCCAACTTCTTGAAGAAAGTTGGGGATCTTTTGGTTTATAGTACCTTGTACCATATTTTCTGCCGTTATTGCGGATATGACTTGATGCACACCTTGGACACTGCATAGCGATGTCTACGATGGTCACTGAGCTTGTCGTTCGCGGAGCGTCTCGTAGAGAAGTGCGGGCTACGCCTACGCTCAAATTCATGCTTCAATTATGCAACGCCCAAAATTGATACCAAAATCCTTCAATCCTTGCAGCTTATGCTTAGAGGATATTGTGTGGCATTTACTGAACTAATTGAGTGTTATCTTACAGAGGCAGCCAGACTAGTGCAACATATCAGCACAGCGATCGCAAGTCAGGATATCCAAACTATATGGAAAACAGCACACAAACTCAAGTCCAGCAGTGCTTCTATTGGAGCGATCGCCCTAGCTCACCTTTGCAAACTATTAGAAGTACAGGCACGCAGCAGTAACTTAGAAAACAATTTAGAATTACTTTCACTACTGTATCAAGAATATGAACAAGTTAAAACTGCCTTAGAAAAAGAACTCGCGAAGGAAGTACCATGAAAGCCACTGCTCAAGAAAGCCAATCTTTAGTTTTAATTGTTGATGATGAACCTTTTATTCGCCTGATACTGCGGCATTTCTTAGAGCGGGAAGGCTATCAAATAGTGGAAGCTCAAAATGGCATAGAGGCAATAAATGTTTTTAACCAATTGCACCCTGATATAGTACTCCTTGATGCCATAATGCCAGATATGGATGGATTCGAGTGTTGTACTCAGTTGAAGCTTCTGGATTGTAACAAGCACACTCCAGTTTTAATGATTACAGGACTTGAAGATCAAGAGTCAGTTGACCGTGCATTTGCAGTGGGAGCAATGGATTTTATTACCAAACCGATTCACTGGCCAGTTTTGCGACAACGGGTAAAACGTTTGATTCAGCAATCTCAGTTACAGCAAAAACTGGAAGCCGTAAATCTGGAATTGCAACGATTAGTTACTATCGATGGATTAACTCAAGTAGCTAATCGCCGACGGTTTGAAGAGTATTTTTACCAAGAGTGGCAGCGTCTAAAACGCGAGCAACGTCCGCTTTCTCTGATTCTTTGCGATGTTGATTTCTTCAAATTATATAATGATACCTATGGTCATCGGGTAGGCGATCGCTGTCTTCAGAAAATTGCCCAAGCTATTAAAGATATTATTAAACGTCCCGGAGATTTAGTTGCCCGTTATGGTGGGGAAGAATTTGCTGTGATTTTACCTAACACAGACACCAAGGGGGCGGCTCATGTTGCTGACCAAATTTGTGATGCTGTCCGAGCATTAGCAATTCCTCATCAAAATTCTCAAGTTAGTTCTCATGTAACTATTAGTGTTGGGTTTACGACAGAAATTCCTCAGCCAGATTCTGACTTAGAAGAAATGATTGCCGGAGCGGATCGAGCGTTGTATCAAGCAAAGGCAACAGGACGCGATCGTTTTGTGCAAAATATTTTACTACCCGAAAGTACAAATTTCCGCTAATGTGCCAACATTCAGTTATCTGCCCAATGCCCCATGCCCCATTTAAAAATCTACACCTCGTTTAAGTTCTACACCTTGATTAGCATAGTGTTTGTGGCAATAAACCTCTGAGTGGACGCTAGCCAAGTCGAAGTATGCTGGTGGATTTTGGCAACGGCCAGTGATAATAATTTCGGTGTCGCGGGGTTTGCGGAGTAAAGCTTGGACAATGGGTTCAACGGGGAGTAATTCTAAGTCAACGGTAGGATTGAGTTCATCGAGAATAATAGTTTTATACAATCCAGAGGCGATCGCAACTTTGGCAATTTCCCAACCTCGTTCGGCTTCTACATAATCTAATTCTTGTCGGGAATTTCGCCAGACAATCGCATCTCCACCGCAACGCTGATGATCCACCACTTCTGGATATGACTGCTGCAAAGCGGCGATCGCGGCGTCTTCTGTGTAGCCGCTACCACCTTTAAGCCACTGCATAATCAATACACGGGTAGACCCTGGATGATTAATTCCCCTACCAATCGCCTGTAAAGCTTTGCCCAAAGCACTAGTAGACTTACCTTTACCAGCACCAGTATAAATTTCAATCCCTTCCAGGAAGAGAGCTTTGGCTGTTGGGTGGTGATGAGGTTTCATTTCTGAGTGCAAATCTGCAATATCGAGCAATTTTTGGGGTGCGGCGCGTCCAGTGGCGATGATTTCCAACTCTTGGGGTTTGGATTTTAATGTCTTTACGACTTCATCCACTGGTAGCAAACCCAAATCCAGAACTGGGTTAATTTCATCTAAGACGACAACTGAATATAAACCACTAGCGATCGCACCTTTGGCGACATCCCAACCCCGCATTGCTTCATCTCGGTCAAAGGTGGTAATTTCCTCCGGACCAAAAAATTCCGCTCTCCCGGTGCGAACCTGGTCAATTAAATGGGGAAACCCGCGTTGTAAAGCTGCGATCGCGCCATCTTCGTCATAATCACGTTCTGGCCCTTTTAAAAATCGCAGCAGTAAAACACGATTAGAATTGCTAGGCGTATTTATTCCCAAGCCAATGGAGCGCAAAACCACCCCTAAAGCCGCTTGAGATTTACCTTTACCCAGACCATCATAGACGTGAATTTGACCAATAAGCCGTTCTTGACGCACTTGCGCCGTCCGAATTCCAATACCGTTCCTTGTCATCTCTGGAAAAGCTATAACTATGGCAGTCTTTAATCTTACCTAACCTCTTGTACTCTCAGATAGAGAAACTACCCCTCTAACGCCTCTGTACAAGGGTCAGTTCGATCTATTAACAATATCAATAGAGGAATACTGGCACACCCGCATAGTAAAGGACAAGAACAATGGGATAATTTCCCCCATCACCCTTACTATCCCAGTTATACTCACTACAGTTAACCCTTACCCGTAACCATTTATGCTTGACAATTGGATGCTTCCCAGGGTTTTTCCCATTGGTGGATTTCTGTTTGACTTTTTATTTGTACTGATTGCCATCCCCATCGAAGCTTATGTTTTGCATTCTCGACTAAAATTTGACAAAAAAACCAGTACTTTTTATGCAATTTCTATCAATCTGTTTTCTAGCGTAATTGGTTGGTTCATATTTTTTGTATCAGAACCAATGTTACCAATACAGGTGAAATCAGAATTAATTAACTATATGTTTTTTAATAATTTTAAATCGCCAAATACACAGCCTTTAATTATTTTAACTGCTTGTATAATTTTTTTTACTACTTTTTTGATGAAATTTTTCATTTTAAGGGTCTTGTTATTCTCATTAAATGAATCATTTGCGAAAAAGGAAGAGGAAGAGGAACCTAAAACATCTCAGCGCCTGCAACGGCGTCGTTTTACTACCCTTAATTTTCAAAATACTAATTTAGTTACAACTATACTAATAGCAAATTCTCTAAGCTATACTGCAATAACTATTATTTTATTATTTCGTTCAAAATAGCAAGAAATTACTTGTTTAATTCCGAGGATAAATAACGATCGATCGGGTGTAAGGAGGAATATGAATACGCTACTAAAAGATGTATTTGGGGTTTTTAAATTTGCTGAAGGGCTTTATGCAGGAATTAGAAAATTATTAGTTCCACCCAAAGCTTATTCTTGGCAGACATTTATTTATCTGAGTATTTTTTCTTGGATACTCTCATATTGTGCTACAGGTTATATCAAAGATATAATTGCCTTTTTCGGTTGGTTATTTTTAATTGCTGGTACAGCTTGGTATACAACAGAAGATCCTTTGAGGGTTCCTGGTACTTTTATGCCAGTCGGGGCAGTAATCACTGGATTCTTAGTGAGTGTTTTTGCATTCGGAGATCAACGAGACGTAATTACACCCAGAACAATCGTTTTTTGGCCGACAATTTCAGCACTAATTACAGCAATACCAGAGTTTATTGAAGGAAATGACACCGAAGCAAAAGCTCGAATTCCTAAGCCACAAGACCGCCAAAGAATCATAATTTTAGTTGCTAGTAGTATGCTTCTAAGTTGCTGGATTCAGTTTCACTTTGTGACAGATAATTGGTTACGACAATATCCCAGTTTGCAAGCAGATACTTTCAAACATAGTACCTTTCTTGTCAGAACAGAACCGGCAGTAAAAATTCCCCGAAACGGCGTTGTAATTCTCCAGAGACTTCAACCAATAGTAGTAGAGCAAATAGCCCAAAGACCTTGGTCAGAAGTAGAGAAATGGTTGCTAGATGCGAAACAGCGGGTAGGGAGTCTGGGTAGGGAAATCATTAAAAAGAACCTGAGTAAATATGAAGAGAAGGAACTATGGCGCGTTGAACCGCGTGTAACTAATACTAAGTCTGGATATATATTAGATTTATTAAGTATTTGGATAGGCCCGAGTTCTAACCCACGGGGCTATTACTTAAAAAAATCTTGTCGCATTGAACCACTTGCAGCAGCTACTAATTCAGAGAATAAGATTACAGTTGCAGAAATTGAATGCGATCGCGCCAGTAAATTAATTTCTGGTTCACCGCCTCCGCAGCAGTGAGGAATGGGGCAGAGGGGCAGAGGGGCAGAGGGGCAGAGGGGCAGGGGGAAGAATAATAAAATTACCTTTTTATCTTCTGCCTCTTCCCAATGACAAATGACAAATACTTCTCTACGAGAGGCTGCGCCAACGACTTCGCTCAGTACAAGTGACAAATGACAAATGACTATTAACAGAATTTTTGTATTGGCAAAGAATGTATTTCAGGAAGTGGTACGCGATCGCATCCTATATATTATTGGTTTTTATGCGCTAGTACTCGCCACTGCCTTCCGCGTCCTTCCTGAATTTGCAGCTACGGCTGAAGATAAAATGTTTTTAGACTTTGGGATGGCAGCGATGAATGCCATCGGGTTAATTATTACAATATTTATTGGTACGGGACTAATTAATAAAGAAATTGAAAAACGCACTATTTTAGTATTAATTGCTAAACCTGTTAGTCGCAGCGAAATTATCGTCGGCAAATACTTGGGTTTATCCGCAGTCCTAGCTGTGCTTGTGGCCACGATGACAGTAATTTATCTGCTATTTCTGCAAATTGGTAATATTCCTCATCCGACAGCAAGCATTCTAATTGCTGCAATTTTCTTATTTTTGCAGTTGTCATTAATTACTGCTGTGGCTATTACCTTTGGTGTTTTTACTGCTTCTCTGCTTGCGACTGTTTTAACCTTTGCGGTATATTTAATCGGAAATATTACTCAAGATTTAGTACAACTTGGTCGTCTTAGCCGTAACCCTGGTATGGAACGTCTAACTCAAGCTTTGTTTCTTTTCTTGCCAGATTTATCTCGATTAGATTTGAAAAATGATGCCGTTTATGGTCTGCAAGCACTACCTGACACCACGGCACTGATTATGAATGCTACTTATGGCTTACTTTATAGTGCCATGTTGTTAGCGATCGCTATTGCAATCTTTTCACAACGTGAATTTTAGACATTGGGCATTGGGCATTTGTCATTTGTCATTTGTCATTGGTTATTAATTCTTCTCCCTCATCTCCCCCATCTCCCCTGCTCCTCGGTCACTGAGCGTAGCCGTTGGCGCAGCCTCTCCAAGAGTTGTGCTGCCCCTCTGCCCCTGCCTATCCAAACTGTATTGTTTACACATCTACAAGGGTTGAGTGCCTTGGCTAGATGCTTTTTGTGCAATAGTTTTCAAGCGAGTTGCTCTGCTTTTACGGATACGTTCACTTTTGCGAACTCCACCAGCCATCTCATATTCGCGGCTATCTTTGCCATATTTAAAGCCGATTCCCATAAGCATTTTTTCAGAGAAACCACCCAAGGTTTGTTCTAACTCTTCAATTTCTACTTTGGAAGAGTCAAGTGCACCCGTAGGCAATACTGTTCGGTTAAGCATTTTTAACTTGAAATTGGGTTTGGGGAAAAGGTTAAGGGGTAAAGGTTAAAGGTTTTTCTTTTCCCTTTTCCCCTTAACCGAAAGGTATTGCACCCGTAGGGACACGGTAGTTCCCATTGGTATCAACTTAAGCAAAAAGCCTTTTCAACTCTCATTTTCAACCAGAGGCTAGAAATGCGGCTCCTAGCGGCTCTCTCTATCGCCAGAAGATGAGCATTTGCAGTTTCCGACTGGAAACGAGACAATCTAAAAGCTAGTTCTAGGCTGGTTTTCACACTAAGTTGCAATGAGTATTGCTGTGCCTCTACTGCATAGTATATTTATGTGAAAATAGCATCTAAACTTGTACAACAAAATCTGATGCAGTAAGAGTTGGCGCACCAGTCAGAGTTGCAAATAGACCGCCACTACCAAAACCAGCCGCACTGCCATTTTGGTTGTAAAATAACTGTCCACTCACAGCATCGTAGATAATTTTCGCTGTGCTGGTTCCCCCATTAGAAATGATTTGAAAATCACTCTTGTTACTAAAACCTGTTCCAGCAGTTGAAGTAATAGCATTAAAAGTAGTTTTATCCAGGATAATTTTATCGCCTTGGGAACTGTTGAAGTCAGCGTAGACGTAGCCCGTCGTAGACATCGCATCTACACCAACAGCAGTCGCACCAAAGGCTGCATCGGTGTTGTAAACGAAATAGTCAGCGCCAGCACCGCCGACAAGAGTATCATTGCCAGCACCACCGACGAGAGTATCATTACCAGCACCGCCTCGCAATAGATCGTTGCCACTCAAGCCGTAGATAATGTCATTACCCCCTTGAGCATTAATCACATCGTTGGAGTTTTCAAAACCTGTGATGCTGTTATTCAGGTCATTGAGGAATGTAACTGTGTTTTTGTTAAACAGAGTAGTTTGAGTAGAGTTGGCATCGAAGACATCAAAGCTGTCGGCGATGTTGGTTTGCCCATCAAACTCTATATTGCCAATCGCAGGTGTTGCTCCAGAAGCAGGCAGATTATCGAGGGTTTCTAATTTGAAGTTTTGCAGAGTGACTTTGGTATTAGCAATATTTTCAAAGGTAACTTCTAAGTTGTTAGCATTTTGAGTTAATTGCAGATTTTCGGCAGTTAAACCCGAACCGATAAATTGTAAGGTATCCAAGGAAGCAATCTCTGCCACAGACGGCTTTGTGCCTTTACCAATGCCACTAAAATCGGTAATGGTGTCATTGCCATCGCCAGGGCGAAATACAAATCTATCTTGACGGCTGTTGCTCGTCAGGGTATCGTTACCAGGAGTTACGGTCGAGTTAAGGGTATCGTCACTGTTTATATTCGTCCTCCCAAACACCACATAGCTTTGCCCAGCAGCATTTTTGCCGTTAGGGTCGGCACCAGTTGCCCCGATAATCAGGTCGTCAATGCCATCATTGTTGATGTCTCCCGCATTGCTGACTGACTTCCCTGATAAGTCATTTGCTGCTATGCCGTTGATTATGAAGCCATTAGTGCCATTCAGGTCAGACAGGTTAAGGGTGCCGCTACTGCCTACATTCGTTCCCCCAAACACTACATAGCTTTGCCCAGCAGTTTGTTTACCGTTGGCGGTGGCATTATATTCCCCAATAATCAGGTCGTCGATGCCATCACCGTTGATGTCCCCCGCTTTGCTGACTGAGTAGTTTGAGAAGTCACCTTTTGCAATAACGTTAATAAAAAAGCCGTTAGTGCCATTCAAATCAGAGAGGTTGAGGGTGCCGCCACTGCCCAGATTCGTTCCCCCAAACACTATATAGGTTTGTCCAACAAAATCTTTGCCGTTGCGGGAAGCATATTTTGCCGCAATAATCAGGTCGTCAATGCCATCGTTATTGATGTCCCCTGCATCGCTGACAAAGGAGCCTGAATCGCTATCTTCTGCAATGCCGTTAATTATAAAGCCATTATTACCATTCAAATCAGAGAGGTTGAGGGTGCCGCCACTGCCCAGATTTGTTCTCCCAAACACTACATAGCTTTGCCCAGGATCATCATTAGAACTCTCGGGGTAGAACTTTCGTGCCCCAATAATCAGGTCGTCAATGCCATCGTTGTTGATGTCCCCTGCATTGCTGACTGAGTAACCTAAGTGGCCATATTCTGCAATGCCGTTAATGGCGAAGCCGTTAGTGCCATCTAGGGAAGAGACGTTGAGGGTACCGCCACTGCCCAGATTCGTTCCCCCAAACACTACATAGCTTTGCCCAGCTTCATATTTGCCGTTGGGGGAGGTAAGAATTGCCCCAATAATCAGGTCGTCAATACCATCGTTGTTGATGTCCCCTGCATTGCTTACTGACTCGTCTGAGTAGTCAGCTCCTGCAATGCCGTTAATGAAAAAGCCATTAGTACCATCCAGAGAAGAGAGATTGAGAGTGCCGTCACTGCCCAGATTCGTTTGCCCAAACACCACATAGCTTTGCCCAAGATAAGAATTGCCATTCGGGTTGGCATTTGGTCCCCAAATAATCAGGTCGTCAATGCCATCGTTGTTGATATCCCCCGCATTGCTGACTGAGTTGCCTAAAAAGTCACCTTCTGCTATGCCGTTAATCAAAAAGCCATTAGTGCCATTCAAATCAGAGAGGTTGAAGGTGCCGCCACTGCCCAGATTTGTCCCCCCAAACACCACATAGTTTTGCCAAGCAGAATCTTTGTCGTAGGGGTAGACAGCAGATGCCCCAATAATCAGGTCGTCAATGCCATCGTTGTTGATGTCCCCTGCATTGCTGACTAAATAGCCTGAAGAGTCACCTGCTGCAATGCCGTTAATTATAAAGCCATTTGTGCCATTCAAGTCAGAGAGGTTGAAGAAAGGGTCAGCACCCGCACTACCGACAAGGGTATCATTGCCTGCACCACCGATAAGAGTATCATTGCCTGTACCACCTCTGAGTATGTCATTGCCACTTTTGCCGTCGATGATGTCGTCACCCCCCTGACCATTAATCACATCAGCAGAGTTGTCAAAACCCGTGATATTGTTGTTGAGGTCATTGAGGAAAGTCACCGTGTTCTTGTTGAATAGCGTAGTTTGAGTGGAGTTAGCATCAAAGACATCAAAGCTGTCGGCGATGTTGGTTTGCCCATCAAATAGAATATTGCCAAGTGCAGTTCGTGAACCGCTTTCTGGGAGGTTATCCAGGTTTTCTAGTTTAAAGTTTTGCAAAGTGACTTTCGTAAAAGCCACTTTTTCAAAAGTCACTTCTAAATTGTTACCATTTTGAGTTAATTGCAGATTTTGGGCAGTTAAACCCGAACCTTTAAATTGTAAGGTGTCGGCATTGGCGATCGCCGCTGATGTTGGGGTTGTGCCTTTACCAATGCCACCAAAATCGGCGATAGTATCATCGCCATCACCAAGGCGAAACAAAAATTTATCTTGACCGCCATTGCCTTTTATGGTGTCATCACCAGTCAACCCATTGATGATGTTGTTGCTAGGTGTGCCAAATAAGTTATCTGCATCGGCTGTTCCAGTTAGATTAGGAGAAGTATTGCTACTGGCAATATTCGTCCCCCCAAATACCACATAGCTTTGCCCAGCAAAATCTTTGCCGTTGGCGTCGGCACCAGTTGCTCCAATAATCAGGTCGTCAATGCCATCGTTGTTAATGTCCCCCGCATTGCTGACTGAGTTGCCTGATAAGTCACCTGCTGCAATGCCGTTAATTATAAAGCCATTATTGCCATTCAAGAAGGCGAGGTTGAAGATGCCGCCACTGCCCAGATTGGTTCCCCCAAACACCACATAGCTTTGCCCAGCATTACGGATGCCGTTGGGTTTGGCACCTGGTGCGCCAATAATCAGGTCGTCAATGCCATCGTTGTTGATGTCCCCTGCATTCCTGATTGAGATGCCCTCCGAGTCGTCAAATCTAGCAATGCCGTTAATCAAAAAGCCATTAGTACCATCAAGAGAAGAGAGGTTGAGGGTGCCGCCACTGCCCAAATTCCTTCCCCCAAAAACCACATAGCTTTGCCAAGGATAATTTCTGTCGTAGGGGTAGGGATTAAGTGCGCCAATAATCAGGTCGTCAATGCCATCATTGTTGATGTCCCCCGCATTGCTGACTGAGGTACCTGAAGAGTCATTGACTGCAATGCCGTTAATTAAAAAGCCATTAGTGCCATTCAAAGAAGAGAGGTTGAGGATGCCGCCACTGCCCAGATTCGTCCTCCCAAATACCACATAGCTTTGCCCAATACGATTTTTGCCGTTGCGTTTGGCACCCGGTGCACCAATAATCAGATCGCCAATGCCATCGTTGTTGATGTCCCCTGCATTGCTGACCGAGAAGCCTGAAAAGTCATTTTCTGCAATGCCGTTAATCAAAAAGCCATTAGTGCCATCCAGAGAAGAGAGATTGAGGCTGCCGCCACTGCCCAGATTGGTTCCCCCAAACACCACATAGGTTTGCCCAGCAGAATTTTTGCCGTAGGGTTTGGCATCTGGTGCGCCAATAATCAGGTCGTCAATGCCATCGTTGTTGATGTCCCCCGCATTGCTGACTAAGAAGCCTGATAAGTCACCTGCTGCAATGCCGTTAATTATAAAGCCATTAGTGCCATCCAGAGAAGAGAGATTGAGGCTGCCGCCACTGCCCAGATTCGTCCTCCCAAACACCACATAGCTTTGCCCAGCATTATCTTTGTTGTAGGAGTCGGCAGAAGATGCCCCAATAATCAGGTCGTCAATACCATCGTTGTTGATGTCCCCTGCATTGCTGACTGAGGTACCTGATAAGTCACCTGCTGCAATGCCGTTAATTATAAAGCCATTAGTGCCATTCAAATCAGAGAGATTCAGGCTGCCGCCACTGCCCAGATTCGTCTTCCCAAACACCACATAGCTTTGCCCAGCAGAATTTTTGCCATTGGGGTCGGCATAAATTGCCCCAATAATCAGGTCGTCAATGCCATCGTTGTTGATGTCCCCCGCATTGCTGACTGAAAAGCCTAGCTGGTCATTTTCTGCAATGCCGTTAATTAAAAAGCCATTAGTGCCATTCAAAGCAGAGAGGTTAAGCAGGTTGAATGATGAATTAGCCATGATTTTCTCAATTGTTTATTTGTTGTTAGTCAGGGAGTAAGCTTTAAGGTTTTACACTTGAAGTTGTTCTGTGTTCTAAGTAGGGGCCTATAGATATCATTGGTGTCAACTTAAGCAAAAAGTTAGTATAAGATGTATTACTAAGAATATCTATGTAGATATTCTTAGATTACATCATGGGTGCAAAACCACCAGCCAGTATTGGAAATTCGGATCTGCGTCAGTTAACACAAGCAGATACCAGCACCGCCAATTGAGGAAATCGAAAAATAACTCTCCTGCGAGCTTCAAGCCACTAAAATTAATCTGAGTTCGACGGATATAAATAACTCCACTTTGGATTTTAGATTTTAGATTTTGGATTTTGGATTGTGAAATCTCCATTGGATAAGTGTTTCAGTTTTCCATCTGTCGCAATCATTTTTCAAATTGGTATCACGTTAAAATTATGTTCAGGGAAAGATGAACAAAAAAATTGCGTCAGCGCAATAGTTTGGTTTTTTCACATCGTTTTACTTACAGTTTAAGCATTTTTAACTACAAGAAAAGCTGTGTTAACTACGGCTTGAGCATTCATAATCATAGAAGAAGCTGTGTTAATTACAGATCGAATATTCATAATTACAGAAGAAGTCCGTTAACTACAGCTGGAGCATTCATAATTACAAGAAGAAGCTGTGTTAACTACGGTTGGAGCATTCATAATCATAGAAGAAGTTGTGTTAACTACGGCTGAAGAATTACTTATAAACCTCATCTATGTTGAAACCTAGAGTTTTTAAAAAATATATTTTTGTAGGTTGGGTGGAGTGAAACGCAACCCAACATTACCACCAAATTTTATGTTGGGTTACGCTATCGCTGCACCCAACCTACAAAACTACGGTTTTCAAGGTAGACGAGGTTTAATATAATAAATATTTATAATTGATGCTGAAGCCGTATTAACTAAGGTTCCAAAACTTCTCGCTTTGTGCATTTTTAATTCAAAATTGGGTTTTGGGAAAAGACTAAGGGTTATAAGTTTTTTTCTTTCCCTTTCCTCTTCCCCAAAACCCGATAAGTATTGAGTTTCAAGTTTACTTATTTTGACTTCTAACTTTTGAATTCTGCTGTATCTCCTTTTCATGCTCTGCATGAAAACGAAATCACAAAATTATCTCACTTTGACAGAGCTATTTCTAGCTAATAAATAACTATCTGAGGTTGCTCAATTGTGCCATCAGGCATAATAGTATCCCCCAACTTCGCATAAATCAAATTTGTCTTCCAAAGGTTTGCTTTACTCAAGTTTGCTTTGGTTAAATTTGCCCATGTCAAGTCTGCACTAGTTAAGTTAGCCTCAGTCAAATTAGCTTCGAGTAATTTTGCTCCACATAGCTTTGCTCGTGTGAGATTTGCAAAACTTAAGTTAGCTTCAATCAGCGATGCTTCAATTAATTTGGCTTCACTTAAGTCTGCTTCTCTCAAATCTACATCACATAAAGAAGCACCCCAAAGATTACTACTTATGAATTTAACTCGCCATAAGAATGTTCCGCACAAATTTGCTCTTGTTAAATCAGCATTAGTCAAATTGGCTTCACATAAAGATGCTTCATACAAATTGGCTTCACGTAAGCTAGCTTGCATCAAATTTGCGCCACTTAAATTAGCACGAGTTAGAACACAGCCAGACAAATTTGCATCACGCAAATCTGCTCCGATAAAGTTAATACCATTTAAATTAATTCCTTTCAGGTCGATTCCCCTCAAATCACATCCACTGAAATCTCGGCGCTGAAAATATTTATTTGTGATTTGACTTAAAATAAATTCCTGTTGTTGAGCATAATTGTTCATGGTATTCACCTCTGGGTGTAATTGATCTCAAAGGTTGAGTGTGCTAGTTACCGCAATACTTCTCGCTTTGTGCATTTTTAATTCGGAATCGGGTTTTGGCAAAAGGTTACTGGGTTTGGGTTAAAGGTTTTTTATTTACCCTTAACCGAGAAGTATTGGTAGTTACCGTATATTGAGAGTACACCGCAAACGGAGATTAGCTCAGTAAAGAATCAAAAATAAATTAAAAGAAAATCGGCAATCACTTGAAAATGCGTTTTTTCAGTGGTTTTTAAAACAAAAAATGCTGACATAAGTCAGGAAATATTCATATAACAAGAGTCATTTGTCATTGGTACTAATGACAATGATTTCGATTTCCCGACGGCTTTTTATGAAAAGCCAGGGGATGAGTTAAGATTCAAAATTTTCATCAGTACTGAGTACTTCTCCTCACTTATTACCCAGTACTGATAGTGAAGGCATAACTCAACTTAGTTATGGAGTATCTTTTTGTTGCTTTCACTACTGCGCTTTTTGATTTACTTGTAACCAAATTTCTAAACTAGCAAGCAACCACAGCTTTACTCCATACCGACTCCAAGTATCTCCTTGATAGTTTAACCAATTACGAATTGGCAACTGGTTTAAGTAAGGAGCGATCGCTGCATTTCGATTGAGCAATAAATCTCTGGCTTCTTGCTGCCAATATTTCCGAAATCCTAACTGCACGGGCACCATCATCCCACTTTTGGGACGATGAATAATTGTGTCTGGTAAAATATCTGCGTTCGTCATTCGCGCAGCGTCTCGTAGAGAAGACGTACCGTAGGTAATCGCTTGCTTTAAAACTGCTTTTTCTTCCACTCCAGAAAGCTTATACTCTGGAGGTATTTCCATGCTTAAGTCTACTATTCGTTGGTCAAACAGAGGAGAACGACCTTGCAAAAGAGCAGCTTGAGTCAAGTTACTAACTTTGGTTAGAATTTGGTCAGCGCCTTTAAATTTGATATTCATTGCCATCAAACGATTCAGATAGCTAGCTTGGGAATATAAATCTTCTGCAAAAACCCAAGGCGCTGTTTGTACTGCTGTCCAAACTTCTGGTTTTAAAAGTTGCGGTAAGTCAACAGCACACTTTTGAAAGGAAATTAAATAAGCTTGCAATGCATCTTGATTAGTGACAGAGCCATATAAACTATTAATTAACATTGGCTGATTTTTTGGGCCGCCAAAACAGGGGTCGCCACCTTCACCATTTAAAACTACTTCTACACTTTCTCTCGCCAGCCGTCCTAGCAACAAGTTGGGAACAGTTAATGGGTCGCCAATCGGGTCATCTAAATAAGCCATTGTTTCCGGCAAACGCGACCACATATCCTTAAAAGTAATTTCTAAAATGTGGTGCTGTGTCTGACAATGGGATGCAACGAGACTGGAAAATTCTAACTCATTAGGACATTCCGAACCAAAATGAATCGAGAAGGTGTGGACTGGTGCTTTATGGAATTTTGCTACTAAAGCAGTGATACTGCTAGAGTCCAAACCACCAGAAAGAAAAACACCAACGGGTTCATTTGCTGGTGGTAAATATTCTTGAACAACTTGGTATAGGAGTTCTCGTAAGCGATCGCCATGCCATGCTAAAGGTCGATCGCTTGCTATAATCTGTTCTTGAAGTTGCCAATAAGTTGTAACTTTGTGGTCGGGAAATTCTAAAACGGTTCCAGGTCGTAGTTCTCGCACTTGTTCCCAAAGGGTTCGTTCGCCGGGAATAAAAGCACAACAAAGATAATCTCGCAACGCCACCAAATCTAAATCAGATGAACGATGAGGTGCTAAAGTTCTCAGTTGAGGCGCAATCCAACGAACCGAACCAGTGGTAGTATAATAGAGAGTACGAACACCGATGCGATCGCGAACCAATCTCAACACCTGTTTCTCTCTATCCCAAACCACTAGCGCAAACATCCCCACAAGTTGGCTAAGACTTTCATTACCCCATCGTTCCCAAAGATTGGCCACCAGTTGCAGAGAACTTCCTTGAAAGCTATCCGGTTCAATTCCCAACTTTTGCAGCAACTGCACTCGGTTAGTTAACCAAATATCACCAATAACAACAAATCTTCCTCTAGAACTGATTGCTAATTTCTCTGTCGGCAATTCCGAAGTTGTGCGTGGTAAAATTACAGAAATTTTTTCATCTTGCCAAGCGATATCTTCATAATTTGCATTAATTTTTCCCCACGCTACGCGCCAGCTTGAGTTAGTTTTGATGAATTCGATTTTAGGAGATTTAAGTTTTTTAAACGCATTAAATAGCATGGGAAATTTTCAACGCAAATCAGTAAGAACCCCATCTCCAAGCACCTAAAAGCAAGCGAGGCTAAAGTGTACGCACAAGTCTTTATGACCCTCTTCTAACTCCCCCTTGTCAAGGGCAGGGCTGATTCATTCTACAAGAGTAAGGAGTTTGTCAATGTCATGAGAGAGAAATCTTTTTGCCGCAATTGCTCAATCAGATTCGCACCCATGATTTTTATCCCCTCAACACTTGCTATTTTACCTATTTTAGGGAATGAAACAGCCCTGCCTTATAAAGGGGAGAAATAAGAAATTTGATTCCCTCACCTTTATAAGCTACGGTGTACACACAAGTCTGAAGTTGTTCAAGAATCTGGGTTTTACCCCATCTTAACCACTGCTTGAATTCAATAAACGACTACCCGAATTCAATAAACGACTACCCGAATTCAATAAACGACCACCCGAATTCAATAAACGACCACCTGAAATCAATAAACGACTACCCGAATTCAATAAACGACTACCCGAATTCAATAAACGACTACCCGAATTTAATAAACGACCACCTGAAATCAATAAAAGGGAAAAGGTTAAAGGGGAAAGGGGAAAGGGATGATGATTGTCGCGCCACAAGAGGCGAGGTTTTTACCTTCCCCATAAAATTTGGATTATTTCGCCCCACTTGCAGGCGAGGTTTTTACCTTTCCCCCTTCCCCTTCTTCATAAATGACCACCCGAAATCAATATATTTATTGCATAAATTCTCAAAACCTCACCTGAAACCCGATTTACTAAGGTTTTAGCTTTAGTTTTACCCCACCCTAACCATCACTGCGATTAAGTAGGTAATCTTTGGGATTTAAGAAGAAATTCGACTTGTGTGTACACGAGACCTCTTGCAAAAGTACTTTTTGCACTCTCGTGGGAAAAGGCTAAAGGGGAAGGGAAAATACAAAACCTTTACCCTTTCCCCCTTTCCCTTTTCCCGACTTCTGCAAGAAGTCGGTAGGCTTGCGGGGAGGGGAGAGAAAGCGCAACTTTGGCGAGGTGGGGTTCTTCGAGTTTAATAAGCAATCAAGCGACACGACATGAGGACGCTTTTGCATAATTCTGTTATCGCCAACCTTGAGAAATCAGGTCAAAATGAGCGAATAGTGAGTTTCAGCAAAACAGACTTTATTAAAAGATGCCGAAAATATCACAATCTTGGAAAATAATAAAGTAAGTCGAGTATCACAAGACTCACTTGATATCCTCATTTATTCTAGGAAAATATGACTCATTCTTTCCTTGAACGCCTGCGTAGTCCAGATAGCCCAGTCCTCGTTTTCGACGGGGCGATGGGAACCAACTTACAAACCCAAAACCTGACTGCTGAAGACTTCGGCGGCCCACAGTATGAAGGTTGTAACGAATACTTAGTCCACACGAAACCCGAAGCAGTCGCTAAGGTTCACCGCGACTTTCTCGCTGCTGGTGCAGATGTCATTGAAACCGATACCTTTGGCAGTACCTCCCTCGTGCTGGCAGAATATGACTTGGCAGACCAAGCCTATTACCTCAGCAAGACAGCCGCAGAATTGGCGAAACGTGTGGCTGCGGAATTTTCCACGCCAGAAAAACCCCGGTTTGTGGCAGGTTCCATCGGCCCCACAACTAAACTTCCTACCTTGGGACATATTGACTTTGACACCATGAAAGCTACTTTTGCCGAACAAGCAGAGGCGCTGTGGGATGGTGGTGTCGATTTATTTCTGGTAGAAACTTGCCAAGATGTGCTGCAAATTAAGGCGGCGCTGAATGCTATTGAAGAGGTATTTGCTAAGAAGGGCGATCGCCGTCCGTTGATGGTGTCTGTGACAATGGAAAGCATGGGCACAATGTTGGTTGGTTCCGAAATCAGTGCTGTGCTGACAATTCTGGAACCTTACCCAATTGACATTCTCGGTCTAAACTGCGCCACAGGCCCAGACTTGATGAAACCACATATCAAGTATCTGTCAGAACATTCACCTTTCATCGTTTCCTGTATACCCAACGCGGGTTTACCTGAAAACGTTGGCGGTCAAGCACACTACCGGCTAACACCGTTAGAATTACGGATGTCGCTGATGCATTTTGTTGAAGATTTAGGTGTCCAAGTGATCGGGGGTTGCTGTGGGACACGTCCAGAACACATTCAACAATTGGCAGAAGTTGCTAAAGACCTGAAGCCAAAAGTTAGACATCCTAGCTTAGAACCAGCAGCAGCATCAATTTACACCACACAGCCTTATGACCAAGATAATTCCTTCTTGATTGTCGGCGAACGTCTCAACGCCAGTGGTTCCAAGAAATGCCGCGATTTGTTAAACGCCGAAGATTGGGATGGACTCGTTTCAATGGCGAGGGCGCAAGTCAAAGAAGGCGCACACATCCTCGATATCAACGTCGATTATGTGGGACGTGACGGCGTGCGGGATATGCACGAATTAGTTTCGCGCATTGTTAATAATGTGACACTGCCTTTAATGCTTGACTCCACCGAATGGGAAAAGATGGAGGCGGGTTTAAAGGTTGCCGGTGGTAAGTGTTTGCTGAATTCCACCAACTACGAAGATGGGGAACCGCGCTTTTTGAAGGTGCTGGATTTAGCGAAGAAATACGGTGCTGGTGTAGTCATTGGTACTATCGATGAAGATGGGATGGCGCGGACAGCCGAGAAAAAGTTTGCGATCGCAGGGCGTGCATACCGTCAAGCTGTAGAATATGGCATACCACCCACAGAAATATTCTTTGATACCCTCGCGTTACCAATTTCCACCGGAATTGAAGAAGACCGAGAAAACGGTAAAGCCACAATTGAATCTATCCGGCGGATTCGTGAGGAATTGCCTGGATGTCATGTAATTTTGGGTGTTTCCAATATTTCCTTTGGTTTGAATCCAGCCTCGCGGATGGTTCTGAACTCGGTGTTTTTGCACGAAGCGACAACGGCGGGAATGGATGCAGCCATTGTCAGCGCTAATAAAATTTTACCGTTATCGAAGATTGACGCCCGCCATCAAGAAATTTGTCGGCAGTTGATTTATGACGAGCGGAAATTTGAGGGTAATGTTTGCGTTTACGATCCCTTGGGAGAGCTTACCACAGCGTTTGCCGGGGTGACAACTAAGCGCGATCGCTCCTTAGATGAAAGTCTCCCCATCCCCGAACGTCTCAAACGTCACATCATCGACGGCGAACGCATAGGCTTAGAAGAACATCTGAAAAAAGCCTTAGAAGAATATCCCCCTCTGGAAATTATCAACACCTTCCTGCTAGATGGCATGAAAGTTGTCGGGGAATTATTCGGTTCTGGACAAATGCAGCTACCCTTCGTCTTGCAATCTGCGGAAACCATGAAAGCGGCGGTGGCGTTTCTAGAACCGTTCATGGAAAAATCTGAATCAGGCAACAACGCCAAGGGAACCTTTATCATTGCCACAGTCAAAGGCGATGTCCATGACATTGGTAAAAACTTGGTGGATATCATCTTATCCAACAACGGCTACAAGGTGATTAACCTAGGAATTAAACAGCCGGTGGAAAACATCATCAACGCTTACGAACAGCACAAAGCTGATTGTATTGCCATGAGTGGTTTGCTGGTAAAATCCACCGCCTTCATGAAAGAGAACTTGGAGGTATTCAACGAAAAGGGAATTAGTGTTCCCGTGATATTAGGTGGTGCGGCGTTGACTCCCAAGTTTGTCTATGAAGCTTGTCAAAATACCTATAAAGGTAAAGTTGTTTATGGCAAAGATGCCTTTTCTGACTTGCACTTCATGGATAAATTAATGCCAGCAAAGGCAACTAATAACTGGGAAGATTTGCAAGGATTTTTGAATGAAATCGAAACGGCTGAAGTTTCGACAAATGGTAACAAAGAACCAAAAGCTACAACTGCTGAAGAAACATCTGCTGAACCAAAAGTAATAGATACGAGACGTTCCGAAGCTGTAGCTGTAGATATTGAACGTCCCACACCGCCTTTCTGGGGAACGAAATTATTGCAGCCTAGTGATATTCCCATTGAAGAAATATTCTGGCACTTGGATTTACAAGCTTTAATTGCTGGACAGTGGCAATTCCGCAAACCAAAGGAACAATCTAAGGAAGAATATCAGGCTTTCTTAGCGGAGAAAGTTTACCCAGTTTTAGAAAGTTGGAAACAGCGAATTATTGAAGAGAATCTGTTGCATCCCCAAGTGATTTATGGGTATTTCCCTTGTCAAGCTGAGGGGAATTCTCTACATATATATGATTCAGAGAACCAATCACAGCAAGTTACAACTTTCGAGTTTCCTAGACAAAAGTCGTTAAGGCGGCTATGCATAGCAGATTTCTTTGCACCGAAGGAATCGGGAATTATTGATGTCTTCCCAATGCAAGCGGTGACTGTAGGGGAAATTGCCACAGAGTTTGCTCAAAAGCTGTTTGCTGCCAATCAATATACTGATTATCTGTATTTCCACGGTATGGCGGTGCAGGTGGCGGAAGCTGTAGCTGAATGGACACATGCCAGAATCCGCCGGGAATTAGGTTTTGCTGCTGAAGAACCCGACAATATTCGGGACATCTTAGCACAACGCTATCGTGGCTCGCGGTATAGTTTTGGATATCCAGCTTGTCCCAATATTCAGGATCAGTACAAGCAACTGGAGTTATTGCAGACTGACAGGATTAACTTGTATATGGATGAAAGTGAACAACTTTATCCAGAACAGTCTACCACTGCGATTATTACCTATCACCCGTTAGCCAAATACTTTAGCGCGTAGAATCCTACTCGTTAAACCAATACGCTTGGTGTTAGTGATTTACCCTTAAAGATCCCCCTTCAAAGCCTCTGTTCTTCTAGGCTACGGTGTGCATACAAGTCCTTCTCACCCCCTCTAACTCCCCCTTGCTAAGGGGAGAACCGGATATTTCCCCCTTGGTAAGAGGCAGAACCGGATATTTTCTCCCTTAGTAAGCGGGATAACCGAATATTTCCTCCTTTAGAAAGCGGGATAACCGGATATTTCCCCCCTTTACAAGGGGGGATTAAGGGGGGTAAATCCAGAGTTTGGGCTTCATTACTTAAGATGTGTGTACACCGTAGCCTTCTAGGAGATGTATTGTATACAAACGAAACAAAGTACTGTTACTTTGATGATTGTTCCGGGAATCCTGTAGTTGTATACCCACCAAATTTGTTAATCTCTCAGCTTAGGTAGGCTTATTTATGCAACTCATCAGCTCGTTAGATATTAGAAATTCAGAATACTTATCAAAAAATCGCCTCATCAGTTATCATCACCAGTTGCGTCTAATTTTTTCGCTGGGTAATCAGGTAAAAAACGTTCTGGAAATTGGGATTTTTAATTCTCTGTTAACAGACATCTTGAAGAATAATGGATACAACGTCTCCACTGCTGATGTTGACCCCAGCCTCAAGCCAGAAATAATTTTGGATTTGACTACAGATTTTTCCTTACCAAAAGATAAATTTGATGCAATTGTCCTGTTTCAAGTTCTGGAACACTTTCCCTACGAACAGTCAGAAGAAGCATTGAGAAAACTTGCTATTGCAACCAAGAAATTTTTGGTGATTTCGATTCCCTATTGCACTCAATATCTCTCTTTTCAGGTGAAAACCTCTTTCTCAGGTAGACCAAGGCATTTACTATTCAATGTGCCAAAATTCTGGAGTACAACGCCAGTCTGTGACGAACACTGCTGGGAAATGGGTTTAAAAGGATATCCAAAAACGCGGATTTTAAACTCTGTTGCCAAAGCTGGGTTAACTGTTAAGCAAGAATTTATCGATCCTACTTATCCATACCATTATTTTTTGGTGTTGGAAAAGAATTCTAGTAATACTTAAACAGCAATCTGTGGGGAGTGGGGAGTCGGAAGTAGGGGAATCCGAATCAGAAAATGGCGGCAAACAATGCTCAAAAAACGAGCGATCGCCTAAGCTATGCTTTTAAAATCCTAATTGGTATCATGCCCTTCTGTGTTCTCCGGGTTTATCCTGGAAAACAGATGGCTAGGTTGTATTACCTACTATCATCGTTTCAGATACTAACATCGAAAATTACCAATTATGCTAGAACAAGGCACTATCAGTATTCATACTGAGAATATTTTCCCGATCATCAAGAAGTCGCTTTACTCAGATCATCAAATCTTCTTGCGGGAACTGGTATCCAACGCTGTAGACGCCATCCAAAAGCTAAAAATGGTATCCCGCGCCGGCGATTATGCTGGAGATATCGGCGAACCAGAAATTGAAATTGCCATTGACAAAGATAAGAAAACTCTATCCATCTCCGATAACGGTATCGGGATGACCGCAGATGAAGTTAAGAAATATATCAATCAAGTTGCCTTCTCTAGTGCGGAAGAATTTATTCATAAATATGAAGGCAAATCAGATCAACCGATAATCGGCCACTTCGGTCTTGGTTTCTACTCTTCCTTCATGGTGGCGCAAAAAGTAGAAATTGATACCCTATCCTATCAAGAAGGGGCGCAGGCGGTTCACTGGACTTGTGATGGTTCGCCAGCTTTCACTCTCGAAGAATCTTCCCGAACAACTCGCGGTACTACTATTATTCTCAGTCTGCAAGGGGAAGAAGAGGAATTTCTCGAATCTGCACGAATTAAGAATCTTGTCAAGACATACTGCGACTTTTTGCCAGTACCAATTAAACTAGATGGCGAAGTAATAAATAAGCAAAAAGCACCGTGGCGAGAGTCTCCGAGTAATCTGACTCAAGAAGATTATTTAGAATTTTACCGCTACCTGTATCCTTTTCAGGAAGAACCTTTGTTATGGGTACATCTAAATACAGACTATCCCTTTATCATCAACGGGATTTTGTATTTCCCGAAAATGCGACCGGATGTAGATGTTACCAAAGGGCAGATCAAGCTATTTTGCAATCAAGTTTTTGTTAGCGACAACTGCGAAGAAATTATTCCGCAATTCCTGATGCCGATGCGGGGTGTGATTGATAGTACCGATATTCCCCTAAACGTCTCGCGGAGTGCTTTGCAAGGCGATCGCACCGTGCGGAGAATTGGTGATTACATTGCCAAAAAAGTAGGCGATCGCCTCAAAGAACTTTTCCGCGACAACCGCGAACAATACATTAGCGCTTGGAAGGATCTTGGTACTTTCGTAAAATTCGGCGTTCTCAACGACGAGAAATTCAAAAAACAAATCGAAGATATCATCGTCTTCCGCACCACCGCCAAGTTGACAGAAAAACCTGCTGCTGAAACGCCAGTGGTTGAAGTCCAATCTTCAGACGGCGATGCTTGGCAAGATGTGACTCCTTCACCCAGTTCTGACTCAGCACCCAGCGCTCCCTATACTACGCTGAAAGAGTATCTAGAACGCAACAAAGAACGCCACGAAAATCGGGTTTTCTACAGTACTGATGAAGCAACCCAATCTACATACATAGAACTGCACAAAAATCAAGGCTTGGAAGTCCTGTTTATGGACTCCTTCATCGACACCCACTTTATCAACTTCCTAGAGCGGGAATATCAGGATGTCAAGTTTACGCGGGTAGATTCAGATTTAGATAATACTCTCCTGGAACAAGATAAAGATAAGGAAATTGTCGATCCCAAGACGAACAAAACTCGGAGTGAGACGATCAAAGAGTTATTTGAGAAATCCCTCAACAAACCCAAACTCAACATCCGTACCGAAGCTTTGAAATCAGACGATCCTCAAGGTACACCACCTGCGATGGTGCTTCTACCAGAGATTCTCCGTCGCCTGCGCGAAATGAACGCCATGATGCAGCAGGGAACAGCAGAGTTTCCCGAAGATCACATTTTGCTGGTGAATACTGCTCACCCGTTGATTCAAAATCTGGCAAATCTGAACCAAGGTAGTATCATTCAAGGTGACGGTAAATCGTCTACAGATCAGTTAGTCAACTTGATTTGTCAACACGTTTACGATTTAGCGCTGATGTCTCAAAAAGGATTTGACGCTGAGGGAATGAAATCCTTCGTCGAGCGATCGAATGAGGTACTCACCAAGCTGACGGAACAAGCAAGTAAGTAGTGCTGAGGGCTGAGTGCTGAGTGCTGAGTGGGAAGTTAGGAGTTAGGAGTTATTTCTGCCCTGCCCCCCTGCTCCCCTACTCATTGCTCATCTCCCCACTTCTGCTGCCTAAGACCTAAAATGGAAAGGCTGTATTAAAATAACAATCTGGAGATAGTAGCTATGTCCCGTCGCTGTGAACTAACTGGTAAGAAGGCAAATAACGCTTTTTCTGTTTCTCACTCCCACCGCCGTACAAAACGCCTTCAGCACGCTAATCTGCAAGACAAGCGGGTTTGGTGGGAAGCCGGAAATCGCTGGGTAAGACTAAAGTTGTCTACCAAAGCAATTAAAACCCTACAAATTAATGGGTTAGAAGCAATGGCAAAAGAAGCTGGCATTAACCTAAATCATTACTAAGTAATCTGGATTTCATAACCTGAAACTTTCGTAGGTTGGAATAATACGTGATTCGTAGGGGCGCACAGCTAGCTGTGCGCCCCTAATAGAACTCTTACAAAAGTGCTTTTTGCATTCTTGGGGAAAAGGGTAAAGGTTAAAGGGGAAGGGGACAATACAGAACTTTTTCCCCTTCCTCCTTCGCCTTTTCCCGATTTATGCAAGAAGTCTATTAAATCTTGAATGGCAGGCTTTATACAGCAGATTTAAAGGAAGGTGAGGTACACAAGCTAATTCTGTTATTTAAGTATAAAATAATACAATTTTTTAAGGTTTTTTAATAAAAGTTTTAGATCGCAAAGACGCGATAAATCGCCATTTCTACGAAAGACTGATTATTGTAGAGACGGCGATTCATCGCGTCTCTTGCTTGCCTTAACCACCAGAATACAGAATTCTGCTGTATATTTTAAATTCTGTTGGTAGCAAGAGAGAAATATAGGAATCGGTTTTGATTTGGATAACTTACTTGATTTAGCAGGTAGGAGGCAAGAGCAAGAAAGCTCTTTGAATTATACTGAGCTTTTTGACGTAATCAATATGAGTTCTTTACGTAATTTTTACACCACGGATAAATTCCGGCGTCTCTAAATATAAATACTTACCATTTTTATATTTTTCATAATTCAGATTAGACCACTATATACCCAAAATTAATTATAAATTGATTTTGTAATTGCTCAAAACTCTTAACAAGAGGACGAGATAGAGATTAATTGAATAAATAGAAAAAATGCCCGATCTTAAAGAACTATCGAACGAGGTAAACGAAGCATTGATAGTAAAGCTATGAAAGGAAATCCAGAAACTAAAAACCGCAGAGAAAACTACAAGTAATCAAGACTCTCCACTAACCAAGACTAGTTGAGCAATTACAAATAAACAAGGGAATACTGATACTAGGTAGTCTATTTTATTTATAATTTATGACAGCGAACAGTTATGAAACGTCGAATCACTTAGGCCTGCAAGAGTGTCACAAACAGCTACAGCTAACGGTTCAATATCAAAAAATATTGGCGAGGATTCTGGCTAAAATTCGCGCATCTGTAAACATCGAATCCCTATGTTCGACTTCTTGCCAAGATATTTGTCGGCAATTGAAGATTGAGCGAGTTGCAATCTACCGCTTTAATGAAGATTGGAGCGGTAGTTTTATCGATCGCTTGGGCTTTGCAGAACATCCTTGGGATGCATTGACTGCATTTGGACAGGACTTGGTGTGGCAAGATTCGCATTTGCAAGAAACCCAAGGCGGACGATATCGCAAAAATGAGCCGTTTGCTGTGGCTGACATTTACGATGCAGGGCACGCTCGCTGTCATATTGAAGTATTAGAACAGTTTCAGATTCGGGCGTATGCGATCGCACCGATTTTTATTGGTGCAAAACTGTGGGGAATGCTTGCAGCCTATCAACACTCTGCCCCTCGGCAATGGTGTCCTCACGAAGTCGAATTCTTTGCCCAAGCTGCCAGCCATCTTGGTGTGGCAATGCAGCAGGCAGAAAATTTAGAACAGACTAAACAACGCACAGCAGAACTGCAAGATGCGATCGCGCGGCAACGTGCTTTGACGGAAGTGGTAGGAAATATTCGCTCCTCTGTGAATCCCGAAATTATTCTAGACACTGCCTGTCAAGAACTCTGCAAACTCCTGAAGTTAGAGCGGGCAGCAATTTACCGCTTTAATGAAGACTGGAGCGGCGAATTTGTCAGCCAATTCGGCATGGTAGAGGCGCAGTGGGATAGAATCAATCCTTTTGGCAGAAATCTCGTTTGGCAAGATACCCACCTCCAAGAAACGAAAGGTGGACGCTACCGCAATAACGAAAGTTTTGTTGTCAACGACATCTACCAAGTCGGACACTCGCGTTGTCACATCGATATTCTAGAGCAATTCAAGATTCGGGCATATACCTTAGCGCCCATCTTCATCGGCCCAAAACTCTGGGGACTGATAGCAGCCTATCAACACTCCGGGCCGCGCCAATGGGCAAATTACGAAGTGGAATTCCTGGGACAAGTAGGGGCACAATTGGGAGTCGCGATTCAGCAAGCCGAAAATTTGGCTCAGTCGAAACAACAGGCTTCTGCCCTACAAGATGCGATCGCTCGGCAACGAGCATTAACTGAAGTAGTTGGGAAAATTCGTTCCTCTTTAAATATTGATTTAATCCTAAAAACTACTTGCCAAGAAGTATGTAAACTGCTGCGAGTTGAGCGGGTTGGCGTTTATCGCTTCAATGAAGACTGGAGTGGTGAATTCCTCAGTAATTTCGGTATGGTTGAGGCACAGTGGGACAGTATTAATCCCTTTGGCAAAAATCTCGTTTGGGAAGATACTCACCTCCAAGAAACCAAGGGTGGACGCTACCGCAACAACGAAAATTTTGCTGTAGAGGATATTTATAAAGCTGGACACTCGCGCTGTCACCTCGATATTTTGGAGCAGTTCAAAATTCGCGCCTACGCTTTAACCCCAATTTTTGTAGGACGGAATCTGTGGGGATTGCTGGCTGCCTATCAACATTCGGCACCGCGCCAGTGGGATAATGTGGAAGTGGAATTTTTGGGACAGGTTGCTAGCCAACTGGGAGTGGCACTGCAAAGTTCTCAAATGGTGACTCAAATTCAAACTCGCGCTGATGAACTGCAACAATCGGCTGAACAGCGCCGGATTTTATTTGATTTGGTCGTCAAAATTCGAGAATCGTTGGATTTGGAGACGATTTTTAAGACTACAGTACAGGAAGTGAGGCGATCGCTAAATACAGATCGAGTCGGTATTTTCCGCTTCGATCCGAATGTTGGTTTTTGTAGCGGTGAATTTATTGCTGAAGATGTCTTACCCAAGTTCGATTCTGCTCTCGCCGTGAAGGTGCAAGACTATTGCTTTGGCGATCAATATGCACCGCAATATCGTCAAGGGGAAGTGCAAGTAATATCTGATGTCAACAGCGTTGGCTCCAAAGTCCCTCATCTGGATGTGATTGAGCGATTCCAAGTCAAAGCACAGATTGTTGTGCCATTGATGGAAGGTGATGAACTGTGGGGGTTGTTGTGCATTCACCAATGCACCCATACACGTCATTGGGAAGAAGCTGAATTGGAATTTGTCACCCAAGTGGCGGCTCAACTCAGTGTAGCGCTGCGTCAAGCCAACTTGTTTCAACAATCTAGTTTGCTGGGTCAAACTCGTGAAGAAGCCAATCAACTCGCGCAGACACTGAATGAGCTGCGTACTGCCCAAATGCAAATTATCCACGCTGAAAAAATGGCTAGTTTGGGGCAACTGGTGGCAGGAGTTGCCCATGAAATTAATAACCCGATTAATTTCATCCACGGCAACTTGGAACACGCTCATCAATACACACAAGAATTGCTTCGCTATGTGGAGCTTTTTTGGCATCATTATCCCGATGCTGTACCAGAGATCCAAGAGTTTTTCAATAAAGCTGAAATAGAGTATTTATTCGAGGACTTACCTAAATTATTTCAGTCCATGCAGGTTGGTACTGAGCGCATTTGCGAAATTGTCACCTCTTTGCGGAACTTCTCACGCCTAGATGAAGCTGACTTCAAACCAGCAAATATTCACGAAGGTATCGACAGTACATTGATGATTTTGCAAAACCGCTTAAAGCCCTCAGCCGATAGCCTTACCATTCATGTGAGCAAAGATTATGGTACTTTACCTCTAATAGAATGCTATCCCGGTCAGTTGAATCAGGTATTTATGAATTTGCTGTCCAATGCCATTGATGCTCTAGAAGAACGAACCACGCAGGAATCTTCGGAAGCACTGGCAAAAAATCCCAGCAAAATCAAAATTTCTACCTCCCTGCTCAATAAAGATTGGATTGTCATTCGCATTGCCGACAACGGACTCGGTATAGATGAAAAAGTCCTCTCTCGACTGTTCGATCCATTTTTTACTACCAAGGTTGTCGGTAAAGGTACAGGACTGGGATTATCTATCAGCTATCAGATAGTCACAGAAAAACACAACGGCAAAATATACTGTCAATCTGAACTTGGCAAAGGTACAGAGTTTGTGGTTGAGTTGCCGATTCGTCAGGTAACAAATAAAAAACAGTAGTTAAAGTCAACGAGTTAGACCAGAAATAAGCAAAGAGGCAAAGTGATGATTTTTAGGCATTCATCTGAAAAATCATCACTTTTTTACTCAGCACTCAATACTGTTTTGGTAACAGCAGTATTACATAATTGTTTTACCTTTTCTGTTACCCAATCAACACGATCCTTTCCCCAAAACCTCTCACCTTCCACTACCCAAGTCGGGACTCCGGGACAGCCAAACTGTTCGTATTCTGCCAAAGCTGCCACTGCTGCAAGTTTTGCTGCTTCCCCGTAGATTAACTCAAGAATGCGATCGCCATTCAACCCAACATCATTTGCAACTTTCTTAATCACAGACTCATCGTTGACATCAAGTAGATCGATGTACGTCGCTCGAAAGAACGCGGTATCAAGCAAATGCTCCTTCCCAGTTCCACAAGCCGCGTAATACGCTCTGGCAGGAAGTTCTTCGCGACCAAACTTCATTTTCTCCCAGCGCTTGACCCACCTACCAAATTCTTCAAACTCCTTGAGCCGTATTTCAATGCCGTACTTTTTTGCCCACCGCAGACAATCTTCTTTGTGATAGGACGATAACACGGCGCTTTCACTTCGTCCTTGTAAGTCGGCTACCTTTATACCTCGTTCCTTTGGTATATAAATTGGTCGTCGTTGAATATCAACAGGTAAACCCTGCAAAGCTTTTTCGGCAAGAGCAATACCAATATATGAATTTGACGAGTGGTATATCGAGTAGGAGTATACTTTGATTCGCTGCGACATCTTGGCTACCGTAGCTACCTAAGTGATAAATAATTTTTGAATTTATTTTTGCTGAAGCTTGTATGTTCTACCCAGAATCCAGTCAAAGAAAAAGACTTTCCCAGTAATTTAATGCCCATTCAAATGAACGCTTATCAAACCTTTTACCAATTTGATATATCTCTTCCCAAGAATATACTTTTTTTGAAACTCTTTCCTGTGTGCCTGCTAAGTTAGAAATTACTATGTAGTATTTGCCTCGTCCATCAACCTGCTGCTTGAGTGTATCTACTACTCTACCTGCTGGTCTAAAAGTCATTTGAACATCATCAACTGCTGGTTGCTTTCTGAGCATTACTGCGGGATGACCTTCTGAGCATATACAGTCTCCTTCATCTTCAGGGTCTTGTTTGTCCTTGAAAAGAGACCACTGATGCCCAAAGTCACAGATATATGCTCTATATTCTTTCATATATTTTCGCTTTCCTGCGCTTTCTCAACTATTCCCACTAAAATTCTTACTTCATCTATAGTGTTGGGATTTCTCCCTTTGAAAAAATCAAAATTTACACTCAAAGGACAGTTTGCCAATTTAATAAAGGTAGGTATCTGGTTGCTACAGTCGCGGTGAAAAATACTAAGCTGGTAGATAGCACGTTAAAACTTTAGCGGAAATTCCAAATCGCATTCATCGGCGGTTTAGAATTCTCCATTGGCGAACTACCTGTAATTACATTATGTTTGATGCATTATCTGACCGTTTAGAATCCGCCTGGAAAAAACTGCGGGGACAGGACAAAATTTCTCAATCCAACATTCAAGATGCATTGCGCGAAGTGCGCCGCGCCCTGTTGGAAGCAGATGTCAATCTCCAGGTAGTCAAAGATTTTATTAGCGAAGTCGAAGCCAAGGCACAGGGAGCCGAGGTAATTACTGGCGTGCGACCTGACCAACAGTTCATCAAAATTGTTCATGATGAATTGGTGGAGGTGATGGGAGAAGAAAATGTTCCCATTGCAGAAGCCCAGGAACAGCCTACTATTATTCTGATGGCTGGGTTGCAAGGTACTGGTAAAACCACAGCTACTGCTAAGTTAGCCTTACATCTGAGAAAATTAGAGCGTAGCTGCTTGTTGGTGGCGACAGACGTATATCGCCCAGCAGCGATCGATCAGTTGCTAACGTTGGGTAAGCAAATTGACGTACCAGTATTTGAACTAGGAAGCGACGCCGATCCCGTAGAAATTGCAAGGCAAGGTGTAGAACGCGCTAGGGCAGAAGGTGTCAACACAGTCATTATTGATACTGCTGGTCGCCTGCAAATTGACGAAGATATGATGGCGGAATTAGCCCGCATCAAAGCAACCGTCCAACCCCATGAAACGCTGTTGGTGGTAGACGCAATGACTGGTCAAGAGGCAGCCAATCTTACCCGTACCTTCCACGAACAGATCGGCATTACTGGGGCGATTCTCACCAAATTAGATGGTGATAGCCGTGGTGGTGCAGCGCTTTCGGTGCGAAAGATTTCGGGAGCGCCGATTAAATTTGTGGGCGTGGGTGAAAAAGTCGAGGCACTGCAACCGTTTTATCCCGATCGCATGGCATCGCGGATTTTGGGAATGGGCGATGTTCTCACTTTGGTAGAAAAAGCCCAAGAAGAGTTTGACTTAGCTGATGCTGAGAAAATGCAGGAGAAAATTTTGTCAGCAAAGTTTGACTTTACTGACTTTCTCAAGCAGTTGCGGATGCTGAAAAACATGGGTTCTCTGGGAGGCTTGATCAAGATGATTCCAGGGATGAACAAGCTTTCAGACGATCAACTCAAGCAGGGAGAAACCCAGCTAAAGCGCTGTGAGGCAATGATTAACTCCATGACTCGCCAAGAACGCCACGACCCGGATTTATTAGCCAGTTCTCCCAGTCGGCGGCGGCGGATTGCTGCTGGCTCAGGCTATAGAGAGTCCGATGTCAGCAAACTGGTGGGTGATTTCCAAAAAATGCGATCGCTCATGCAGCAAATGGGTCAAGGCGGCTTCCCTGGAATGCCAGGAATGTTTGGCGGTGGCGGTATGGGCAACGCCTTTGCCGGTGCTGGTAATCGTCCCGCAGCCCCCGGATGGCGAGGTTATGATGGTGTCCCAGCCACGAAAAAGAAAAAACCCAAAGATAAAAAGAAAAAAGGCTTTGGGAATCTTTAGTTATTGGGCATGGGGGAGGCAGTGCGGTCTTCTCCCAAGGGGAGACGCCAAGGGCGATGGGGTCTCCCCAAGTGGAGCAACTGCCGTCATGGGGCATGGGGCATTGGGCATTAGTAATTTGCTAATGACTAATGACAAATAGCAGCAAATGCTAGGCAGTGCTAAAATTAGCATTTCGACCTCAGAATTTATCAGCAGAGGAAACTAACCCTCAATTTCTTGGCAGCAGCCAGATTTTAAGTTACTTCCTCACCAATTAGTTGCTAACTAATATCTAAACAACAGGAGAATGATTCTTCAACCATGATCAAACTGCGCTTGAAACGATTCGGTAAAAAGCGGGAAGCAAGTTACCGCATTGTCGCCATTAACAACCTCGCTCGCCGCGATGGCCGTCCCTTAGAAGAATTGGGATTTTATAACCCCAGAACTGATGAAGTGCGACTAGACGTTCCCGCCATCGTCAAGCGACTACAACAAGGCGCTCAACCTACTGACACCGTTCGTCGCATTCTAGTAAAAGCTAATGTTTTTGAGCAGGTCAGTGCAACAGCCGCATCATAATTTCGGAACAAAACTCCCCACAGCTAGCCCCAACTATGTTGAGCTGGTTCGGTTTTTGGTGCAGCCGTTTTTGGAATCTCCAGAGACATTAAGTGTCGATTGTGAAATTTCTCAGGCCCTGAACCGGGTTTGGGTTCGCATCGCCTTTGAAAGCGCAGATAAAGGAAAAGTGTTTGGTCGAGGGGGACGCAATATTCAGGCGATTCGTACAGTAATTGCCGCAGCCGCAGCCGCAGCTGGGCAATCAACATACCTGGATATCTACGGCAGCACCACTCCGGGCCGCGAGGGTATGTCTTTTGATGAAGAGACAGAAGAGCGATCGCCACCGCCGACTAAGAGAGAACCGCGAAATGATGGGCCTAAACCCATTGTTAAACCGCGCCTCCGCTAGGTTGAAACTAGAGAGGAAATCTGAGCGGTTGTTGTTACCTCCGCTCAGAATTTTTATAACGATGGAAAGTAGCAAAAAGATTTAAAAATCTTTTTTTGGACTCTTCACCAGTAGGGGCTATGCCCTCATCCCCAGCCCCTCTCCCAATATGGAAGAGGGGAGTAAATTCTCCAATTCCCCTTCTCCCATGTTGGGAGAAGGGGTTAGGGGATGAGGGCAAGCTGTACGCCCCTACGGACGATTAGTTTATTACAAAAATTTTTCAAAATGTAGGTAATAAAAACATAATTTCGCCGTTAGCGAGAAAAAATTAACCTTTGTCAAATACAGATCCTCACCAATTAAGAAATACTATGGCAGGTGCCTTAACAATTCAGCTGCCGAATATTACCAGTGCGATCGCTCTAGCCGGAGATGGAGAAGAAAATCTCAAAATGCTATCTCGGCAAACAGGAGCCGCTTTAGTGCTACGCGGACAGGAATTAGTGATTTCTGGAACTGAAAAGCAAATCGATCTGGCTTCTCGATTAGTGCGATCGCTTGAAGACCTCTGGATTAAAGGCAATACTATTTCCAGTGCCGATATTTTAACAGCCCGTCAAGCTATAGATAGCGATCGGCAAGGGGAACTGCAAGATTTACAGCGAGATGTTCTCGCCAAAAGTCGCCGGGGTGAAGAAGTCCGTGCCAAAACCTTCCGCCAGCGCCAATATATCGACGCACTCCGCAAACGCGATCTCACCTTTGGGATTGGCCCTGCTGGTACTGGCAAGACTTATCTTGCTGTTGTTGTCGCCGTGCAAGCACTCCTTGCCAACCAGTTTGAAAAGCTAATCTTAACTCGCCCTGCCGTCGAAGCCGGTGAAAAACTCGGTTTTTTGCCTGGAGATTTACAACAGAAAGTTAATCCCTATCTTCGCCCACTTTACGATGCTATTTATGAATTCATCGACCCAGAAAAAGTACCCAGTTTAATGGAACGCGGTGTGATTGAAGTCGCACCACTCGCCTATATGCGGGGACGCACCCTCAATAACGCCTTTGTAATTGTGGATGAAGCTCAAAATACTACACCCGCTCAAATGAAAATGGTTTTGACTCGTTTGGGTTTCCGTTCGCGGATGGTGATTACAGGCGACATGACACAAACTGATTTACCCCTTCATCAACAATCGGGTTTAGGAGTGGCTTTACAAATTTTAAAACACGTTGAAGGCATTGCCTTTTGCGAATTTTCCCAAAAAGATGTCGTGCGCCATCCCCTAGTTCAGCGCATTGTTGCGGCTTATGAACAATACGAAAAATAGGGACTGGGAATGGGGCATAGGGCATTGGGCATTAGTTATACCAATTTGAAAAAAGAATGCGACAAATAGACCATTTGTAGAGACGCGATTCCTCGCGTCTTTACCCAAGGATATGTTGCAATCATTAATTGAATTGGTATTATGAATCATCGTTTAACCAACGACAAATGACAAAGGACGAATGACAAATGAGCACAACATTAAAAGAATTTTTAGCAGCTTGCGAGACTTTAGGAACTTTGCGTTTAATTGTTACTAGCAGCGCTGCTGTATTAGAAGCGCGAGGCAAGATAGAAAAGTTATTTTATGCAGAATTGCCTAAAGGTAAGTATGCGAATATGCATACTGAAGGCTTTGAGTTTCACTTGAATATGGATAGAATTACTCAGGTGAAATTTGAAACAGGTGAAGCGAAGAGGGGTAACTTTACAACCTATGCCATCCGCTTTTTAGATGATAAACAGGAGTCTGCTTTAAGCCTCTTTTTACAATGGGGTAAACCAGGAGAATATGAATCAGGACAAGTAGAAGCTTGGGAAACTCTAAAAGAGAAGTATGGCGAAGTTTGGGAACCTTTACCAGCAGAAATTTAATACAGCTAAACTGATAGAGGTGGAGGAAATCGGATATCTGCACTGAACTGCTCGATATTAACGCTGCGATGAATCGGTAAAATATATTCTAAATTTTCGTGGGGACGGGGAATAATGTGGTGAGAAAGTAGCTCGCCACCGTCAACTCGCAGTACCGCATTTACTCCTGCTGTCACTGCTACATTCACCTCGCCTATAGTTCCTCGAATTAACACGGTAATTCGTCCCAAATCAGTGTTTTCATAACCAACAAGGGTTACACGGGCAGCTTTACACATAGCATCTCCTACTTCCACAGCAGTGGGAACGCCATAAACTTCAATCATGCCTAATGCCAATGTCATGCTATCACTATAAATTCGGGATAGGGCTAATTATATTACTACAAAGTTTTAATTTTTTATCGATAAATAATAAACATTAAATACAAAATTGCTAATGCTTGTAATGAAGGGAATTTGGAGTTTTTACTTGCTGTTTTTTTTCCTATTGTGGGGTGGTGAAGCTTTTGCAGGAGAGTTGTCTCAAAGGTTAGCAAATTTTCCCCAATGGGAAAAACTAACTTCAGTGCAATCGGCTTCGGGTGATTTGGTTTATCCTGAATGGATGGCTGGTACTTGGAAAGTTACAAGTACCTTAGTAGATTTAGCTGCGCCTTTAGCACCAGAGATTGTAACACCAGGGTTTGAAGGTAATCGCCGACAATTAAATCAACCTGTGAGTTTTGTAGTAAGATTTGTAAAAGAGCAACCATCTATTTCTGGGTTAAAAATACTTCCTCAGATAGGTTACAAATCCCCAATTTTAGTAGCGGATAGAGCATTTAATAGCTTGAATTTGGCAAGGGCTTATTTAGGGGATGAAGCAGTGTTATCAGTCAAAGTAGATCCAGATTCACCTAATCGTCAAATTACGTTCTTGCGTAGCAGTCGCCAACTAGTTTCTATTGTGACTGCACGCGCTACAGAAACTACCCCTGATGGCAATTTCATCACCACAGAAGTGTTTCAACAGCTATTTAAAGGCGGCTCACGCCCCTATTTAAATTCTGTAGAATCGACTACGGCTTATCATAAAGTTTCAACATCTAATCCGGCGATTGAAGCAGATCAAGTTACTGCTGTCTATCTTTCACCCCAAGATCCAGATTACTTTAAAGCGGTTTCTCAACCAGTTGCTCTCTATCGCTATCGCCTCGAATTTTTCCCTCAAGAACTACCAACTCCTCCCAAAGAGTGATTTGTCATCTAGCTCTTGACTACTTTGTAATGCGTTTGTAGTATATAGATTCCAAGTTTACGATCGCGCTCTTGGACGGTGTGCATCATGGCCAAATTTCAAGATATTGTCAATTACTTTCGCTCTTACTGGAAGCCGAGTGTTTTCAGTATTACAGCATCCAGCGTTTACGAAATTATTGATTTGGTTGTTCCTTACGCGATCGGACAGATTTTAAACGTTTTGTCTGCTCAACCCTTGGATAAACCACTTCAAAGTGCGATCGCAACTTTTTCTGACATCACCAATTACCCAGTAAATAAAACTCTATATTTAGGTGTATTACTGGGTTTAATTTTCGTTGTCACTGTAGTGAGAGCGCCAACACAACCCTGGTTAACCAACTGGTTTCATTGGGATATAGCCTTCAGATCGCGTCGAGAGAACAACGAAACAGCGATCGCCAAAGTTCTGACTCTCCCCCTAGAATTTTATGATGAAAATAACCCTGGACGTATTGCCGGCAGAGTAGCTAGAGGCGTTGCTAACCACACTTGGGTGTATCCCGAAATCGCCGGACAGTTGATTCCTAAACTGGCTCGTGTACTGGGAATTTTTGTATTTATCTTGTTCATTGAATGGCGGATTGCAATTTTATATTTAATTTCTTTTGTAATTATTCTCAGCTTCAGCTTGAGGAGTTTACAACAGCTAATTAGGTACGAAAGTCGTCTGGATAAGTATGGAGAGGACACCGAAAGCCACACTTCCGAATTGATTACCAATATCAAAACGGTGAAAGCATTTGCTACAGAAAGTAGGGAACTGAAACGGCAAAAGCAACGTTTGGATCGCGAACTATTGGTGCTTGATTATCGCATCCACAAAGGTTATACGATATTGGGTACTTGGCAAAGAACCGTAATTCAGTTTTGTGTATTTACAATTCTGGGTTTGACTTTAGCAGCAACAGTAAATGGAAGAATTTCTCTCGGTCACTTTGTCATGACCTTAACTCTTTCTAGCATGGCTTATGCCGAATTAGAACCTATTAGTAGCTTGGCAGAAGTTTTTGCCCGTCGTTATTCTTCCATGCTGCGGTTTCACGAATTTCTCCAAGAGCCAATTGCATCTGATTCAGCCAGTCTTTTAGAAGAGAGCAACCAGACAGATTCACCTTATAAATTTACTGGAAAAGTTGAGTTGTCACATCTCAGTTTTGGATATGATGCCAAGCGTCAAGTTTTACAAGATATTAACTTGTTGATTGAGCCATACCAAACAGTGGCATTAGTGGGACGTTCCGGTTCTGGTAAGTCTACTTTAGTGAAATTGCTGTTGCGATATTTTGAACCTCAAACAGGTCAAATTCTGATTGATGGTCAAGATATTCGCACTTTGGATGTGGGTAAATATAGACGGAGATTAGCGATCGTTCACCAAGAAGTAGACGTTTTCAACGGTACTATATTGGATAACCTCACTTACGGCAGACCAAATGCCAGTTTGGAGCAGGTTAAAGAAGCCTGTAGAATTGCCAGAGTCGATGAAGTAGTGCAGCACTTACCCCAAGGTTATTACACCGTCGTCGGAGAACGAGGTGTCAGGTTATCTGGAGGACAAAGACAACGCTTAGGAATTGCTAGGGCGTTGTTGGTGGAACCAGACGTGCTGGTTTTTGACGAAGCTACCTCTAGTTTAGATTATGAGTCTGAGCGTTCAATTCAGCTAGCGATGCGATCGATTCAGGGTACTTGCACCACCATCGTTATTGCCCACCGTTTAAGCACAGTCCGAGAAGCTGATAAAATTGTCGTTCTAGAGCAAGGAAAGATTGCAGAAGTGGGTAGCCACGATGAACTCTTGCGTCACGAGGGTATTTACCGCCGCTTGCACTCCCTGCAAGAAACTGGAGAACTCCTGAGTTAGGGGACATACAGATTTTTGATTGACCCTACAAATTAATCTGCTTGATTAAATCGACCTTATTGCCAATAAAGTCGATTTTTTTTTCAATTGTCCACAACAGTATTTTGTACAAAACTGTTTGACTACTATATAAGAAAAATTTTCACGATATATTTTTGTATTTTTACTTGACCAGATGCCCAAATCTCTTTGGTGTAGGTAGAAGCGGCTTGAGAATTAACCATTATTTGGCTGTTAACCCAACTGACTACAAGATTATTTTCTGGGAATGAGGCTGCGATCGCAACCAAGTTGCGAAGACACACAGCTTTATAAACTTTCCAGTCACAGCATCGTCTAATTACTCCCTTACCTCATATTTCTATAACAATCTTTTTAGTCTTACTTATTTATTATTGCTGGGAGAATAGAAACTGGGATGCATTGGTTTTCTTCGTTTTATCTGGATATTATAAGGCATTTCAAAAACTAATTCATTACCCATCACATAGTATTGAAATCGACGTTTGATCATATCGTTCAATTTAAAAGTAAAATCATAAAAAACGCTCGGATTTTTTGTGAGTTCTCTCAGTGCTAATAACCAATTTCCTTGTTTGAGAGGCAATAAAACTTGATAGTAATCTATATTTTTATTGTAAACTGTAAGATTATAAGATAGAGCACGCATTAAAGCTGGATTTTTTTTCACAACTTTTTGCTGCATGAAAGAACTAGTAGCTATGCAAGATTGATTTAGACGTTTTAATCGGCTTTCACGTACAAGAGAAAAAGAGCGTGAACGGTAGAAATAATAGGCTTCTGGCACTAGAAAAAAGCGAGCGCCATTAATTAAGCATTTCATGTCAAACCAAAAGTCCTCAGCTATACTTAGGGTTTCATCGTACTCAATGCTGTGTTTAACCAAAAATTCTCGTTTGAATATAGGCTTACTTAAACCAAGATGCAGCCCTATTTTGCCATAGACATCAGTCTCTACGAAATAAACGATATCAATTTGGAGAATTTTATCTATATGTTCTCCACTTTCTTGAATCAATGTACTCCAAGGAGATGTTGCCCCATCTTTAATAAAATAAACATCATCTGCAATCATATCTGCATTTGCTTGTTCTGCCAGCAACACAAGCTTTTCTAATCTTTCATGAGCATACCAGTCATCTGAATCAAGAACAGCAATCCATTCTCCTTTGGCTGCTCTGATAGCAAGATTACGTGCAGCAGAAACCCCAAGGTTTTGTGGATTAACTATCACTTTGAGGCGTCGATCGGTAAAACTCTTTGCAACTTCTACAGTTTTATCAGTTGAACCATCATCGACAACGATAACTTCAAGCTCAGTGAGTGTTTGATTTAAAACTGACTCTATTGCCTTCTTAATATAAACTTCAGTATTGTAGGCAGGAATAATTACAGAGACTTTAGGATTCATGGAACTAAACTCCTGACTAATCACTATATGTTGAGATTACAATGTTAAAATTCAAACGAAAATTTGTTGAAGTAAAATTCAGAAGTCAGAATCAAGACACTTAAGAATTCCTTGGCGTTCGCGTTAGCGTCTCTGAAAGAGAAGCCTTTGGTAGAGAAGAAGCTTTGTGCTCAATCGGGGATTTCAGCCCAGTAATGAATTCTTGATCGCCAAATTTTCTTATTTTGTGAGGTTCTCAAACCTGATGATTCATCCGCTATTATTACATAATTCAGAATAAATTCTGACTCTTGACAGATGTATTCTGTTTGATAATCATTTATTTTCCATAGCGTAATCATCAATGATTTTTACTTATTTACATTGCAGATAGGTGAGACATATTGTGATTTTTGTTTGAATAAACTACATACACGAGTTGTATAGTAGCACAACTGTGACTGCTGTTGTGAAAATTCAAAATTTTGACGATGTACCTGTTGCTTTTGCACGCTTTTGGGAACTTTTATGCATATTCCTTAGATTTTACTGTGTATGGATAGCCTGGTGATTGATGAATTGAATAAAAAGTAATGTTGGGCACATTTTCCACGGCTGCTTGTGTTGTGTTACTGTGATGTGTATGCCAGTTAAGCATTCCAACTCGCTTGATTTGTCCTATTTCTAAAGCATAAAGGGTAGCGATTGCGGCATTACAGAAAATGCAAAATCCCATTCCTTTATCTTTGAATGCATGGTATCATGATGGCCTAACCAGAACAAAGCTCGGTCTTCTCAGCTGCAAAACAATATCAACCTCATCCAACTAAGCATTCACAGTAAAGCAGGCAAATTTAAAGCTTTCGGGAGATATTTGTGTTGACTTAAAACAACCCCAATCTCTTGCAAAATAGGAGCGAACTTGCTCAATGTATTTGGTAGAATGAACTCGTTCAATATTTTTGATTGCATTTATAGAAGTGGAAGCATTTAACTATTGAATTTAATCTGCTACTGTTGAGTTTCTTAATTTCTCTACAATTGCAGTCAGTCGTTCTGGCTGCTTAGGGTACATATACCCTGTTTCATATTGAAGGAATTTTTCGAAGTAAATGATAGATAGAGATCGTTTAGTCTACAGATTTATACTGTGATTTTTTATTTAAACTGTCTTAATAGATAGAATTACTTGATCCCCAGAAATGAAGTTATAATCCTGGGGTTTTATAATGCGATCGCTTAGAAAAGTGGATTTAAAAAAGTGCTTATCTTGCTTTTTTGCTCTCTTCGGTGACAGCGCCAATCGTGTCTAATATTCGGTATAGCGACGCGGCGTATAAACCCAGATATTACCATCACGGCGCTTGATAGTTCGGGTTTTTGTGGAACCAACGAGAATAATTGTCCGCATATCAGCGCTTGCTGGCGTTAACTGGTCAAGTGCGATCGCTTTTACCGTTTGTCCTGGGCGACCGAGATTCCGGGCCAATACTACTGGTGTATCTGGTGTTCGATGTCGTAGCAAAATATTTCTCGCTTCTGCCAGTTGCCAAGTACGCTCTTTGGAAACTGGATTGTAGAAAGCAATGACGAAATCAGCCTCAGCAGCAGCCGCAATTCGTTGCTCAATCGCAGACCAAGGTTTCAAGATATCAGAGAGAGAAATAGCACAGAAGTCATGTCCAAGGGGCGCACCAATGGCGGCGGCGGCGGCTTGCATTGCAGAGATGCCTGGGGCCACATGAATGTCGATACTGTCCCATTCTGGTTTAGCATAGCGATCGCATACCTCAAAAACCGCTGCTGCCATTGCATAGATACCGGGATCGCCAGATGAAACTACAGCTACATATCGCCCAGATGCAGCCAAATCAAGGGCCATCTTTGCTCGTGCTTCTTCTTCGCGGTTGTCAGACTCATGCCGTTCCTTGCCATCAGCCAGAGAACCAATTAAATCTAAATAAGTTTTATAACCTACTAGGTCAGTTGCCGACTTGAGTATCTCCTTCACTTCTGGAGACATCCACAGGGAACCACCAGGACCCGTGCCAATAATTGCTAACCGTCCGCGTGGCTGACCGATGGTGTTAGGGTCAATTACTTGAGGGGCAATAGCGATCGCAATTTTAGCAGAAAGAGAAGATAAAGGGGATGCACCTGTGGCGGCGATCGCTACGGCTTGGGCGGGGCTATAACCTTGTGAAAGTAGACTTTCTAGCTGATTTGAGGTAAAAAAGCGGGTGGGCACTTTCAAGGCGCTAGCTACGGCGTGAATTGCGGGATCGGCTGCGGCAGTGATGGGTGCAAATATCCCGGCGACCGATGCTTTTTCTAGTTTGGTATCAGCTAGTAGCTGTTCTACTAAACCTACTGCATCATCAATCATGCCACTAATTGCGATCGCGATCGTTGCTGGGTGGTAAACAAGACAGTTGGCTGTAGGAGTCGCCAAACGTTCTGTAACTTGGATGGTCAAATCTCCCTTGGGATCTATCGGTAATTTACTATCGCTCAACCAAGGTGCTATTCCTTCGAGATTAACTTGCGCCCCAGCTAGCACATCTGAGATAAATTTCTTCGCATCGTCTGGGTTGGCTAAATGGTATCCAGGGGGAGGAGATAACAGCGTTGTGCCTAAACGTAAATCGCCTGTGGTCGTAATTGCAGGTTTGATATCCAGCGCTTCGGCAATGCGGCGCGCTAAATCGTTGACTCCACCAAGTCCGCCCAAAAGAGGGACAACAGCGCTACCATCTTCAGCCACAGCTAGCACTGGTGGTTCCTGTCGTTTATCTGAGATTACCGGAGCTAACGTCCTAATTAAAATGCCGGCAGCACAAATGCCAATCAGGGGCCTTCCCTGCATAAATAACTCGCGGAGCATCTCGCCAAAATTCGTGAAGCTGACATCAACTTCCGATGTGCGACCCTCTAAACCGTATAATGTTGCCCCTGGTAAGACGCTGATTATTTTGCGTGCTACTATCACGCTATTTTGACCCAGTATTACAATGGCAGGTGCAACGTTCATCATCATAAGTAGATATCTTGCAAAATTTGATATCCTTCAAATGAAACCATAGATTTAGACATACAGCGACTTTATGCGAGATGCGATACCAAAAAAAACAATAAGCCCTGACATAATAGCTTCTATTTTTCGCCGATGTAAAATCAATAGTAAAGTTATTATGTCTTTTAACAGCTTTTCTGAGGAAACGAAAGCTTATGTATTAGAAGGAGTAGCTTTAGCATCAGATGAAAAACCATGTATTTTGAGCTTTGTAAATTTGAATCATTGGTGCTTAATTACTAATGAAAGATTAATTTGGACAAATTATCAGGAATTTAATAATCTGCATTATGAGACTATTGAAACTGTAGATATAAATAAAGATAGTCTATTACGTTTAGGAGCATCCTTCAAAAGGCAGAATCAAGAAATAAATATAAAAACAGAATCAGGAGAAAACTTTATTGTTAATATAGGCGAAGCAGGTAGAAGTGTTTTTGCTTTATTAAAAGTTCTAGGCTGGGCTGTTGCTAAAAAAAAATACTGGCTTTAGCTGGCATTTGCAATTACCAGTTGAACGTTTTCGGGTAAAGAACGTCCTTGTTCTTTGTATTCCTCCTGAATCATTTCAAAAACATAGACAAGTTCAGCACGAGCTTCATCTGGCGTTTGTCCCCAAGCATGACAACCGGAAATCGCTGGTATATATGCGACAAATGTACCATTGTTATCAGGACGGATAACAGTGGTGTAGTCTTGTAAAGAATTCATGGGTATAGCCGCAAGTTTGTGACTACAAGCTGCTGTGTGTCTACGCCTTTGGGTAGGGGTGCGATGTCTAGACGATCAGTTAACAGCAAGGCAATGTAGAGGCGATCGCATTCTCTTAAAAAGTGCGTAGACGCAAAGCGGCTTGTCGTGAGACATCGCTTGTTAAATTAGAGATTGGGACTCCAACCAAATATTTAAAGAATTTCTGCCCCAATCCCCAATTCCAACTCAATTAGCTTTACGCTCTTTCAGCACTTGATCTAGCAAGTTTCTAGCAGGTTGTGCTTTAGCCAACGCTACTTGATGGTCATTATAAGCACGAACAAGGCGAGAAAGACTGCTCACACCTGTCTTGAGTTGCTCCAGTTCTTCACCAGCAACTAGTTCTCCATCAAGCATCCGCCCAATCAACGGTTTGATATCGCCCACTTCCTGCCGGACTTTTTGGAGCTTTTCTAAAGAACTCAATAAAGTTTTTAATGAGTTCAATATGTCGTCAATATCTTGGGCATCCTCCACTGGATCAGGCGGATTTTCAATTGCGATCGCATTTTTGTCTGAAGCTGTAGGCAATTCCTCTACAGACGTTTCACTTGTAACCCCGTTTGACCGTGCCATCAACGCTTCCTCAAGGAATTTTCCTCAGTGTATCGCTGATTTCAAGTTGCCAAAGATAGTATTGTTATAATTCGTTAAATAAATACTTGTACAAATTCAACTCTACGTTGCGATCGCAAAAGCAAAGAATTCCCTTAGCTACGGCCAACATATAAACACAGCAATAATGATAGATTTTGAACCTTGGGACAGGTTGTTGCGTCAGTATGTCGATCGAGAGGGTCGTGTAAACTATATTGCTTGGAAAACTGAGCAACCTCAAGCGCTAGCTGATTGGTTGTCGAGTCAAAAAAATCTGGCTTTTACATCTAATAGCAACACTTCTGAGCAATTGGCATTGTGGATCAACCTTTACAATGCGTTCACCATTTTGGCAATTTTAGAAAGATACCCGCTTGAGTCAATTCGTCCGCGAATCTTAGGTATTCCTAACTGGTTGGCTTTTTTGTGGTTCTTCCAACGTCGTGCTTATTATATATTTGACGAACATTACAGTTTAGCCCAAATAGAAAACCAAATTCTGCGGAATCAATTACAGGAGCCACGAATTCATTTTGCAATTGTCTGCGCTTCCGTTGGTTGCCCGTTACTGCGGGCTGGAGCTTATTTTCCTCAACAAGTTACTCAGCAGTTAGATGAAGATACCCGTCGCTTCATTAACAATCCTGAAAAAGTCCGTTATGACTCAGATAGTAAAACGCTCTACTGTAGCAAAATCTTTAAATGGTATCGTCAAGATTTTCTTAAGGTCAAATCCTCTATTCCAGAATATATCCGCTCCTACCTAGAAACAGACCTGCCAATAAATGCCTCAACGCCGATTTCCTATCTCTACTATGACTGGAGCCTGAATCAGCGAATATCTTGATAAAATTGTTTGAGAGAATTTGCATCAACGCCAATTCCCCACAAAAAACCGATATAAAGGTAGATTGCGTTTGCTTTCCAGCTACCCCATTTTGCGACGCGGCGATCTGAAGAGTGAACAATGCGGTTCACTAGATAAATACGTCCTTTTTTAACCAATCTCAGGCATAAATCTCCATCTTCCATAATCGGTAATGCCTCATCAAATCCGTTGCAATCCCAAAAGTCAGTGCGACGACAAAACATTACCTGATCTCCAAATAACAGGCGCAATCCTCGAAAAAATAAGTGAGGCTTAAATAGTAGTGGTGCATAGTAGGTTTTTAAATAATTATGTAGAGAGATGCCCCAGCGAGTCGTTTGAGATCCACTCATCAGAGAAATGAACCCCCCACAGGCAATGGTTGACTCTGCTAGAGTTTTCTCTATTACAGCGATTAGGTCATCCGGCACCCAAGTATCTGCATGAAGAAAGCAAAGAATATCTCCAGTTGCAGCCGATGCTCCGTAATTCATCTGAATAGAACGCCCACGCTGTTTAGATGAGAGAATTTGTACGCCTAGCGACTGATTGAATGACCCAAAGCATTGTTTTGCAACTGCCACTGTCTCATCATCGCTGCCACCATCTACTACTATTACTTCAAAAGCAGGCGGATTAAGTAAAGTCAATTGGCGCAATGTCCGCTCTAAGCTAACTGCTTCGTTTAAAGTAGGAATGACAATCGAAACTTGAGACATGCAGCTTAAGTAGTTTTATCGTTGCTTTTATTCTACTTGCTTAATGTTGACAAGCTCTTAATCCAAAGGTCAACACTCCTGAGCATGGTAAGTAGTTTTTAGCAGTTTTCCCCAGATTGCATTGTAAGGATGTACAACCTTTGTCGGACGCTCGTCTTGAAAGATCGGCCTGCCTTCGTTTGCCCACTGAAAAATTCCACCACTCAAGTTATAAATGCACTTAATCCCGGCTTTATCCAGTTTTTGGGCTAATTTTGCGCTCCGGTAGCCAACAGCACAGTACACAACAATTGGTCTATCTTGAGAAACTGTTGAAACTGCTGTTAAGTCATCTGTGAGAGGATCTATGCGTACTGCTGTTTCGATATGGCTTACTGCATACTCAGCTTGACTCCGTGCATCTAGTAATAATGGACGGGGCTTTGCAGAATCTAATAGTAATTGAGCTAATTGCTTACAATTAATTTCCTTAACAGTAGGAAACTGAAATCTAATCAGAAGTTTAAGAAAGTTAAAGGTGAGCGATCGCACTTGTGAAAAGACTCTCTGGTTGAGAAACAATACTAACGGGGACTGTGTTTAATATTTAAATATTTAGTAGGAAAAAACTCAACTCTCCAAAATAAACAGATAACCGATCGAGACTAGCTTATTTGCAAGTAAATATACTTATAATAATTACAGCATTTATTAATTACCTGCGATTATTTATGGCAATTCTTCAACTGATTGAACCTGAAGTTAAAAATCTGGGTGGTTTTTCTGCCCGCCGCAGTTTGCCATATCCTAATCGCCAAACGGTTGGGCCGTTTATCTTTTTCGATCATCTTGGCCCGTCCGTTATGCCCCCCAATCAAGGCATCGATGTCCGACCCCATCCTCATATTAATCTGGCAACGGTAACTTATTTATTTGATGGTGCTTTGATGCATCGCGATAGTTTGGGTACTGTCCAGGAAATCCAACCAGGTGCAGTTAACTGGATGACAGCAGGAAAGGGGATTGTCCATTCAGAACGCTCACCTGACTTTGATCGCAACCAAGAAACTACTATTCATGGCATTCAAACCTGGGTTGCTCTGCCTGTTGAACACGAAGAAACCGAGCCAACGTTCATTCACTATCCGGCTGAAATCCTTCCCACTTGGGAAGAGAATGGCGTTATCATCAAACTTATTGCTGGGCAAGCATTTGGCTATACCTCACCAGTAAAAGTTCTCTCACCTATCCTCTATTTAGATGCAGTGTTGTCTGCCAATACCCACTTCACTATCCCTACAGATTATTCACAAACAGCAGTATACAGTGTCACCGAGGGATTGAGGATTAATGATGAACCGATGGAGCAATATCGTCTTGCTATTCTAGAGTCAGGCGATCGGGTTGAGGTTTCTGCTATGGATGCTGCTCGATGTATTGTTATTGGCGGTGAGCCGTTAGGTACACGCTACAAATGGTGGAATTTTGTCTCTAGCCGGCCAGAGCGAATAGAGCAAGCTAAAGCTGATTGGCGCGACTCTCGTTTTGCTAGCGTGCCAGATGAAACAGAGTTTATTCCACTGCCAGAAGTAGTGACAGAAGCTAATCCTTTTTCATAAGTGTGTCACACTTCAACGCTCACTACCTCGCTTGAAGATGACCAAGTTTAACCCAAGTGTTTTATTTCCTCAAAGGCTCAAAAAAGACTTATTTTGTGAACCAAAGCACTTGTTTTGCGAACCAAAGTACTTGTTTTGTGAACCAAAGCACTTGTTTTGCGAACCAAAGTACTTGTTTTGTGAACCAAAGTACTGGTTTTGTGAACCAAAGCACTTGTTTTGCGAACCAAAGTACTTGTTTTGCGAACCAAAGTACTTGTTTTGTAAACCAAAGCACTGGACAAGAGGGAGCAAATTGTTGAAAGTCAGCGTCAGGAGTAGATAATTCAACTAAAGTTTTAGGTGTAAATAGATGCACAATGGTTTTAGGAGTAAACTGCCACTACTGCTGACATTCTGCTTATTTACTAGCTTTTTGCCTGCCTCTGGTTCAGTTTTATGTCCAGCCGTTGCCTCTGATGAATACTATAAAGTAGCTAGAAATTATGGCAGAGATGGACGCGCAGGAACCGATGGGCGATCGGGTAGAGATGGTAGCAGCGGTGAAAACCAAAATATTTTTGTCAATGGTTCACCTGTAAATCTTGACTTGTCGGGTAAAGATGGCGAAGACGGGGAAGATGGGGAAGATGGTTATCAACCTGACTGTGGTTTCCAACGCGGCAATCGCGTCAGCCATGATATAAACGCACCAGATGGCGGTAACGGCGGTAATGGTGGCAAAGGAGGAGATGGGGGAAATGGTGGTTCCCTCACAGTGTATTACAACAATTTGGCAGACTTACGAAATGTTTCTGTCCGGGCAACTGGTGGGGAAGGTGGGCGCGGCGGTAGAGGTGGTGACGGTACAGAGGGCTGTAACTGTCACAGACGAAGATGGGAAGTAAAAACCTGCCAGGGAACTCCTGGTAGCCCTGATTATAAATGTACTGAAAAGGTTTATCGATGTAGCGATGGTAGCGATGGGCGAGATGGCAGCGATGGTAGCGATGGTAGCCAAGGGCGCTTAGGAACTTTGAGTATTGTCAATAGCAAGGAACCTTTGGCGGCTGATACTCCAACTGTGCAGCTAGCAATTTCGGAACTGATAAACAAACAGTTCCAACTCTCGAAGAATAAGTGGAATCAACGCATAGGCGCAGCTTCTCTACTTGCGCCTGGTTCTGCGATCGCCGATGATTATCGAGAGTTTGAACAGCGTCTAGAAGAGGCTTTTCAAATAGTTTGGCAAGAAAGACAACCCATTACCAGCTTTGGCAATCAAGCTGTAACACTAAATTTAACTGATAATAAACAAGTAGAAATTACTTTTTCTGAGGAATTATGGGTTGAAGGTAACAGCAAAAGTGAGGCTAACTTAACAACATTTACCGTTAACCATGCCATTCCCAAAAAAGATGTCACTCGGTTAGCTGTAGCAGAGTTTGCCGATGCTGGACAAAACCTCAACTTAAAAATAGTCGATTTGGCAGCCAAGTCTGATGCTATTAATACTCAATTTCGCGTAAAATTCCGCGCCCAAGATAGCTTACACGGTTTTTCTGGCTACAAAACTGAATTTGAAGGAGATATTCCCACAGAACTTGTGACTCGTGATTACAACCGTTTTACTCTAGCTTTGGGCAAGCTAAAAATTCCTGACGACGCTTTACGCCCTGGTGTCAACGTTGATATTGAAGTCGTAGCAACTCGTTCTTTAGGAACACGTTCTGCCAAGCAAACTATTAGCTGGCAGGGTGCAATCCGCAAGCCTAGATAAAGTTTAAGAAGATTTTTTTCCATCTGAAACCATTTGCGAGAGAAGATAGGCTGCGAAATCTAGTAACTGATCCAGCAGAAAGCCAATGATGCCGATGTATAATATTTCTTGGATTATGTAATCAGTATTGCCAGCTTTATAAGCATCCCAAAGGGTAAAGCCAAGTCCTCTTGGGCCTGTTAACATTTCTGTGGCAATCACGATAAACCAGGCTACCCAAATGCTAACTTTCAAAGCATGAAATATATGAAAAATAGCTACTCGAAAGTTATTATTCTGTCTCTTGAAATGCCGCATCCCTATTGCTGTATTAATAATCATTGTCCAAAGAGTTCCCACAAAAACTACTACAATAGCAGCCGAGTCGCTCTCTTGAAACGCGATTAGAGCAATAGGTAGCAAAGCTATAGGAGGGATACTATGTGGTATCTGAAATATCAGCCGAAATAGCTGATAAATCATGCTATTTATCCCGATGAAATATCCGATAAAACTACCCAAAACAGCAGCTGGAATATAACCAACAAATAACCGTTGCAGGCTAGCTAAAATGTCTAAAAACATATTATTTTCTCTGCCTCAGTTCTCATGGAAAACATTCGGGAAATACTGCGGCAACAACACAAAACAGGGCTGAGAAAAATGTATTGGATGACACATTCTATTTTGTTGCTAAAAGATTTTTTATATCTTCTCCTCGTTAATTTTTAATTAAAAAACTTAGGTATTATTACGATGTGATAGTAGTAGTACAAAGAAGAGGTAAAGCTTGACTTGACTAAACTTTATCAGAAAAGCAAATTTTAATTAGTAAATTAAATACAATTTCTAGAATTTATCAAAGAAGGCAGTTATTGCTAGAGCTTACGTGCGTAGTTTACCGCACTTCTCTACGAGACGCTCCGCGTAGCTTGCTTCCCCGGAGGGGTACGGCAAGCTCAGTGACCACCGTAGGCATCGCTCCTTGATTATCTAAGCTGATAGAACGAGCCAAAAAAAGCCTTGAACGGCATATCAAAATCAATTGGATGGGTATTCAAACCCCAACCAATTGTAGACCCTTGTAAATAATGACACAGTTCGCTAGTTATCTTTAATAAAAGACGCGATCGCTTTTTTTATCGGAGAACCGGAATCGTCTCTGGTGTAATACGTAAGACCCTGATCGATGAATGCAGAGGTAGTATCTATTAACTGCTGAAGAATCTCGGAATTAGTATTATCTATTTCTTCAGTGACTTTTTCCCCTGTAAATTTATTTTTCCGCTCTTCTGGAGGTAAAACAATGCGAGGATCTTTATAAGTCTCTTTTGGTTTGGGTTTAAATGTCTCATTTAAGTCAAACTGAAGACGTAAGTAACGTTTAGATTCATATCCACCCATAATTTGTCGGCAAATCGTACTATCAATCTCAGATGTAGGTTCCATGAAGATGTTAGTAAGATTTTTAATCCAGTCTAAGCCTCTCCATTTGCTTATTTGCTTATATTGATATGGTTGACCAGTTTGACCTGTGCCAATAGAAAGGATAGAAATATCTTCCAATCGCAGATTATCTAGTTTATATTGTTGCTTGATTTCTGGAGATACTGAAGACTGGCTAATCCTCAGCGCTAAACTCAAAGCTGCAAGAGCAGGGTTATTAGCAGAAACTCCTCCATCAATGTGTGGGAATTCCCAGTCACCAAATTTTTGTTTATCTACAGGTTCTAATTTATATGGTGGAAAAAAAGTAGGTGCTGAGGCAGAAGCGGTACATATTTCCCATAAATAACAGTCATCGTACCATCTGTCTCCTGCATCGGGATGACAATTTGTAAAAAAGGTGGTGTTGCGATATAGCGTATCGTAGGCAAGAATCAAAAGAATAGGTTTTTCGATATCCTTGATTCTTGTGGATTTATAGGCATCTTTGAGGACACTAGTAATTCCATCATGAGTATATTTAGATGGAGAAAATACCTCAATAATTGATTTGATGATGGACGGAAAGTTTTTGTAGCGCTCTTTTCTCTCCAGAGGGAATATATCTTGACCTCTATTTTTATACATTTTAATGAGTTCATCACTCTCCTTTCCGAGAGCAATCCCTCCTGCTAATATCGAACCAGTAGAAGTACCAGCAACCATGTCAAAATATTCGTGTAAAAACTCTCCTTTTCCCTGAGTTCTAATTTCTTGTTCTACTTGTTGAAGTATTCGTGCTGCAACAACTCCACGAATACCGCCACCGTCTAAAGCCAAAATTTTGAAGGACATAGCAATTCTCTTTGATTATTTCTGTGGACAAGCATCATGAGATGAATCACAATCCGATTCCATTAGCTTGTTTACTCTTATCCGACTTATCCGACTTATCCGACTGGAAGAATACCTAAATTTTTTTTTAACGAAGTGCCTTCTCTACGAGACACTACGTATAGCTTGCTTTTTCGTAGATGGGGTATGCGTAGTCTAGACGCGATGAATCGCCGTCTCTACAATAAGTCAATAGACCTCTTGCAAAAGTGCTTTTTGCAAGAGGGGGAAAAGGGTAAAGGTTAAAGGGGAAAGGGACTTTTGCAGAACCTTTTCCCCTTCCCCTTTCCCCTTTTCCCGACTTATGCAAGAAGTCTAATGTTTTGTAGAAACGGCGATTTATCGCGTCTTTGTGATGATTGATCGCATCTTTAGCGATCTAAATAGGTAATTTGATCGCAAAAATGCAGTAGTTGTAGTTGCTGTAAATTCAGGGTTTTAGTAAGGTTAAATAAACATTTGCTACAAGAAAGTTAAAGCTTGACCCCGCACTTGCGTATTTACCTGGCCTTTGTCATAAACTATTTCACCGCCGACAATGGTGGTTTTAGCCCAGCCAGTCAGGTTCCAGCCTTCAAAAGGACTCCAATGGCATTTGGTTAAAAGTTCTTCGCGCTGGACTGGACGGTATGTGTTTAAATCTACAAGTACTAAATCGGCATCGTAACCAGGTGCGATCGCTCCCTTATTCGGAATACCATAAGCCACAGCTACAGCTTTAGACATCCAGTTCACAACTTGAGCAACGGTACACTTGCCCTCCATCGCCGCAGTTAACATCAAAGCGAGGGAAGTTTCTACCCCAGGCATTCCTGAAGGGCTATTGGGATATTCTTGAGCTTTTTCTTCTAAGGTGTGCGGTGCGTGATCTGTCGCAATGAAATCAATCACGCCATCGCGCAAAGCTTGCCAGAGAACTTCGTTATCGTGGGGCGATCGCAAAGGTGGATTCATCTGTGCTAATGTGCCAATTGTTTCATAAGCACTAGTATTTAACAACAAATGTTGTGGTGTCACCTCAGCTGTCACCCAACTCGGTTTCTCCTGACGCAGCAAATTTGCTTCTTCGGCAGTTGACATGTGGAGAATATGCAACCGACGTTGATATTTTTGAGAAAGTTTTAATGCTAGTTGGGTTGCCAGCAACGCCGCTTGATTATCTTGAATTTGCGAGTGAACGGCTGGATCGTGAATGTTGGCAAATTCTTGGCGGCGTTGGTTGATTCTAGCTTGGTCTTCGGCATGAACGGCAATTAAGCGATCGCCTTTGGCAAAAATCCCCTCCAATGCTGTTTCGCCATCAACCAATAACTGACCATGCATCGACCCCATGAAAATCTTAATTCCCGGTGTTGGCTTTGCTAAAAGCAAATCTGGTAAATTCTCTGCTGTTGCCCCAATAAAAAAGCCATAATTAACTAAGGATTTGTGTGAGGCCCGTTCTAGCTTGTCGTCTAAAGCCTGTTGTGTCGTAGTTAGGGGGCGCGTATTGGGCATTTCTAAAAAAGAAGTGACTCCCCCTTTAGCACAGGCACAACTAGCGGTGAATAAATCTTCCTTGTGTTCTAGTCCAGGTTCCCGGAAATGCACCTGCGGATCGATAACTCCTGGCAACAAAGTTAAGCCTTCTGCGTCAATTTCAGTGACTAGTGCTGTTTGGGAGATTTCTGGCGCAACTTCGACTATTTGGCGATCGCGCGTCAACACATCCCCAACCATCAGTTCACCATCGGGTAAGATTATGCGAGCGCGGCGAATTAGTAACATTTTTGGAGATGACATAGGGATAACCAAGTTTAGACAGCGAGCTATGTATTACAGAGAACCATGCTTTTAGGTTAAACTTATTCGCGATCGGAGTAACCAATTTTTGCCGCGCCTTAAAAAAAAGTTTATTTTTAACAACAGAGGCAGCAGGAGTTTAAGTCCCCCAGAAAATCTCCGATTTAGTGGACTGGAATTAGATAGGGGTGAACGCGAGAGCGTCTCATACAAAAGCCTCATCTAAATTCAAACCTCCTGCCCCCTGTTTGGTTGTTGAGTTTCGACTACGCTCAACTGCCGCGTAGTCGAAACACTGCCTCCTGCCTCCTTCCCAATCCACAATCTAAAATTGGTAGTCAAAATGCAAACATAACTAGGAAATTAAAATTTTCCCGTTAAGATTAACAGATAAAGTCTCACTAGGCGAGTTAATTACCTACATCTTTCGTTAAGTTAAGTAATTTCATGCATAATCAAGTGTCTGATAACAACTCTAGTCAACAACCCGATAATTCTTGGATCGCAGAGCTAGGTAGAACAATTGTATTGAGCATTGTTCTAGCTCTAGGAATTCGTACCTTTGTTGCTGAAGCACGCTGGATTCCTTCTGGTTCAATGGAACCGACTTTGCATGGTACGCCAAACCAGTGGGAGGCAGACAAAATTATTGTCGATAAGTTGAAGTATAAATTTGCTGACCCACAGCGGGGAGACATAGTAGTATTTTCACCTACCAAAGAGCTACAAAAAGAACAATATCAAGATGCTTTTATTAAACGTATAATTGGCTTACCTGGAGAGAAAATACAACTTAAGGATGGCAAAGTCTATATCAACGACAAACCTCTACCAGAAAGCAATTACCTCAGTTCTACGCAGACCACAGTCATTGATGTTTGTCAATCAGGGCCACAGCCACCTTTTTTGGCCAAACCCCAGACTATACCAGCCGATTCATATTTAGTACTGGGTGATAATCGTAACAGTAGTTATGACAGCCGTTGCTGGGGTGTTGTCCCCCGCCAGAATATTATTGGACGTGCTGTAGTTCGCTTCTGGCCTTTAAATCATGTTGGTGGAATCGATAAATCGCCAGTATATCCATAAATTAACAAACAATATTGCTCAAATAGCTCATTAACAAAAGAATTTTAGATTTTAGATTGGGGACTACTAAATCACCAATCTAAAATCCAAAATCCGTCTTGAAAATTTCAGTTCGCTCTTAGCATTGGCAAAACAAGACGCTTTCTATGAGACGCTGCGACTTTTTGCCAAATCTCAAATTCAATATTTGCTATGACGCCTTACCTAGCTAAGATTTTACTGTATCCAGTTAAATCACTGGATGGTGTTGAGGTTGAGAACGCTAGAGTTCTTGCCAGTGGTGCACTACAGTATGACCGTGAGTTTGCTATTTTTGACGAACAACGTAGATTTGTCAATGGTAAACGCCATGCTAAAATCCATTTACTAAGGGCGCAATTTGCACTCTTAAATAGAACTATCTCGTTGCAAATTCCAGATAGCGACTTACAACAAATTTTTCATCTGGATGAGGAACGGCAAGCATTAGAAGCAACTTTGAGCGATTATTTTGAGTTTGCTGTCACATTGGGACAAAACTCTTTGATGGGTTTTCCTGACGATACACACTCACTTGGGCCAACGGTAATTAGTACGGCCACTTTAGCAGAGGTAGCTTCTTGGTTTCCTGGTTTAAGTGTAGATGAAATGCGCCGTCGGATGCGTGCCAACATCGAGATTGATGGTGTACCAGCATTTTGGGAAGATCGGCTATTTAGCGAACAAGGTGATTTAGTCTCTTTTCGAGTGGGAGATGTAGACTTTTTTGGGGTTAACCCATGTCAGCGTTGTATAGTCCCAACACGCAATTCTTATTTAGGGGAAGCTTACCCAAATTTTCAAAAAATCTTTACAACCCAGCGACAAGCAACTTTGCCAAATTGGGTTGCTTCATCGCCTTTTAATCATTTTTATCGATTGAGTATTAATACTCAACTGCCCCCATCATCAGCCGGAAAAATTTTACAACTCGGCGATGAAGTTGACATAAATGTACAACAAAGTTAACATTTTGTCAAAATAAAAAATACAAAGTAAATTTTTTGTATTTTTTTTTGTTTATGCTGTGTATTTGCATAACAATTCTAAAATTGCTGTTAGTTAAATACAAGTTCTTGTACAAGTCCAGGGGTTTCCAGACCAGAAAATCAACACCTCAGCAATTAAAAATTAAATTTAGGATTGGTGCTAATGGCAACCTGAATTTTAGAATGGCATACTGGAGCTTATTGGTTAAATTTCAGTTCATCTGAGAAAATTTGTGGAAATATTGCCAGATAAGACTGAGCAAATTAAAGTGCTATGGCGTACCCACCTAGTCGGTTTCTATAGTGGAATACTCCTGTGCAAAGTTTGAAAATTAGGCGTTGGAGGAAGTCAGCCAGTCAAATAATTATAAGTATTTCGTACTATTTTATACTAAAAATATAAAATTTTCATAAAGAGCGATGTCTGCCGTAATTCTACTTATATAGAATGTAGCTAGCACGGCAAAATGCACCTAGTAGATGCTGGGGAAGAATAAAACTACAATGTTATCCAAACTTCAGCCCGTCAAATCATTTAATCGCTTAATTGGCAAAGTTTATGCCAAGATGCCCCTGAGATATGTTCTGATTGTGCCCTTTATCTTGCAAATTTGTGGTGCGGTGGGACTTGTGGGCTATCTTTCGTATCAAAACGGCCAAAAAGCGGTAAGGGAGCTTGCTACTCAGTTAGAAAATGAAATCTGCGATCGCATTGAACAGCATCTTAATAGCTATTTAACAACTCCGAAGCAAATTAATCAAATCAACTTAGATGCAATTGAGCTAAGTATGCTCAACCTTTCGGACTTTCAAACCACCGGCAATTACTTTTGGAAACAAATGCAGGTTTTCAATGTTGGCTACAACAGCTTTGCCAATCCCAAAGGTGAATTTATTGGTGTTGAGCGTCTAGATAATGGCCAGCTCTTAATTAATGAAGTTAGCGCCAAGCATGGTGTAGGCAAACTCTATGTTTATCCGACAGACAAGCAGGGAAATCGCCGCCATTTACAGCAAGTCAAAGATTACGATCCTCGCTCAGAAGCTTGGTATACAGATCCAGTCAAGATAGGCAAACGAGTTTGGAGTCAAATTTATCAATGGGAAGATAAACCAGAAGTTTTATCCATATCTTCCAGCTATCCTGTTTACGATAAAAATCGCAAATTTGTTGGGGTGATTAGTGTTGATTTGCTTTTGTCACAAATCGGCAAGTTTTTAGCTAAGTTAAAGGTCAAAGAGTCGGGTAAAACTTTTATTTTAGAGCGTTCTGGGTATATAGTGGCTTCTTCTACTAGCGAGCCACCATATACGATCGTTAATGGTAAAGGAAAACGTCTATCAGCATTAAATAGTCAAAATCCTTTAATTAAACTCACAACACAGTCTTTGATCGAACGCTTTGGCAGTCTTAAGTTGGTTGCGGGCAAGCAACAGCTAAGTTTTACCGCCGATGGAATGCGTTATTTTGTACAGGTAAAAAGCTGGAAGGACGAACTGGGTTTAGATTGGCTAATCGTGGCGGTGATTCCCGAAGGGGAATTTATGGAGCAAATTAATGCCAACACCCGCATCACGATTTTGCTGTGCATAGTGGCTTTTTTAGTGGCTACAAGAATTGGGATTTTAACTGCTCGTTGGGTAATTAAGCCGATTTTGCAATTAAACAGATCGGCAAAGAAAATTGCTGAAGGTGAATGGGAGGAAACACCAGATATTCAGCGTTCCGATGAACTGGGGGAACTAGCCAAATCATTTGAAACTATGGCAAAGCAACTCCAAGCATCCTTTAGTGCTTTAGAAGCAAAGAATGCCCAGATGCAAGTTTTAAATGAGGCGCTATCTCATAATCAAAGTCAGCTAACTCAATTTTTAGAAGCCATACCAGTAGGCGTATTTATCATCGATGCTGAAGGTGAACCTTATTATACAAATCAGATTGGTCAGCAAATTCTCGGTCAAGGAGCGATCGCAGAAGTTAAAGTCGAAGAATTGTCAGAGATATATCAAGCTTACCTTGCCGGGACAGATCGACTTTATCCCAGCGATCGCTTGCCGATTTTGAGAGCATTGCTTGGAGAAAGCATCAGGGTTGATGATATGGAAATTCGCTATTGTGGCAAGATTACTTGCATTGAGGTTTTAGGAAAGCCAATTTATGATGAATCGGGGAATGTGGCTTTTGCGATCGCCACATTTTTTGATATTACCCAACGCAAACAAACAGAAAAGTTATTAGCAGAATACAATCGCACCTTAGAGGCTCAAGTCAAAAAACGTACTGAAGAATTCCAGCAAGTTATCGAGCAGCTGCAAATCACCCAAGAAGAACTGATTCAATCGCAAAAAATCGCTGCACAAGAACAACAAGCAGCCGTTCGGGAAGCGGCGCGAAGTGCTGCCGCCAACCTCGCCAAAAGCGAATTCCTTGCTAACATGAGCCACGAACTGCGTACCCCACTCAATGCCATTCTTGGTTTTACCCAAGTCATGAGTCGAGATTATTCGCTATCTAGCGAACATCAAGAAAACTTGGCAATAATTAATCGTGCTGGCGAACATCTACTCAAGTTAATTAACGACATTCTCGAAATGTCTAAAATCGAAGCTGGCAAAATCACCTTAAATTCCAGCAGCTTTGACTTAATTCATTTGTTGAAAAACTTAGAAGAGATGTTGCACTTGCGTGCTGCATCTAAAAATTTAGAATTACTGTTTGAATATGCGCCAGATATTCCTAAATACATAGAAACGGACGAAAATAAACTGTGTCAAGTATTGCTCAACCTCTTGGGAAATGCGATTAAATTTACTGAGAAAGGGAGTGTGACGCTACGGGTGAGACTGGGGGTAGGGGAGCAGGTGGTCACTGAGCGTAGCCGAAGTGGGAGCAGGGGAGCAGGGGAGCAGGGGGAGCAAAATCTTTCTTATCCCTCTCTTCTGTTCTTTGAGGTACAAGATACTGGCTGTGGTATTGCCCCACAAGAACTTGACTTGCTGTTTGAGGCTTTTGAGCAAACTGAAATCGGCAAAAAATTCCAACAAGGGACGGGATTGGGTTTAGCGATTAGCCGTAAATACGTGCAACTGATGGGAGGTGATATTACTGTCAGTACGATGCCTGGTGTCGGTAGTACATTTGCCTTTGATGTTCAGATTGCTCTAACTTGTCCCAGAGAAATCCCGATACACCAAATTAAATCACAAATTAGAGCTTTAGCACCTAGTGAAAAGGTATACCGCATCCTAGTAGTTGACGATTCCCAAGAAAGCCGTATATTGCTAGTTAAAATTCTCACATCTCTTGGCTTTGAAGTTAATGAAGCTACAAATGGTAGTGAAGCGATCGCTAATTGGGAATCTTGGCAACCACACCTGATTTTTATGGATATGCGAATGCCAGTTATGGACGGTTATGAAGCCACAAGAATTATTAAAGCTAGAGAAATCGGGCATGGGAAAGCCAATACATCGCGGAGGTTCCCAAAATTGAAACAACTGGTGTCATCGAGGAGCCAGTACCTTGCAGGAGAGTTAACCGATTCAGGCGAGGGTGAGGTTCTGAAAGTTGTACGCAAAGAGTCTTCTGCACCAGAAACAACTGGTGTTATAGAAAATGATGCTTCTGGTGCGTCCACTTGGCGATCGCCGATGCCAACAGCCTTGGCTCCCCCTGACGACTTTTCTAAAACAATGCCAGATCGCTCCAATACAAATACAATCATTATTGCCCTAACTGCTAGCGCCTTTGAGGAAGAACGCCAGAAAATTTTGTCCATTGGCTGTGATGATTTTATTCGCAAGCCATTCAAACAGGAAGTATTATTGGAAAAACTGAGCAAACATCTGGGTTTAAAATATACCAATCAAGTAGAAACCACAAACGCAGTAGTTGTCGATCGAGCTACACAGATTTTTGTAAGTGTTGCCGAACTCCTGGGTCATTTATCACAAATGTCACCTGAGTGGCTCCAACAGATTCACTATGCCGCAGCCAGCTGTAGCGATGAACTGATTTTAGAGTTACTCAAAGAAATTCCATCAGATAATGCTCAACTTTTCCAAGTTCTCAGGGATTTAGCAAATAACTACCAGTTTGAGAAAATCATGGAATTGACTACAACAAACTTAGAATGAATTACGAGCATTTAGACCCTAATAAAAAAGATATTTTGATCGTTGATGATATGGCGGATAACCTCCGGGTTTTATCCTCCATATTGACAAGGGAAGGGTATAACGTTCGTAAAGCTTTGAACTGGCAAATGGCACTGACAGCCACTCAAACATTATTACCTGATTTGATTCTACTCGATATCATGATGCCAGAAGTAGATGGGTATGAAATTTGCCAGACCTTTAAAGCTTGGGATCTAACAGCCGATATCCCAGTAATTTTTATTAGCGCTTTAGATGATGTTTTTGACAAAGTTAAAGCCTTTAAAGTCGGTGGTGTAGACTATATCACCAAACCTTTTGAGTTTCAAGAAGTTTTAGTGCGCGTGCAAAATCAACTAGCATTGAGATCGGCGCGATTAGAAATATTGAAACTAAATGTTGAACTAGAACATCGGGTAAAACAGCGGACTGGAGAGTTAGAAAAAACTCTCCAAAAACTTCAACAAGAAATCGATTCTCGCCAGAAATTGCAGAGTCAATTGCTAGATATAGCATTGCATGATTCCCTGACGGGATTATCAAATCGAGTTTTGTTTATTAGGCGACTAGAAAATGCTCTAAATCGGGCGAAACAAGAATCTGGTTATCAGTTTGCAGTACTTTTTTTGGACTGCGATCGCTTCAAAGTTGTTAATGATTCTCTTGGTCATCCGGTAGGAGATGAATTGCTGATAGCCATTGCTCACCGCTTACAAGCATGTCTGATCCCTGTTGATACTTTAGCACGATTAGGCGGGGACGAATTTGGAATTCTACTAGAAAATATCCCAGATATCAATATAGCAATCCAAGTTGCAGAAAGGATTTTGCAACAGTTATCACTTGCTTTTCAACTTTCCAGATATGAAGTATTTATGAATGCCAGTATTGGCATTAGCTGGGGCAATAAAGATTACGATCGCCCAGAGTATTTGCTGCGAGATGCTGATACGGCAATGTATCGGGCTAAGGCTCAAGGAAAGGCCAACTATCACGTTTTTAATCCAGCAATGCATCAGGAAGCTATTCAGCTTTTAGAGTTAGAAAATGATCTGCGGAGGGCTGTTGAAAGGCGAGAATTCCTCGTTTATTATCAGCCAATTATTTCTTTGGTTACAGGCAGAATTTCTGGCTTTGAAGCCTTGGTGCGCTGGCAACATCCAATTCGTGGTTTGATTTCTCCGATAGAATTTATTCCTGTAGCCGAAGAAACAGGTTTAATTAATGCCATTAATACTTGGGTATTACAGTCAGCTTGTCATCAATTAAGCATCTGGCAACATTATCCAGTCACACCAGAACCTCTAACTATGAGTGTCAATTTGAGTGCAAGATTATTTTTGCAGCCAAATTTAGTACAACAAATTGACCGAATAATTGATGAAAATCAAATAAATCCGGCATATTTAGAATTAGAAATTACCGAAAGTGTAATTATGGAAAATACTGATGCAATCAAAATAATTCTTGAACAACTAAAGCAGCGAAAAATCAAGTTGATTATGGATGACTTTGGTACAGGATATTCCTCTTTAAGTTACCTGCACAGCTTTCCTTTAAATGCACTCAAAATTGATAAATCCTTCGTCAAACGGATGCAGGATAACAAAGAGAATATGGGGTTAGTACCAGCAATGATTGGCATTGCGAACTCAATGGGGATGAGTGCGATCGCGGAAGGTGTCGAAACACAAGAACAGTTAGCCCAATTGAGAAGTTTAAACTGTAATTTTGCTCAAGGATATTTATTTTCTAAACCCATAGAACAACAACTGGCTGTTGAGTTGCTCACCTCAGCACCTCAATGGTAGCTATCAAGTAGCACCTGGAAAAAATTTAATTTTCGATCCTTGGCTTATTATCTGTGAGTGCTATTTACTACAATACTTACAGAATTAATCAGCTTGCCAAAGGTAATAACTGGCCAATAGCTTCGATAATCTGCAAAACTCTCCAGCCACGTGAGAGTTAAACTATAAATATAAATATTTCGGTGAAATCGGTTAACAAATTTTAGGGTGATTTCAAAGAAGGATTTACTATCCTCAATAAATTATACGCATAACTTTTGATCAATAATGCATTTTAATCAAACTAACCATCAGAAAAGAAATATTTTGGTGGTCGATGATACCCCAGATAATTTGCGGCTTTTATCGGCGATGTTGACTGCACAAGGTTTTGAAGTTCGCAAAGCCTTAAACGGTAAAATGGCACTGACTGCATGTCAAATGGTTTTGCCCGATGTGATTTTGCTGGATATCAATATGCCAGGTATGGATGGCTACCAAGTTTGTCAACAACTAAAAGCTGACGATAAAACTAGTGAAATCCCAGTAATTTTTATTAGCGCTCTGGATGATGTTGTCGATAAGGTAAAAGCATTTGATGTTGGTGGTGTAGATTATATTGCAAAACCTTTTCATGGTGCAGAAGTGGTGTTGCGAATTGAAAATCAGATTAATTTACGCTTGCTCCAAGTTAAACTGCAAGAAAAAAACTTTTTACTCCAACAGGCTCTTGACAACTTAAAAGCCTCTCAAGTTCAACAGATTCAAAACGAAAAGATGGTGGCGCTGGGACAGTTGGTAGCTGGACTGGCTCATGAGATTAATAACCCGATCAGTTTTATTTATGGAAATCTCCAATATGCTGGTCAATATGTAGAAGACCTAGTGAAGATGATTGAGGTCTATCAGCAAGAATATCCCAAACCCACACCAAAAATTCAGCAGATAGCCAAAGATGTAGACTTGAATTTTATCATTAAGGATCTGCAAAATTTGATAGGTGCAATGTATAGAGGCTCCGATCGCATTCAGGAAATTGTACTGGCGCTACAACATTTTTCTCGGCATGATGAAGCAGAGATGAAACGGGTCAATATCCATGAAGACATCGAAAATACTTTAGTAATGTTACAACATCGGCTCAGGGAAACAGCCAATCGTCCGGCAATTGTTGTAGTGAAAGATTATGGTAACTTGCCCCTAGTCACTTGTTATGCAAGTGAACTAAATCAAGTATTTATGCATTTGTTGAATAATGCTATTGATGCAATAGAAGAGGGTGTAGAGAATGGAAAGTGGGGAGCAGGGAATCAATTTCCAGAAGAGGGAATGGGGAATCAATCTGCTCCTCCCTACTCCCTAGTCTCTACTCCCCAAATTTGGATTCATACAGAGGTGACAGACTTAAACGTAGTCAAAATTGCGATCGCTGATAATGGTCTTGGTATTGAAGAGTCGTTGCGATCGCGTTTATTTGACCCATTTTTTACCACAAAACCTGTGGGCAAAGGTAGTGGACTAGGATTATCTATTAGCTATCAGATTATTGTCCAAAAACACCGAGGAAATATAAGCTGTAACTCATCTGTGGGCAAAGGAGCAGAGTTTGCGATCGAAATTCCCATAGAGCAGCCTGATATCTCATCGCAATTTTCAAAATCTTAAAAGAATTTCTTTCCCAATAAATCTAATTAATCAATAATTCTGGTGCTACCAATCCTTTTTGAATAGCTAAAACTGCGGCTTGAGTGCGATCGCGTACTTCTAATTTCTGTAAAATAGCATGGACATGAACCCGCACTGTACCAGGGGCAATGTAGAGAATTTCAGCAATTTCTTGATTGCTTTTGCCAGCTGCTACCAGTGCCAAAATTTCTTGCTCCCGCTTCGTTAAAGGATTTTCTAGAGATTCCTCAGTTTTTGCAGACTGCACCGCCATCGAATTGCCCTCAAAAGCGGCTCTAATTTCAGTTGTTGCCGTTTGATCCCACCAAGAAGCGCCCGCAGCAACCGATCGCACCGCCAATATCAAAGACTCAGCCGGAATACCTTTAAGGCAGTAACCTTGCGCCCCAGCGGCAATTAACCGCGAAATCAGGGGTTTTTCAGAACGAGACGTTAAAACGAGAACTGGTAAATTTGGGTGCTTCTGCTTGATTTGGCGACAAGCCTCAATCCCGCCAATCCCTGGTAAACCAATATCCAGCAAGACCAAATCCAGAGGATAGTGATTGGCTAATTCTACAGCTTGTTCCCCATCTTCCGCTTCTGCGACAATCTCCAAACTGGTTTCTTGTTGCAACCGCATCCGCAAACCAAGCCGAAATAATTCATCATCTTCAACTAGTAAGATTTTTGTCATTTGTTATTTGTCATTTGTCATTAATTCTTCTGCCTCTGCCCCCCTGCTCCTCTGCCCCCTACTCCCCTCCCCACTCCTCATCTCCCCGGTGGTGGACAAGCTGGGAGTCGGAAAGCAAACAGTGCGCCGCGTGGTGAGCGATTCTCTGCCCAAATTGTACCCCCATGAGCAGTAATAATTTGCCTGGTCAAATAAAGTCCTAGCCCAGAACCGGAGACGTGGCGATCGCTATTTCCTTGATAAAATCTTTCAAATAAGTGAGGTAACTCTTTTTCGGTAATCCCGGAACCAGTATCGAGTATTTTTACCACTTGATCGCTAGAATAACCTTCAAATACTACTTCCACTTTACCGCCACGAGGGGTATGGTTAATGCCATTACTCAGGAGATTGCTGAAAACTCGCCCAAGTTGTAAAGAATCGCCGTTTACCCAGAGAAAGCTGCGAAAATCTGATTCACCATAGTGCAGAGAAATATAAACCTGACGTGTTCTTGCTAGTTCGCTCAGGGTAGCCACGATCTCTTCCGCTACCGTCACCAAGTTAACTGGCGACATCTGTAGTTTCAGCCCTTCGGCATCATTGCGGTAGACATCTAAAAGTGTTTGGACTAATTGCAATGTACTGGCATGACTACGAGCCATTGTTTGTAATACTTTTGCTTGCATGGGCGTGATTTCACCAAATTGCTCATTTTGAAAATATTTCAGCGTTTCAATTGCTCCTAATAAAGGTGTTTTCAAATCATGCGTTAAGGTAGAAACAAAATCTTCACGCATGATAGCTAGTTGTTCTTGGGAGCGTAATTGTGCTTGGGTATAAGCGATCGCTTCTTCGTTGCGGTGGTTGCGATCGCTTAACCAACCTGTCACCATCAACGCCAATACTGCAATTAACCGATTTGCCAACGTTGGAGAATTAATCATTTCTCCTCCGGGAACAAACAAATTCAATAATGTTAATCCTGTTGCTGCTAGAGTGATCCCCAAAACTGCTCTCCGATTCAATCGAGAATCTGCTAACAAAATCGTTCCTGTGTAAAGGTAGCCAAATACGTACTCTGGGGGTGTCAAATATTCTAGTATTATCACGGTCGCAAAGGCGATCGCTATTAATCCATAAGTCTTTCCACGCTCATTTATAGCTTCTTTCATAGTCAATAATCGACTCAACATCGTCATTTATGATTTATTAAAAATCATGATTATCCAATCTGTATAACTATTTAATTTACCAATTACGCTATATCTGGAATCTATATCTGCAAATGCCAACTTAAGAATTAACCCGAAAATTACGATTCTCCAAATGCAGCAAAGGAGGACTGGAGAGTGGAAACTGGGTACTTACCCACAATCAGCGAGGTACTACCACTATCTTCCCAATCTCTAATCCCATTAAGAAAACACTTTATGATATTTATATTCTTTGAAAGTAGCAAACTTGCAAAATGTATTGTATAAACAAATAGTCCTAAGTAGTGAGATAGATAAATTAAGAGTCAAAATTAAATATTCTTAACGAAAACTTTAATAAGTATCTAGATAGTCATAACTGAAAATATTCAGGAGTTATGTTAGCCGTAGCAGGACATTGAATCAGTACTGAGTCAAAAGTAGGAATTGTAAATATTTTTACTCTCAGATGAGGTACTTACATACTCGAAACTGATTTGATCCTGAGTGCGATTATTACTTTTTGTACTCAGTACTGTTTAGGGAAATCCCTTGAAATCAAATATTTCCACAGTTAATCTATTATTTCTCAGAATTGGCATAATACCACTTAAATTTAATTTAGCGCGAAATATATGGGACAAGGTTTTTTGCAAATTGGCTTAACGCTATGTATTGTCATAGCAATCACTCCATTATTCGGAAGATACATAGCGTCTGTCTTTTTGGGAGAAAGAACACTGCTTGATTTTTTAATGAACCCCATAGAGCGGAGTATGTTCGTATTTGCGGGTGTTCGGAGAAAAGATGACATGACGGGTGGGGAGTATATCCGGGCTGTACTCTTTTGCAACTTGATTATGGCTATTTCAGTGTATTTTCTGATATTTTTTCAGAGACTCCTACCCTGGAATCCAAACGGCTTCGGCGCGCCCAACTGGGATGTATTGCTACATACAACGATTTCATTTGTCACCAATACCGATCAACAACACTATGTAGGTGAGACAACCTTAAGCTATTTTAGCCAGGTAGCGGCTTTAGGCTTTTTGATGTTCACCTCCGCAGCCACAGGTTTAGCTGTGGGAATTGCCTTTATTCGCGGGTTAACGGGTAGAAGACTGGGAAACTTTTACGTCGATCTCGTCCGTGGAATTACGCGAATATTGCTGCCGATTTCGATTATTGGCGCGATCGCATTACTTATAACAGGTGTACCACAAACGTTAGCTGGGGCTATGGATGTGCAAACCTTAGAAGGCGGGACGCAATATCTGGCCAGAGGCCCGGTGGCATCCTTTGAAGCGATCAAACTTTTGGGCGAGAACGGCGGTGGCTTTTTTGGCGTCAACTCAGCACATCCCTTTGAAAATCCCAATGGCGCTTCTAACTTGATAGAAATGCTCGCCATGATTTCTATCCCAGCAGCCTTGATTTACACCTACGGTATATTTGCCAATAACATCAAACAAGCTTGGCTACTTTTTTGGATGGTATTTGTGATTTTTGTCATTCTGGTAGGAGTGACAGCTGTGGGAGAACTACAAGGTAATCCCTTAGTTAATACCGCCTTTGGATTAGAACAGCCCAATTTAGAGGGGAAAGAAGTTCGATTTGGTTGGGCACAAACAGCATTTTGGGCAGTGATGACTACCGCTACTATGTCTGGTGCTGTGAATGGGATGCACGATTCTTTGATGCCGCAAGGAATATTCTCGACTCTCTTCAACTTGTTTATCCAAGTTATCTGGGGTGGTCAAGGAACTGGAACAGCTTACTTATTTATTTACTTAATTCTCACAGTCTTCCTAACTGGACTCATGGCAGGACGCACTCCAGAGTTTTTAGGACGCAAAATTGAAAAGCGGGAAATCGTTCTCGCTAGTTTAGTGCTGTTGATTCACCCAATTCTAGTTTTGATCCCCAGTGCGATCGCTTTAGCTTATCCCATCTCTCTATCTGGAATTAGCAACGCTGGCTATCACGGTATTTCTCAAGTAGTTTATGAATATGCCTCAGCAGCAGCAAATAATGGTTCGGGTTTAGAAGGCTTGGGGGATAACACCCTATGGTGGAACTTGAGTACAATAGTGAGCCTAATCGGAGGACGCTACATTCCGATAATTGCCATCCTGCTGCTAGCTGACGGGATGTCTCGCAAACAACCAGTAGAAGAAACCCCTGCTACCCTGAGAACTGATTCTTTAGTATTTACTGGGATCGTGGCTGGAGTGACGCTGGTTTTGGGAGTATTAACTTTCTTTCCCGTTCTGGCTTTAGGCCCCATCGCTGAGGGTTTGAAACTAGCATCTGGCAGTTAGAAAAGTTATGAGTTATAAGTTTGAAATTAAGAAGATATCAAAAAGTAATTCAGGAGGCAGGAGGAAGGAGTAACCCAGACTTAAAAGTGTGAGATTCAAGCAAGAAAGGTTATATAGCTGTAGTCAGACATGTTAGGACAGTGTTGATTGCTCAAAGCCTGGAAGCAACTAGTAGTCTGCCAACCCAAAAATGCTAAGTGAGGACTGGGGAAAGGGGAAAGGGAAAAAGGTAAGGGATTTAAACCCTTTCCCCCTTCCCCCTTCCCCTTTACCCCGCCAAGTGAACTTGGCGAACTACTAGGTTTATACTCAGCACTGGCTCAACGCCTCGCTAACAGCACTCAGCTATATCTTGCACTAGGCGTCTCGTACCAGTATCTTATTTTTAACTGGGTAATTACTCAGAACTAAAGTTTTCATTCATACTTATTTCCTCCTGGCTCCTGCCGTTATCTTATAAATTATCCGGTTTCGTAGGATGCGTTACTAACGCATCCTACAGGTTGGATATTTTTTTATTAGAAGTTCCTATAACTCCTAACTCCTAACTTCTGACTCCTAAACTTTATTTATGAATCCAGTGGCAACTAACTTCAAAGCTAGACGCCCAAGTTCTCGTTCTGGCGATCGCCGCCAAAAACGTAAAAAGACTAGGGCAAATAATAAGTGGCTGTACTTAAGAGCAATTAGAGATGCTTTTGTCAAGCTCAACCCTAAGTATGCAATCAAAAATCCAGTAATCTTTGTGGTTTGGGTAGGGACAATCATCATCCTATTGCTAACGATCGATCCCAACCTATTTGGTCCAGCCCTGCAAAAAAACCCGCAAGTTTTTAACGCCTTGTTGTCGGGGATTTTATTCTTTACAGTTTGGTTTGCCAATTTTGCCGAAGCAGTGGCAGAAGGGCGGGGTAAAGCCCAAGCCGATGCCTTGCGGTTAACAAAGTTGGAGGCGATCGCTAAAAAACTTGCTGCCGATGGCACAATTAGTGAAGTTTCATCCACTAGCCTGAAACAAGGCGATACAATCTACGTCGTTGCTGGCGATATCATCCCCGCCGATGGTGAAGTAATCATGGGTGTTGCCTCAGTGGATGAATCGGCAATTACTGGGGAATCTGCACCAGTATTAAAAGAATCAGGCTCCGATGTTGCCAGTTCCGTCACTGGTGGGACGCGGATTATCTCAGACGAACTAATTATCCGTATTACTACTGACCCAGGTAAAGGCTTTATTGACCGAATGATTACCTTGGTAGAAGGGGCAGAACGCAGCAAAACACCTAATGAAATTGCCCTCACGGTATTGTTAGCAGTTCTCAGCTTAGTGTTTTTGTTAGTCGTAGTCACGTTGCCCGCACTTGCTTACTATGTCAACAGTCCAGTCAGTGTCCCAATTTTAATTGCCTTATTAGTAGCGTTAATTCCTACCACCATTGGCGGCTTACTAAGTACCATCGGTATTGCTGGTATGGATCGAGTTGCCCAATTTAACGTCATTGCCACATCAGGACGAGCAGTCGAAGCCTGTGGTGATATCAATACTTTACTTCTCGACAAAACAGGTACAATTACTCTCGGCAACCGTCTGGCAGAAGAGTTTATTCCCCTCAACGGTCATTCAATGTCGGAAATTGCTAATGTTGCCTGGGCAGCTAGCGTCTTTGACAATACACCAGAAGGAAAATCCATTGTCCGACTGGCAGAAAAGTTGGGCGCACGGTTTGATTTTGACTCTACTCAGGCAGAAGGAGTCAGTTTTTCCGCCAAAACCCGGATGAGTGGCACAAACTTACCTGGTGGGTATGAAGCCAGAAAGGGAGCAGTAGAAGCTATTAAAGGATTTGTCCGTTCCCGCAACGGACGCGATACGCCAGAATTAGATGCTGCCTACGAACGAGTTTCGCGCCTGGGAGGTACACCCCTAGCAGTTAGCCTAGATAACGAAATCTATGGAATTATTTATCTCAAAGATATAGTTAAACCTGGTATCCGCGATCGCTTTGAGCAACTGCGAAGGATGGGAGTGCGTACCATCATGCTAACTGGAGACAACCGAATTACCGCTTCTGTCATTGCCAAAGAAGCAGGGGTTGATGACTTTATTGCCGAAGCCACACCAGAAGACAAAATCACTATCATTAAACAAGAACAAGCAGCAGGTAAACTGGTCGCAATGACGGGAGATGGAACTAACGATGCTCCAGCATTAGCCCAAGCTAACGTCGGCGTGGCCATGAATACAGGAACCCAAGCTGCAAAAGAAGCCGCCAACATGGTCGATTTGGACTCCGATCCCACAAAGCTGCTCGATATTATTGGTATTGGTAAGCAATTGTTGATTACTCGCGGGGCATTGACAACATTTTCCATCGCTAATGATATTGCTAAATACTTTGCAATTATTCCAGTGATATTTGTCGCTGCTAATTTGCAAAGCCTGAATATTATGAATTTGACTAGCCCTAAATCTGCTGTACTCTCAGCATTGATTTATAATGCTTTGATTATTCCCGCTTTGATTCCCTTGGCATTAAAGGGTGTGAGGTTTAGACCGCTGACAGCTAATCAGTTACTCCAACGCAATATCTTAATTTACGGCTTAGGTGGGGTGATTGCGCCGTTTATTGCAATTAAGTTGATCGATGTACTGATTACACTTGTAGGTTTGGCTTAAGGATAGCAAAAGTAGAGACGCTGGGAAACGATCGCATCTTGACCAAAGTAAAATAATAAACATTTTTACTTTTACCTGTTGACAGGGGGGACAAGAAGAATATAAATAAACATCGTTTTCACTCGGCACTGCTTTGGCGATATCCTTTGTTTAGTCGCAATGGCATAAACAACATCTACCACTCGCTATTTCGATCTTGCTGTGCTTGAATGTGGTAACGGCCCCAGTTGTTTATGCTGTTGCTAACAGCATCTTATAATCTCCTGCTAGGTGGGCAAAAGAATTAAAAATTAAAAATTAAAATTAAAAATTAAATTCTAGGCGCAATTGGAAAACTTTTTATGGCTATTATTCGAGAAACTATCAGAGCAATTTTTATAACTCTAATGCTTTGGTTGTTGACTGCAATCATCTATCCGCTGGTAATTCTTGTAGTGGGTCAAGTTTTTTTGCCCTATCAAGCTAATGGCAGCATCATGCGGAATCTAAGTAATGAACCAATTGGTTCGGCTTTGATTGGTCAGGTGTTCACATCTGAGCGATATTTCCATCCTCGTCCTAGTACTGTTAGATATAGCCAAGGGAAAAAAGCCAAGCCAACTGGCATATCTGGAGCTAGCAATCTCGCTGCCAGCAATCCAGAACTACTAAAGCGGATTTTAGAACAGGCAGATAAATTGCGAGACGAAAATCTTCAACCAATAGCTGATATAATTTATACCTCTGGTTCTGGTTTAGATCCGCATATTTCCTTTAAAGCAGCACGGCAGCAATTGACGCGGGTTGCTAGTGCGCGGGGAGTAAAAGAAGATGAGATTTTACGTTTAATTAATAAGTATACTGATGACAGATTTTTATGGATTTTTGGCGAACCGGGAATCAATGTTCTCCGATTGAATTATGCTCTTGACTTGCAAGATATTAATCGTCAGCAAAATCAGTAAATGGGCATTGGGGATTGGCAATGATGGTTTTCCCATGCAATAGGAGTGCTAGAAATGTCAGATAATCCTAATACTGGTTCGGCTGGGAATGCGCCTTTAAATTCTGCAAGTTACTCGCTTTATCCGACACGACGGCGGGGTAAGCATAAAATCTTTATTGGTATGGCTCCTGGAGTAGGCAAAACCTACCGAATGCTAGAAGAGGGACACGCATTCAAACAGGAAGGAATTGATGTGGTCGTTGGGCTTTTGGAAACCCACGGACGCAAGGAGACAGCAGAAAAGGCAGAGGGACTGGAAATTATACCCCGTAAGCAATATCCTCGCGGTGAGTTGACGCTGACGGATATGGATACAGATGCTATTTTAAAGCGATCGCCCCAATTAGTTTTAATCGATGAACTTGCTCATACCAATGTCCCTGGTTCTCCACGCGAAAAGCGCTACGAAGATGTAGAAGTAGTTTTGGCAGCCGGGATTGATGTCTACTCCACAATGAATGTCCAACATCTAGAAAGTCTCAACGACTTAGTAGCTAGAATTACAGGTGTGGTAGTCCGGGAGCGCGTTCCTGACAGAATTATGGATGAAGCAGATGAAATAGTGGTAGTGGATGTCACACCAGAAACGCTGCAAGAACGGTTATTAGAAGGTAAGATTTACGCACAGCCCAAAATCCAACAATCCCTCGATAATTTTTTCCAACGCCGTAACCTGATTGCTTTGCGGGAGTTGGCTTTGCGGGAGGTGGCAGACAACGTGGAAGAAAATGCGATCGCCTCTACTCCCAACGGACAATTTTGTAATATTCACGAGCGGGTTTTGGTGTGTGTATCCACTTATCCCAACTCAGTACAACTGTTACGCCGGGGTGCGAGATTGGCTAACTATATGAATGCGCCACTTTATACCTTGTTCGTTGCCGATCCAGAACGCTTTCTCACCAAAGAAGAAAGCTTACACATCCACACTTGTGAGAAACTTTGTAAAGAATTTGAAGGTACTTTTCTTCGTGTTACTAACAGTAATATAGCTAATGCGATCGCTGAGGTCGCCGAGAGACATCGTATCACTCAAATTGTAATTGGAGAAAGTCAGCGATCGCGCTGGCAAATGCTCCTCAAAGGATCTTTGACGCAAAAATTGGTACGTTTGCTCAAAAACATCGATTTGCATATCATTGCCAGTGAAAAAATGGTTTCATCCAAATAGGGGATTAAATTTCCCCAAAAACCTCAGAAGTAAAGCTTCCATGCAAACCATAGGGGATATGATGCTTGAGATGTAGGCGAGCGATCGTTCCTTTAGAGAAATCACTAGCATCCAAAATTACCAAATCTGAGCGGTGATGGGCAGCATCATAAACCAAAGCTAATATCCAACCATCATCTTCCTTTTCAGAACCTGGGCGCGGGACAAAAATCGGTTCGCCTACAAAACCACGGGGTGCAGCACTCCAAAGCTGCCTTTTTCCAGACTTTAAATCAATTTTTAGCAATGCTTGTAAGGGAGCATTACCAGTTTCTGCATGAGCCGCACCTATATATAGATATCGATAAGAGCGTCCCACATTCGCCGGATGTATGCTGGGAAATTCACAACATCGGCTCTCAATCAATTCCCGCCGTACTATCCCATTCTTTAGATTCAGATAAAATCGCCAAAGTTGCCCAGGTGAAGAAGCTTCAAAATCAACTTGTCGAAAATCACTTTTGGGTTCCACTTCTGGTAAGTTTTGGTAACAAATGGAGTCAATCAAAACTTCCTCTCCTACCTCAAAAGCATTAACGTGGTGGAAGACGAAACCCGACTGAGTTTCCAGAGTTTTGATTTGTTCTTGCCCTGTTTTGGGGAAGCGGGGAATAATTAGAATCTGAGTTGGCTGATTTGGCTGAAATTTGATACATTCTCCTGCCGCACGTATTCCCAAAGCGAAAGGTATGGGATTAAATTTAACAGGATTTTGAAAGAAGATGCAGTAATTGGGAGTAATGACAAAATCGTGAATGAAACAGAAACCTGGAACCTTATGAGCGTGCTGTCTGACAATTTCACCCGCTGGGTTTAGCTCAAAAATATTAATAGTGGTAGATAATCCTGGCTTAATTGAGAAATTTACCAGGCAAGATGCACCGCCATCTCTATCGCAATTTTTTTCCAAACGGGGATGTGCCGCGAAAGCCTCACCTGGTGACAAAACACCATTAAAATATTCATTCCCCAAGGTTTCAAGAGTGTAAGGATCGAGGCGATGTGCTTCAGCCGCTTCCCACAGTGCTAGCAGTTTACCACCCCAATAGATCGCATTTGTATTGGCAATATTTTTGAGTTTGAAGTCAAAGATATTAGCTAGCCAACCACCGGGTTTTTGAGTACCAAAAGTACCACGATAGAGAATTTTTTTCGCCTTTTGCTCTGCTAAATAGCCAGTTGTGCGGACAAAGCGGTTACGAAAATGGGCACGACCATTGGTGAAAGTAATTTTGCTAATCATCCCATCCCCATCAAATGGGTGATGAAAAGGCTGCCCATTCACATCCAGCAAACCGGGGCCATTTCTAAACAGCGTTCCTTGTAATTGTTTGGGAATTTGTCCTTCTATATCATCAATCCAATAATCAAACTCTTCAGTGAGAGATTGATATCCTTGTTGCCAGTCTGCACGGGTGTAGGATTTTTCTGTAACTAAGCTTTCTTGAATTTGAAAATGCATGTACTTGGTTTTTTCTTGTTATTTGGCACAAAAATACGTAGCCGCTCAAAATAATTTATTTGCAGCTTTACTCAAACGAGAAGATATAGCGCTCACTCGAATTAGGGTGAAATTTACAGGAGATTTTAGGTTGATGAGATACACAACGATTTGTCTGTTATCCAGGTATAAAGCCTGTTTTACTCCTGTTAGCGCAGCCCATTCTAAATTCAGAATTCTGCTGTATTACCTTATTCCACTATTTCCGACTTTGATTCTCTTAGTACCAACTCAGACATCAAATCAGGCGAAAATAGTTGTTCCTCATTTTTGATTGTCTCAGTTTGCTCTTCAGCAGCAGGTAGCCATTTGATAAATGGTAGGGGTAATAGCGTGCTGAGGTTAGTAATTACCACCAAGAGCCAAAGTGACTCAAAGTTTGTTGCGGTGATCCCCAGCCAATATGTGATTAATGCCCCGAATGCATGGGAAACTGTTCCAGCTGAATTATAGATTGACATTAACAAGGCAAATAATGTCGCTTCCACACCAGAGGGACAAAGCCTTGCTGCTAGCACCATCACTTGCATAAAGGCAATTTTCCCCATCACAGTCAGAATCAAGCTATCACCCAAACTAAACCAGTGGTCATCTATACCCAATAGCCTGTTTGTGTGAGTCACCAACAACAGCATCGTCATCCCCAAAAGTGACGAAAGGACAGTACTCCAAGCAAAAATTACGCGAAAAGGAATGCTTTTGAGGAAACGTTGAAAAATCCAAACGCCTGCCAAAGAAGCGAAACTTCCCACCAAGTTTACTCGCCCCAAAAATTCTGGTTCAAAGTGGAGTTCGTTGGTAGAAAAGTAGAAAAAGGCTGAGTCAGCATTTGGGGTAGCTTGCCAGATGAAGATAAACGCCGTTGGTAGCCAAATTGTTTTTTGACTAATGGCTTGGCGTAGCTGCCCCAGTTGATGTTTTATTGGTAAAGGGTTGGTCTGATTACTATCTTCAGCATCTTTGCTAACGGGGGACTCAGCAATTAACCAAGCCACCCCTGAAACGATCAGCGGAAATAAAGCGGTAATCCCAAAGACGGTACGGGTAGTAAAGTATTGGAGGAGCAGACCGCTACAGTAGGCTGTTATTAAACCTCCGATCGCAGAAGCACCCCAGCACAGAGATTGTAGTGAACCAGCTTTTGCTTGCGATTCGCCTCTGGCTCGTTCTACAACTAGCGAGTCAACGATGACATCACTCATGGCGACACTAAGAGAACCAAGAGCGATCGCTAAGGTAGCTGCCCAGCTAGTATGAACTATTGTGGCCAGACTCATCCAAGAAGCAGTTCCCAGTATCCCGGATAAAATCAAGTAAGGACGGCGACGATAGCCAAATATAGGCAAGCCATCAGAGATAAAACCAAACATCGGCTTGATCATCCAAGGTAGGAAGACAATTCCCAATAGCGCCGATACCTGGACTGGACTCAGCAGTAGTTCATCTTTGAGAAAAAAGCTAACGGCTAGACGCGATAGCCCTAAAATTCCTTGGACAAAATAAACGGTGAGAATTGCAATTAACTCCGCATTAGGTTCATTACCCAAGAAGAGTTTTTGTGTTAATGAGTCTTTGACCTTGGACAAGCCAGATGATTGATCTACCATTCGATAAATATTTTTTAAATTTTGTTTACTTGTCTATCATATCGATTCGTTAAGAGGTGGGTTTTTTCTCACCTTTTCCCTTGGTTTCTTCTTTGAGTATTATTTAAGTCTTTTCTAACAACTTTTATTTCTTCTAGCAAAATGTTCTCGTTTATGAACGGCTATTCGCCTTTGAATTTGGGACATCAAATACAGTTTTATCTACTGCGATGATTTACTCTAATCATTTGTATTAAAAAATACATATAAACTGAGGTTACTGATTTGGGAACAATAAATTCAGAAATCACCAGGGTTTAGCAGTATGGTCAGCAGCATGGTCAGTATTCTCGGATACGACATAACTGAAGAAATCTACAATGGTTCCAGAACTCTAGTTTATCGGGGGTATCGAGAAACTGACTCATTACCTGTAGTAATTAAACTGCTAAAAAATTCATATCCCAGTTTCAGCGATCTGTTGCAGTTTCGCAATCAGTACACAATTGCCAAAAATCTTAACTCATCTGCGATCGCCCAAACCTACAGTCTGGAGGCGTATCAAAATGGTTATGCGTTGGTGATGGAAGATTTTGGTGGAATTTCTCTGAAAGATTATTTTGCTTCTTACCAGACGCTAGATATCAGGTCTTTACAAGAGTTTTTACAAATAGCGATTGCTCTGTGTGATGCATTAGATATTCTAATTCATCATCGGATTATTCACAAAGATATTAAACCCGCCAATGTTTTAATTAATCCAGAAACTAAAGAAGTTAAGTTAATTGACTTTAGTATTGCATCTCTGCTGCCACGAGAAACTCAAGTCTTGATGAGTCCTAATGTATTAGAAGGAACACTCAGCTATTTGTCTCCAGAGCAAACTGGACGAATGAATCGGGGGATTGATTACCGTACTGATTTTTATTCTTTAGGTGTAACTTTTTATGAGTTGCTATCAGGGAAATTACCTTTTAAATCGCACGATCCGATGGAATTGGTGCATTGTCATATTGCAAAACTTCCGCCAGTTTTAGGGGAGAGGGGAGAGGGAACAGGGAATAGGAAAGAGATTCCGCAAGTGTTGTCAGACATTGTGATGAAACTGATGGCGAAAAATGCCGAAGACCGCTATCAGAGTGCATCTGGGCTGAAATATGATTTAGAAAATTGTTTACACCAGCTAAAAGAAACGGGGGAAATTGTAAATTTCCCAATTGCCCAACGGGATGTGTGCGATCGCTTTATTATCCCAGAAAAACTCTATGGTCGCGAGCATGAAGTTGAAACTCTGCTCAAAGCATTTGAACGCGTTACCAACAATCAGACAGAATTAATGCTGGTGGCTGGTTTTTCTGGTATTGGTAAAACAGCAATTGTTAACGAGGTTCACAAACCCATTGTCCGGCAACGAGGCTACTTCATTAAGGGCAAATTCGATCAATTTAATCGTAATATTCCCTTCTTTGCTTTTGTGCAGGCGTTTCGAGACTTAATGGGACAATTGCTGAGTGAAAGTGATGTCCAATTGTCAACTTGGAAAAATAAAATTTTACAAGTGCTGGGCGATCGGGGCCAAGTCATTCTTGAGGTAATTCCCGAATTAGAACAAATTATTGGTCAACAACCACCAGCAACGGAACTTTTACCAAACGCAGCACAAAATCGGTTTAATTTATTATTACAAAGGTTTATTCAAGTATTCACTACCAAAGAACATCCCCTAGTCATTTTTTTAGATGATATGCAGTGGGCTGATTCAGCATCGATGAAGTTGATCCAGTTACTAATGAATGAGTCAAACTCAGGATATTTATTATTAATTGGAGCTTATCGGGATAATGAAGTTTTTCCTGCCCATCCATTAATATTGACATTAGATGAAATTGCCAAAGCTAATGCTACCATTAACAAAATTACATTAGCGGCCCTGAGTGAAGCTAGCTTAAATCAACTGGTTGCCGATACTCTAAACTGTTCGTTAGAAACTACAGAAATCTTAACCCAGTTAGTCTATCAGAAAACCAAGGGAAATCCATTTTTTAGTACGCAATTTTTCAAAGCACTACATCAAGATCGGCTAATTAAATTTGATTTAAATAGTGGAAGTTGGCAGTGTGATATTGCCCAGATGAAGGCGTTAGCTCTGACAGATGATGTAGTTGATTTTATGGTATTACAGTTGCGAAAATTACCAGAATCAACGCAAAATGTTTTGAAATTAGCGGCTTGTATTGGTAATCAATTTGATTTGGCAACATTGGCAATTGTTTCGGAAAATTCTGAAACCGAAACAGCAACATACCTTTGGAAAGCATTACAAGAAGGATTAATTCTGCCTCAAAGCGAAGTTTACAAATTCTATGTTGGGCGGGAAACACAGGATTTAGTACAAAGTTCGCTAACTGTAAACTATAAATTTTTACACGATCGGATTCAACAAGCAGCTTATGCGTTGATCCCAGAGTCAACAAAGCAATCCATCCATCTGCAAATTGGCCAACTGCTATTAAGCAAAATACCAATTAAAAAACAGGAAGAGAGAATTTTTGAGATTGTTAATCAGTTAAATATTGGTGTAAAGCTAATCAATCAACAGTCTGAGCGAGATCGATTAGCAGAGTTAAATTTGCTGGCTGGAAAAAAAGCCAAACTATCCACTGCTTATACGAATGCAATAGAATATATCAGTTGTGGTATTCAGCTATTGAGAACAGATAGCTGGCAACAACAATATTCACTCACATTAGCCTTGTATGAAGAAGCTGCTTCGACTGCCTATCTTATGGGTCAGTTTGACGAAGTAGAAGAGTTTGTTGAGCAAGTTCAACAACACGCTAAAGTCTTAATAGATCGGGTGAAATCGATTGAAATTCAAATTCAATCTTATTTAGCTCAGAGTCGTTTTGATGATTCGATTCGGACTGCGATCGCACTGCTAAATCTCTTAGGAGTGAAACTATCTCATCAAGCGAATAAAATACAAACATTACTCAATCTAGCCCAAACGAAATTACGATTTGTAGGTAAATCTCCTTTAAATTTGATTGATTTACCTAATATGACTGGGGACAAACAACTAGCAGCAATCCGAATTTTGGCTAGTACAAATTCCACAGCTTATATTGCTCGTCCAGATTTACTACCACCAATCATCTTGAGCGAAGTCAATTTATCGATGCAGTACGGTAATGCTGCCGCATCTGCATTTGGCTATGCCTGGTATGGATTGATAGAGTGTGGCATTCTGGGAAATATTGAGACAGGTTATCAATTTGGTCAATTAGCATTACAAGTTCTCGAAAAATTCCATAGCAAAGAATTCAAAGCTAGAACTTTCTTCATTGTTCAAACATTTATTAATCACTGGCATCAACCACTTAAAGATACAATTGCACCGTTAATTGAAGCTTATCAAGTGGGTTTAGAAACCGGAGATATTGAATATGCAGCTTGGGCTAGCTATAGCTGTAGTTTTCATGGATATTTGATGGGGCAAGAATTAGCTGAGTTAGAAAAACAGATGGGTGACTATGCTGAAGTCTACAGCCATTTTAGACAAGAAAAACCCCAGACGTATATTAATTCATTTCGTCAAGCAATCTTGAATTTGTTAGGACAATCTGCCGATCCCAGTTACTTATCAGGTGCTGTTTATGATGCCCAAACTATTCGTCTATTACAAGAGCAAGCAGGCGATCGCACTGGATTGAGCTTTAGCTATGCCAATGAACTGATACTTTGCTACCTATTTGAAAATTATACCAGAGCATCTGAGGCAGCAATTCAGGCAATAACTTATTTAGATGGAGTAACATCGGCAGCAGTTGTACCAATAGTTTACTTTTATGAGGCGTTAACCCAACTAATTATCTATCCAACGGCAACGGCTAACCAGCAAAAACAGATTCTTAAAAAAGTCACATCCCATCAGAAAAAGCTAAAAAAATGGGCGCATTATGCCCCAATGAATCATCAACACAAATTTTATTTAGTCGAAGCAGAACGGCAGCGGATTTTGCTGCACAAAAACAAAGCAATGGAATTGTACGATCGCGCCATAACTCTAGCGAAAGAAAATGGATATATCCAAGAAGAAGCCTTGAGTAATGAACTAGCGGCCAAATTTTACCTCGACTGGGACAAAGAAAAAATCGCCCAAATTTATATGCAAGAAGCTTATTACTGCTATGCCCGTTGGGGTGCTAAAGCTAAAACTGAAGACTTAGAAAAACGCTATCCTCAACTGCTTATTCCCATCTTAAAAGGGCAACTTAATCACTTTCAACTGAGTTCAACTATCGATGCATCATCATTTCCAAATCAAACCATCCACACAAATCTTTCTAGCAGCAGTATCTCTGAAGCCCTCGATTTGTCCACCATCTTGAAAGCGTCCCAAGCTCTCTCCAGTGAAATTCAATTAGAGCAATTACTCACTACACTTTTGCGAGTAGTAATGGAAAATGCTGGGGCACAAAAAGCAGCACTGCTGATACTCCAACAGGAAAGTTTATTGGTTGAAGCCATAGCCACTATTGATGAAGGAGTCACCCTATTATCTGCACCATTGTCAACCAGCGAAGACATTCCCATAACACTGGTAAACTTTGTCAAACACAGCTTCAAAACTGTTGTTCTGGATGATGCAACAGCAGAAACTGATTTTATCGCTGACTCATATTTTATGCAGCAACAACCTAAGAGTGTGTTGTGTACGCCGATATTAAATCAGGGAAAAATTATTGGGCTGCTATATCTAGAAAATCCGCTAACAATTGGTGCATTTACTCGCGATCGCACCGAAGTTATCCAACTGCTATGCGCTCAAGCTGCCATCTCTCTAGAAAATGCCCGCCTTTATCAAGAATACCAGAATTATGCTCATCAACTAGAGCGATCGCTGCAAGAACTTGAGCAAGCCCAATTACAAATGGTGCAAAATGAAAAAATGGCAACCTTGGGCAATTTAGTTGCAGGTGTGGCACATGAAATTAATAATCCCATTGGATTTTTAGAAGGCAGCCTCCACAATGCCGAAGAGTATACTCAAGACTTACTCGCCCATATCCAATTATTTAAACAACATTATCCCTCTCCTGCGATCGCAGTCATTGAGCATGGCGAAGAAATTGATCTCGAATTCTTGATTGAAGATTTACCAAAGCTAGTAAGTTCGATGAAGGTGGCTTCAGAACGAATTAAAGATATTAGTATCAGTCTCCGTACCTTCTCCAGAGCCGATACAGCCGAAAAAGTTGCTTGTAACCTCCATGAAGGGATTGAGAGTACTCTGTTAATTTTGAAGTATCGCCTCAAAGCTAACGAAAAACGTCCAGCGATTGAAGTCATCACCGAATACGGAAATTTACCACCTGTTAAGTGCTTTTTAGGACAGCTAAATCAAGTATTTATGAATATCCTTGCAAATGCAATTGATGCTTTAGATGCATCCATTGACGGGCGTTCTTTTGTCCAAGTGCAAGGCGATCGTCAGCAAATACTGATTCAAACCGAAGTATCTAGTGACCAACAAACGATCGTAATTCGGATTAAAGATAATGGCCCTGGGATGCCAGAGGAGATTAGATCGCGCATCTTTGACCACTTGTTTACAACGAAAGAAGTTGGCAAAGGAACAGGATTAGGATTAGCGATCGCTCGTCAAATTGTTGAGGAAACCCATAATGGAAGCTTGAATTGCAATTCTGTACTTGGTGAAGGAACAGAATTTGTCATTGAGATTCCAGTATTTTAACTCTACCTAACTAATACCATTTTTGATTTTAGATTTTGGATTGTGAAACATCCATTGGATAAGTGTTTCAGTTTCCCATCTATCGCAATCATTTTTTAAATTGGTATAAGAGGATGTTTTAAAAATATTGAGTGAATAGAATTCTCTACTACACCAACAAAGTCTATTAAATTAGGTTTGGGGAAAAGGTTAAAGAGTAAAGATGAAAGGTTTTTTCTTTCCCCTTCCCCCTTACCTTTTACCCTTAAACGACAAGTATTGGAATTGGTTTAAACGGACTAAAAATATTTTCTTAGTCCGTTTAAACCAACTTGAGCTATTAGCCTAAAAACAATTTTTTGAGCGGGTTTTATGCTTCGATTCTACACATATTCATATTGGGAATTAGGAATACTTAACATCTAGAAAAGGCAGTTGCTTGGAACTAGTAGCACCAATAACTTCAATACCTTGTTTGCCACGAATGCCGTCTACTGGCAGAGAAACTGTATAAGGTGCGGTCGCTGGTAGTCCGATTCCGGGCAAAGTGCCAACGACCTCAACTCCCCAATATTCAGGTTGCTGGACGTATACAAGTGGCACAAGATTCACTTCCAAATTCAAGTATGGTTTCGTTCCTCTAACAACTAAAATATAAGTGTCACTTACTATACCAGGACGAATTTCTGCTTCTTCAAAGTCAATTAATCGAGATGACTCTGGTTTTGGTAAAGCTCGGAATTGACTAAGACTTTGCTCTAATGTACTCATTTTTACTCCTGTAGAATAACTATGTTATTGAATCAACTAATTAAGGAGATAACAAGATATTTTCAATCTTGTACCTTCAACTTTTTAGCTTCTTAGTTAATTCATCAAGCTAGAAAGCGAAGTTTATGCAATGCCAACTTATTCTTTACATTTATTTATCAAGCTCAGAAATTACCATACAAGGTGGTTAATCTAGAAGAATCCTCGCGTTGGCAGTGATGTACCGTCGATCTCGTCGTTTGCGATCGCACGATCCTTGAAATCATCATAGTTCCTGCATTACCCGAATAACGATCTCGAACAGCTCGCGTGCAGAGATACCACCACTAACTTCGGCAATGGGGATTTGCAATGCACCCAGCCCTGAACGACAAATCGGTTCGACTAGATCGTAAGGAAGGATGCGATCGCGATCGTACCTACCCTTCTAGTTAGCATTGCCAGAAGAAAATAGCACCGATTGAGCTTTGAATATGACATAACTATTTTCTTTGCCTACTTACAGCAGTTTTCATGTATTTGAATCACACCTGTCGTAGGGGCGCAAGTCCTTGCACCCTTACTGCGTGGTCTATTTACCTGAAAATAGCTGTAAACAAGAAGCATATACTACGTTAAACGATATACAAATTGATTGTATGAAGAATTAATTAAGTGAAAGGGAATAAATTTATATATCTATAAGTACTAATTGACCTTTACTGCCATCTATATGAATATTATACTGATGCCAATTTAAAAAATTTTTGCTAATCATAACGCGCACTCTCTTGTATGTATATATATGGATATTGCATTCTTCTTTCAAATTGGCATGATTAAAGAAATCCACTATTTAATACGCTTTCATTTCCTGACGATTGTTTTTTTAATAAAAATCTATTTTTGTCCAAAATCTTCCAATATAATCCAGTTTCAGATTCACCGTCCTCAGTAGTTTCTTTGCGATGGCTAGGACAGGCTACGCCTACGCTATGGGAGTATGTTTGGTGGAGGTTATCCCTAATTAACTCTTGATAATTTGCCAATACCTTGGAGCGATCCGCTTTCAACTCCTGTAACTCATCGTCAGAACCTCGCAGCATAATCCCAGATTTCAAAAACTCTTACAGCTTGCTTATCTACTAGGGGCGATGACACGCTACACGAGCCAATAAACAACTGTTTAGCTGCTGTGTAGCTGCTGCATTCAGAATTATTAGTGGTTCTCAAGACATGAAGAATACATAAAGATAAATACTGAGATTATACCGATCGGCAAATAATGTAAAGAGTATGCAAAGATATGTCTTTAAGTGTGGACATCTCAGTAAATATTCAGATATGGTTATCAAAGTGTTATTTAGATGTTCCTTATTTTTAAGCTACACACCCACGGGCAATAGCCCACAACAATTGCATAAAAATTCTTTCCCTATCGAAAGTGAATTATTCTCTATATTTACGACAGTAGGGCTACGCTTTGATAAGAAATATGAAGTGTGGGTTTTAGGCATTCAAGCTTGATTTTTCGGCACTTTGTCAGTGATGGCTGGGCTGATCTGCGGATCGAGAATGATAAAAAAAGTGTGAAACCATCTGTTTTCCTAAATACACGCTCATAAATATGTACAATGCTTAAGGCTTAGATAGTCTTAACTAGCATTATTAACGGGTACACAAATAACGAATGAAAAAGGAAATAGGGAATAGGTAAAGACTTTAATGAACCTCCTGCCCTTCGGGTTCGGCAGTCCCCCATCGCCGGGAACCGCCAAGACGGGGGCTGCCTCACCTCCTGCCTTTTTCAAGTTAGTTAGACAAGTCCTGCTTACAAGCTCATCAATAGGGTAAATCTTCGAGAAAATTGCTAGCCCTCAAGGGTGACATAAAAGTATGTCGAAAGCGTCAACTCTCGGCGATTTCCGTGTGTCCTCAATCAACATTAACAACAAGTTAATAGCTGAAGTTACTCAAAATATCGATTCAGGAAGGTAAGAGTTATGGTGAATATCATTGGAACCAACGGTAAAGATAATCTACTGGGTACTCAGGACGCAGATACAATTAACGCTAAAGTGGGTGATGATATCATCGATGGCAAAAATGGCAACGACCTTTTAAGCGGTGATGCCGGAAATGATAGCCTCATTGGAGGTGCAGGCAATGATACTCTCCTTGGTGGTACGGATAACGACTCTCTCCGTGGTGGTACGGATAACGACTCCCTCCGTGGTGGTACTGGTAATAACTTGCTGCGGGGTGATGAGGGAAATGATACCCTTGATGCTTCCTATTCTTCTGGAAATAACATCCTCAGTGGAGATGCAGGGGATGACTACCTTGATATTAGCTATTCTGCTGGCAACAATACGGTTTCAGGCAAAGACGGCGATGATTCCTTTTACGCTGATGAAGTCCGGGGTAGAAACACTCTAAATGGAGGCGCTGGTAATGATGACTTCCATTTGTCCGCCTCAAAAACTGCCCCCTCTTCCTTAACGACTCAAAATATAAATGGAGAAACAGGTCAGGATTATTTGTCTGTATATTACACCCGTGCTACTAAAGGAATCACTTCGAGTTTCGATGCTGCTACTAACACTGGCTCAATTCGGGCTGGCACAAATCAGATTAACTACACCAATATCGAACAATTAGAAATTAGAGGTACAACCTACGCTGATTTTATTGTCGGAAGCAATGGCAACGATTTACTCTTCGGAGGCAGTAGTGGCAACGATTCAAATTATGGCAATGATACAATTTTTGGCGGTGAAGGTAACGATTACTTGAATGTTGATTATTCAACAAGCGATAACATCCTTGACGGCGGTGTTGGTAACGATCAATTCAGTGCTACCTCTTCAACAGGCGATAACCTAATCTCTGGTGGCGATGGCAGTGATAATCTCTCTGCGTCTAAGACAGATGGCAATAACACCCTCAACGGTGGTGCTGGTGACGATCAATTAGATGCTAACTATTCAACAGGCGATAACATCCTCAATGGAGGAGATGGCAATGATTCTCTTAGCGCCTCTCGCGAATACGACTATTCCGCCTCTTTTACATCCGGTGATAACACTCTCAATGGTGGTGCTGGTGACGATCAATTGAGTGTTAACTATTCAACAGGCGATAACATCCTCAATGGGGGGGATGGCAATGATTCTTTCTTTGCCTCTGGCTACTACGACGACAAAAAAGCCGAGGGCAGGTTTGGTAATAACATTTTCAATGGAGGGAATGGTAATGATTCCTTCTCTTTCGTCCTATATACTTCTCCACCTTCCTTAGCGACTCAAACAGTAGATGGTGGAACAGGTAACGATTTGTTGAGCGTTTCGTATATCTATCCTAGTGGGGGAATTATTTCGACTTTCAATGCTGCTACTAACACTGGCTCGATTAGGGCGGGCACGGATCTGATTAACTACAAGAATATCGAAGCATTACATATCTCAGGTACAGTTTACAATGACTTGATTGTGGGGAGTAATGGCAACGATACTATCTCGCTCTATGCGAGTAGTAGCAATGATACTATCGATGGCGGAAAAGGTGATGATTTATTGGAAGCCAATTATTACAGTAATTCTAGCGGGGGTGAGGGAATCACTTCGACATTCAATGCTGTTACTAACACTGGCTCCATTACATCAGGCGCGAATCAGGTTAGCTACAAGAATATCGAACGATTAAATATCTCAGGTACAGCCTACAATGATTTTATTGTAGGGGGCAATGGCAACGATACACTCGCCGGAGGCAATGGCAAAGATACCATAGATGGAGGGAAAGGTAACGATTTGTTGTCTTTCTATAACTATTCCATCGGTCAGGGAATCACTTCGACATTCAATGCTGCTACTAATGCTGGTTCGATTACAGCAGGCCCGAATCAGGTAAGCTACAAGAATATCGAACAATTAAATATCTCAGGTACAGACTACGATGATTTGATTGTGGGGAGCAATGGCAACGATACCCTTGCTGGGGGACGTGGAAATAACACGATTCTCGGCGGTGCAGGTAAGGATTACTTGAGTGCTGACTATTCAAATGGTAATAATTCGCTCTCTGGTGGTGATGATAATGATTCTCTTGATGTCTCTGGCTCCTACGACGACTACCGAGGCAATTTTTCTCTCGATGCTATCTCTGGTAAGAACACCCTCAATGGTGGTGCTGGTGATGATAACTTAGTTACTAACTATTCATCAGGCAATAACCTACTGAATGGGGGCGATGGCAATGATACTCTCACAGCCGCTGGTTCAGCCTCCTTATATTCCTCATACGGAGCTTATACTGTCTCTGGCAATAACACCCTCAATGGTGGTGCTAATGACGATCGCTTGATTGTTGACTATTCATCAGGCAATAATCTACTGGATGGAGGTGATGGTAATGATACTCTCACAGCCTCTGGCGCTTCTGGTAAGAACACCTTCAAAGGTGGCAAAGGTAATGATAACCTTTATGGAGGAGCTGGTATAGATACCTTTGTTTTCACTAGTTTCAATGAAGGCATTGATAACATTTATAACTTCAACGCGGCTAATGAACAGATTCAGGTATCGGCTGCTGGTTTTGGTGGCGGGTTATCGTCAGGTTTACTCTCAGCTAGCTCTTTTACCCTTGGAACATCTGCAACAACCAGCAATCAGCGATTTATCTATAACAATACTACAGGTGCGCTATATTTTGACCAAGATGGCAGTGCGGGTGGATTTGCTCAGGTACAATTTGCACAACTATCTGGTGGAGTGTCACTAAGTCAAAATAACTTGCTAGTTGTTTAATCCTTAACGCCACAGTCAAATAGAAATCTTCAGAATGCGAGGTGGTACGTTAAACACCTCGCATTCGATTCATCAATGGAATAATTAAACCACGCGGCAGAATAATTATTAGACCTCTTGCAAAAGTGCTTTTTGCACTCTTGGGGAAAAGGGTAAAGGTTAAAGGGGAAAGGGACTTTTGCAGAACCTTTTCCCCTTCCCCTTTCCCCTTTTCCCGACTTATGCAAGAAGTCTATTCTAATCAGTGCAAATAGGGAGGCGATGTGCTACCACCGCCCAGCTTTGGTAATGCGTTCCGTCTTATCCAAAAGCAAGCAGTTACCCATTTCTTTCAAGAGCGATCGCTTGTAAATTATTAAGAGATCGACAAAAAGCTTTAAATTGAGTATATCTATTCAGTTTAAATATAAGCTCTAGAAGTGTGTTGTCCAGAAAAAAAGCCAGTCAGATTGCTCAAGTCTTGAAGAGTCAGCAGAGAGCTAAAGAAGCTTTTAGCGTAGTACCAAGACTAATCAACCGTCGCTACGCACTCATAGCATTAATCCTCTGCTTGATAATTATTGCTTGCACTAACACATATCAATCCTCCCCTTCCCCACTTGATAAGTTATCCAGTGAAACTACCGATTTAAGGATTTGGTGGGATAAAGGTTTTACTCAGGAAGAAGATGAAGCTCTCAAGCAACTAGTTAGCCAGTGGGAAAAACAAACTGGCAACAAAATCAAGCTTTCTTTATATTCTACAGATGAGCTAACACGGAAGATTCAAAGAGAAATTCAGGCTGGCAACCTACCTGATATTGTTACCAGTTATACTGCCGATCGAGAAATTATTCCCCGTTTAAGTTGGGAAGGCAAACTAGCAGATATATCAGATGTAATTGAGCCACTTAAAAGTTTTTACCCGGAAAAAATTCTCAAAACTGTTCAGTCTTATAACAATGTTACTCAAAAGCGAAGCTACTATGCTCTGCCAATGAGCCAAGCAACTATTCACATTTTTTACTGGCGAGATTTGCTAAAGCAAATAGGTCGTAAGGAAAGTGATGTACCAAAAGATTGGGATGCTTTTTGGGAGTTTTGGAAACAAATCCAGGATGACTTGCGGACAAAACAAATACCAGATAAAAAACAGAATATTTATGGATTAGGATTTACCTTCGGCATTAGTTCTGCTGATACATACTACTTATTTGAGCAGATTTTAGAAGCATACGACGTGCAAATTTTAGATTCTATGGATCAACTCCTCCTTGACGCTCCGAAAGTGCGTCAAGGTATTATTAACAGTTTAAAATGGTACACAAATTTTTATCAGCAAGGCTACGTCCCACCAGATGCTGTAAATTGGTTGAATCCAGATAATAATCGTAGCTTACTTAATCAAAGCGTGGTTATGACTCCTAACAACTCGCTTTCAATTCCTGCTGCTGTACGGCAAAACCTTGATACATATTATCAAAAGCTTGGTATCTTAGAGTTTCCAAATAAACCTAATGGCTTGCCAATGCGCTACTTAATTACGGTTAAGGAAGCGTTTTTATTTGCCGATTCTCAGAAACAGAAACTAGCCAAGGAGTTTCTTGCATACTTAATACAACCAGAAGTGATGGGAAATTATCTCAAGGCTTCTGGAGGTCGTCATTTACCAGTTTTAACATCAGCGTGGAAAGATCCTTTTTGGAAAAATTCCAAAGATCCCTATCTCTCGACTGCCATTAATATATTTCTCAACAGAGAAACTCGCCCATTTTATTTTGTCCAAAACCCAGCCTATAGCTTGGTTTTAAAAGATAATGTCTGGGGTAAGGCGCTCAATCGAATTGTTGTAGATAAAATTTCTCCAGAGCAAGCAGCTGATGAAGCGATCGCCCGAATTAAGCAAATTTTTGAGCAATGGCAGTAAGCTTTTATAAATATGACATTTAAAACAAAAGCTAGTCAAATTGCTAAAGGCTTTCATAATCAGCCGCAACATTACCATTATCGCAGATATGTGTTCATCGTATTCACACTCAGCTTGATAATTATTGCTTGTACTAACACCTCTCCATTAAAACAATCTTCAGTCACCCACTCGCCTACTGACAACACAGTTTTAAAGATTTGGTGGGATAAAGGTTTTACTGTCGATGAGGATGAAGCAATCAAGCAATTGGCGAGTAACTGGGAAAAACAAACTGGTAATCAAGTCAAGCTTTCCTTCTATATCGGCGATGAGCTACCGCAGAAGGCGCGTAGGGCCATTCATGCGGGTAATCCACCCGATATTATGATGAGTTACGGCGCTGAGAGAGCCTTGAATCCGCATTTGGCTTGGGAAGGGAAACTGGCGGATGTAACGGATGTAATTGAGCCAGTCAAAAATCTTTATCCTGAATATGCCCTGCAAGCTGTTAATTATTATAATAATGCTGCAAAAAAACGAAGCTACTATGCAGTTCCAATCAATCAGGCAACAGTTCACATTTTCTACTGGCGAGACTTGCTAGAGCAAATAGGTCGCAGTGAAAGCGATATCCCCAAAGATTGGGATGGTTTTTGGCAGTTTTGGAAACAAGTGCAAAACAAACTGCGGGCAAAACAGCAAAAACAGGATATTTATGGATTAGGTTTTCCTTTTTCTACTGGAGCTTCAGATACCTACATCTTTTTTGAGCATATTTTAGAAGCATACGATGTGCAAATTCTCGACTCAGAAGGTAAACTCGCGATCGACGAGCCAAAGGTGAGACAAAAAATTGTCCAGGCATTAGATTGGTATACCAAATTTTACCAACAAGGTTATGTGCCACCAGATGCACTCAATTGGTTAAATCCAGATAATAATCGCAGCTTGCTCAACCGTATGGTTGTGATGACTCCTAACAACACCCTCTCAATTCCTTGCTCTGTGCGCCAAGATCCCGACACCTATCGCCATAAGCTTGGTATTTTAAAATTTCCCAACAAACCCAACGGCAAGCCAATGCGTTATCTACTCACACTTCGGCAAGCAGTTTTGTTCGCCGATTCCCAACAACAGAAAAAAGCTTTGGATTTTCTTGCATATCTCACCCAATCACAGGTGATAGGTAAGTATCTGAAAGCTGCTGGAGGTTGTAATTTACCTATCATCAAGACACTTTGGCAAGACCCATTTTGGAAAAACCCGGCTGACCCGCACGTTTCAACTGCCGTTAAGACGGTAACGGAAGGTTCAACGCGGTTGTTTTATTATGTCCAAAACCCGGCATACAGCGTAGTGTTAGAGGAGAATATCTGGGGAAAAGCTCTTAATCGAATAATAGTAGATAAAATTTCTCCAGAGCAAGCAACTGATGAAGCAATTAAGCAGATCAAACAGATTTTTGCCCAATGGTAATCAATAATTATTTATATTAACTAAAGGAATAACCTATCTACATGAATAATAAAAAAGATAAATATCTTTAGAATAAGAAACAAGTTGTAAATATATGAACTTCTGGAATCAGCACCTAACTATTAAAGTTGCCAGTTCCTTCTTATTCCTATCCTTGGTAACTGTAGGTGTAGTAGGAGGATTTGCTTTTCTCAATGCGAGGGAAGCTTTGAAACAAGCTGCTTTTGAACGACTCAGTGCTGCTGCTACCCTGAAAGAGGAAGAAATTACCCGTTGGTTTGAAGACCAAGAACGAGATTTTCTCTTAGTAACTCAGTTTCCAGACGTACAAAATAATTTTCAAATCCTTTTAAATTCCAAACCCACCGACGCAAATTATCGTAAAGCTTACAAAGTCCTCTCAGATTATCTCGCAAACATGGCTACAATCAAGCCAAGTCTGGGAGAAATTTCCATTCTTGACCGGAGCAATCGGATTATTTTATCTACTAACAAACAGCGTGAAGGTCAATATGAAATTTCAGCTAATATCACCTATATTGAACAAATTCAACCAGGAGACTCTTTTGCCCCCATCTTTTATGCCTCACCGATTACTGGTAAGCCATCAGTGACTTTTGCAACCCCTCTACGTGATGCAGCCAAGGTACGTCAAGGTATTCTTTTAGCCGATCTCAATTTAGGCAGAATAGATCAAATTGTACGGGAACGTACAGGCTTAGGTAAGAGTGGAGAAACTTATTTAGTTGGTTCTTTAGTAACTAAAAACGCTTTTATTTCAAAAGATAAAGATAAAACACCGGACTTTTCTCAAGGAGTTAGTAGCCAAGGTATTGATGCAGCAATGGGTGGAATTAGTGGTCAAGGACTTTATCCTAACTATGCTGGAGTGTTAGTAATTGGAGTATATCACTGGCTCAATGACCAAGACCTAGCCTTAATGGTGGAGATGAACCAGGAAGAAGCCTTTGCGCCGGCTCGACGATTAGCAGGGACGATGATGCTAGTGGGATTCTTATCAATGGGATTTCTATTGATTGGAGTGTCTTGGCTAACGCGACAGTTAAAAATCTCTGGCGAACAGTTAGAGAATTACAGCCATAGATTAGAACTAAAAGCCAAAGAAGCCGAAACTGCCAACCGTGCCAAAAGCGAATTTCTCGCAAACATGAGTCACGAACTTCGTACTCCTCTTAACAGCATTCTTGGCTTTACTCAGCTAATGATGCGCGATTCTTCTATCAATGCTTCTCAGTTGGAACATTTAGAAATTATCAGTCGCAGTGGAGAGCATTTGCTAACTTTGATTAATGATGTGTTGTCAATGTCCAAAATTGAGGCGGGTTTGACGACACTGAACAACAATAGCTTTGACTTGTACACTCTACTTGATTCACTTGAAGAGATGTTTCAAATTAAAGCAGAATCTAAAGGTTTACAGTTGATGTTTGAACGTAGACCTGAAGTTCCTAGATATGTGCATACAGATGAAAGTAAATTGCGTCAAATCTTGATTAACCTCCTTGGTAATGCTATCAAATTTACTCAAGAAGGTGGTGTTAGTTTACGAGTTCGGATGAAGGAAGAAAGTAAGCTACAGCGACAAGAAGAAACACAAGTAATAAAAAACTCTCGCTCCTCATTCTTCTGGCTTCATTTTGAAGTCGAAGATACCGGGACAGGGATTGCACCTGCCGAAATTGAAAAGTTGTTTAAACCCTTTGTTCAAACAGAAGCAGGTCGAAAATCTCAGCAAGGAACAGGTTTGGGTTTAACTATTAGCCAACAATTTGTACATCTAATGGGGGGAAGTATTACTGTTAGCAGTACTTTGGGTCAAGGAACGATTTTTTCTTTTGATCTCCAAATTAGTTTAGCAGAAGTAGCTGAAGCTCCAATTCGACAGCTAAAACGACGAGTAATTGGTTTAGAGCCTAATCAACCAAAATACCGAATCTTAGTAGTTGAAGATAAATGGGAAAATCGCGAACTCTTAGTCAAGATGCTAGTATCCCTTGGCTTCGAGGTACGTCACGCTGAAAATGGTCAAGAAGGGGTAACTCTTTGGGAAACTTGGGAACCACAACTAATTTGGATGGATATGCGGATGCCTGTAATGGATGGGTATGAAGCTACTAAACAAATCAGAGCTACTTTAAAGGGTCAAGCTACTGTCATTATTGCCCTAACTGCTAGTGCTTTTGATGAGGAGCGCTTTGTGGTTTTATCGGCTGGCTGCAACGATTTTGTACGTAAGCCGTTCCGAGAGGAAGTAATCTTGAATATGATGTCTAAATATTTAGGGGTGCGCTATGTATATGCGGAGAAACCCCTTCAAAAAGACGAATTTGCCGAAAATTCCGACCTGAAAATTTTATCATTAGAAGAGATGCTGGCTCAGATGCCTACTGAGTGGGTAGCACAGCTCCACCAAGCGGCACTGTGTACTGATGAAAAGCTGATTTTTAGCTTGCTTGAGCAAATTCCTGAAGAATCTGCTGTTTTGACAAACACTCTGTCTGATTGGGTTAATAACTTTCGCATTGATAAAGTTATTGATTTAACACAATCGTAAAAAATGATTTTTGAATCAGAATTCAGAAGTCAGAATTTAGGAGTCAGAACAAGAAAGTGGGGGATTGATATGATATCCGCTTGATTACTTATTAAACGCATCTGGCGTGTGGGGTGCAATGACTGGGGAAATCATAACTAATTAGCCAGACTTGATATGAGATCCGCCACTAATTAAACATCACTAAATTTTCGTGTCGTGAATGCACAAAAATATTTGGTGGGGATCTTAAACCCATTCATTCACCAGTCGGACTCTAATTCAATTTGGAATTCTGATTTCTGGCTCCTGAATTCTTTTCTGATAAATTATTTCTAATAAATATGGATAACCATCAAGTTCAGCTACCAAAAGCAAATATTCTTGTTGTTGATGATACACCTGATAATCTGCGACTTTTATCCGCCATGCTAACTCAGGTTGGCTATGAAATTCGGAGAGTGATTAACGGACAAACAGCTTTGAAAACAGCACAAGCTGCACCACCCGATTTAATTTTGCTTGACATCATGATGCCAGAAATGAATGGTTATGAAGTCTGTCAACATTTGAAAGCCTCAGAGAAAACCCGCGACATTCCGGTGATTTTTATTAGCGCCTTGGATGAAGTTTTTGATAAGGTAAAAGCTTTTGCAGTCGGGGGAGTGGATTATATTACCAAACCTTTTAGTGAAGAAGAGGTTTTTGCCCGTGTAGAAAATAACTTGACTATCCGAAGGTTGCAAAAACAACTGACCCAGCAAAATATACTTTTGCAGCAGGAAATTAGCGATCGCCAAAAAGCAGAATCAGCACTGCGCCTCAGCCAGTTTTATCTAGATAAATTTAAGGATTCTATCTTTTTTGTCAATTCGGATGCCCAGCTTGTTTACGTGAATGAAGCCGCCTGTCGTCATCTTGGCTACTCCCGCGCCCAATTGCTGACCATGACTGTTTACGATATAGATCCAAATTTTTCGACGGTTGCTTGGCGATCGCACTGGGAAGAAGTTAGACAAAAAGGCTCTCTCACTTTTGAGTCTAGTCAACGAACTCAAGATGGTCAGGACATAGCCGTGGAAATAACTGTCAATTATCTGGAGTTAAACGGACAAGAGTACCATTGTGCTAGTGTCCGCGATATCACCTCCTGCTAACACCATTTCAGCAAGCCAATAAAGTGTTTTGTATCAAAACCGTAAATGAATAAGTAGTTTGAGACTGCCGGAAGATACCTTTAGTCAAAACTTCTAATCCAAAACTGCTAACACAGGTGGGAAAAGAGATTTTTCCTGACGTTACTGACATTTTTTACATAAATTAATAAAACTTTGACGGCAAAATTCCTGACGAATTATGACTTTTTCATGCTGTTAAAAAGTAAGTGATTCACTTAAATTAAAGGTATGGTGAAAGTAAACTTCAATCCAAAACCTTAAGAACGTCTAATAAGTAGGAGCAGAACGGAAAACCCCAACAGTAACAGGTTCTTCTGATTTGCATTTTACATTTAATTATGTCCTCCTACTGAGTTGATTATGTAGATTGAATTGAGTCGGTGAGCAAAAGGGTATTGCCCATTGCAACTATAGCGTTATTAACTCTGATATCTGACAGATAGTGACAGCATCAAAAATCAAGCAAAGAGATGCTTTGTAGTGTATCAAGCCAGCAAAGTATGCGGAAAAAATAAACTTGAGGAAAGAAAATAAGATGCGAAAAAATAGTATAAACCAAAATTTTATCCCGCCTGAAGAAGCAATTCATCGCTGTATTCAAGCATCTGAGCAAGGAAATACCAATCGGGTGAGCAACAACTCTTTGACTGTAGAAGATGTTACTACTGATTTAGACATTCAGAGTCATTCACTACCAGTAAAACAGGAAGTCAGGCATCTATTGTTTAGCACCTCAGTTAAGAAGGATCTAAATGAACAGCTAGCATCCTTAGTTGCCCAAGCCCGTAAACATTCACCTGGAAGCCCTCAACGTCAGAAGCTGCTCACGCAAATTATTCGTTTGACACAAGGTAAACTCTGGAAGGAAAATACTCCCTACTATCAAGACGCACTGCAACAAACTTGGTTGTATTTCTGCCGCAACGTTTGTGATGGTCTGACAGCTCAAGCCTATGACTCCACTCAAGGTAGTGTAATTAATTGGCTAGATGCTTACCTAAAACGCAGACTACAAGACTTTTATCTCAACCAAAACCGGGAAAAAGCCACAACAGTCTCCTTTGGGGTTCGTCAGTTTAAGTCGGGTGAGATTGATGAAACTATTGACCCGATAGATAATATACCAGCTGCCCCCCAAGCGCCTCCCATTTTGGAAAACCTGGAGATATGGGTGGAGACAGACTCGGATATGGAACTACGTAGTACTCACATTAAAGGGCGTCCAGACGTAAATTGTCAGGTATTAATTCTCAAACGCTTACCCCCGGAAGTTAGCTGGAAAGAATTATCTAAAGACTTTGGGCTGCCAATTGCGACATTAAGCAGTTTCTATCAACGGCAGTGTCTACCACGCTTGCGGAAATATGCTGAGATAGAGGATTTATTATAAATGCTATTTGGGCATGAAAAAATAAGTACTACTAGCGTACTCTCTCTCAAAGAACGTTCTAATAATGTCCGTTGCAAACTTGATACCTTAATAAAGTATCGACTGAAATAAAATACCAATAATTAGACCAACAATTCCAGCAATCAAATCGGCACAAAAGAAGTAGAAAAGCAATTCAAAACTTGCTTGATATTTTGGGTATATCTGAAATAAAATATTGCCCAAATCGCTCCAAGCATTCCTAAAATTCCTGTTGAAATCGTTACGATTGCTATAACACTTTGAGTTTGCATTTATCTATGTATAGTATTATGAGCCGTAAAAGTTTCTAGTTAAACACATAACATAAAAAATCGGAATTCGACAAAAAATTAAAAAATACGCACGAATCATTGTCCTACTCATGGGTAATGTAGTAATTGCTTTGAGGTTACTGAACAGTGCTTTTTATACTCAAAAGTCACCATTCCCAATCCTAAAACAACTATTAATGCCCAACCGAACGCGCCTAGAAAAAATAATCTTTGAAATCTAGCTGCTTTTTGCTCTTGAACGAGTCTAGCTTTAACTTCTTTAGTTCGTTCTGCTTCTAACCATGTCTCAACTTCTCGCCGATCGCATTCTTGGCTAGCTGCTAAAAACTGATAATCTAGATCGCTCAAGCTTTTGCCTTGTGACCAAGCTAGCGCTTCATGTAAAGCTGTCCCGCGTAATAGTCGGGAATTATCACAGCGCTCTGAGGCTACCCAAGCGTTGAATGCTTGAGAATATGGCCGTAATTTTGCTAATTGTTTTTCTACCCAAGTTTGGTTAAAAACCTCTTCATAAATCCGATTCTTTACTATTAGTTGCCCTTGCTGCTTGGTTACTAACCCCGATAACAGCAGTTCTATTTGTTCTTCTCCATCATCACTAGCTATCTGAATTCCTTGTAAAATTTGCTGGTACAATCCTAGTAAACCTCCAGCACGCTGTTCATTGATTAGCAGGCGATCGCGGATTGTTTTCAAATGCTCTGGATCGTCTTTTGCCTCCCATTTTTCAATAATATGGGTTTGCACTAGTTTTTCTAAAATTAATAAGGGGAATTGGTAATAAAAATTTATCAGATGTTGATTAATAATTGGTAAGTGGTTATCCAATTTATAACGCTCATCAACTTCTATACTTCTGTGTTCTTCAACATTTTTGCTTCCACAGGTTCTTTCTTGCACTACTATCTGACATAGTTTTTGAGTCAAAAATGGCTGACCATTTGTCCAAGCTAAAATTTCTTTGAGAACTGCCATCGGATTAGCTACTTTACTTTCTAAACCTGCCGCTAATGGCTGAACTTCCGACAAATTAAAACCGTGCAGTTCAATAGATTTACCAATATTAAATGGGGTGCAGTTGCGATCGGCAATCAAATCTGAAGGGGTTGCGACTCCGAACAGCGCCCAAGTTAGACGGTTATATTCGGGATTTTCGGCTCGTTGATTGTAGCATGAGCGAATCAAAGTAAAAAAATCGACTACCGGGAAATTCAAGCCTAAAACACTATCAATTTCATCAATAAAAATAAATATTTTTTCAGTTTTTAGTTCGACTAACAAAATGTCTTCAACAAATTGGCTCAATCGCTGTAATGCAGGTAAATCTTCCCGCTCCGACCACCAAGCTTTTATATTAACTTTGCTAAAGAGATTAAAGCTCCTTAATAAGTCAACCACTATGCCCTTATACCATTGAGCAGGAGTAATATTACCGTTGCCGATGCGAGTCATGTCGATAGATGCACAACTGTAGCCTGCTTGTTCTAATTTATGCCTCGTTTGTAATCGCAAGCTAGATTTCCCCATCTGGCGGGAACTAAAGACATAACAAAATTCACCTTGAATTAAAGCATTATAAAGTTCAAAGTCAGCCTGCCGTTCTACATAGCTAGGAGCATCAACTTTGAGACTACCGCCAATTTGATATTCGTACTTATTCATAGCGTTTAGGTTAATTGCTCTTGGAAATATAGCTGATACAAATCACAGCTAGGCATTGCCTGATTTCCTTCAAGTTTTACCAGACCCATACTTTCTAATTTATAAGCAGCGATCGCTTCTAATTGCACACTTGTGGGAGAGGTAACTACCCGTTTGAGTGCGATCGCGAGTTCTGGATGTTCTTGGAGATTGGCTAGATGATGGCGTAAATAGTTGCTATAAATGCCGGCAATTGTGGGAGCCTCTTGTAATAGCTGCTCTAGAGTTACTGTTTGATTTCCCAGGTTATAAAGAGCCAGACGAGCTAAATAAGGATGACCGCCAATCATTGCTCGTAGCGGAGCCAGCTTTTCCAATCCTTTCTCACCTTTGGCCCAATCCAGTCCATGACGTACTGCCAAATCCTGCATCTGCTCTAAACTAAATTCCGGTAACTTAATCGGCAGTCCCACATTGAAAGGTGATTGATTAATATCTAGCGGGATATAAGCTTCAGTGGCATGAACTACTACTAATCGGAGTTTTTGCCAGATTTCTAATTCGGAAGCATCTTCATACCAAGAACGCAGTAGCGGCAGAAAATCTTTAGAGATTTCTGGATACTCGAAAATGCGATTCACTTCATCCAAAGCTAAGACCACCGGAGCGTCAATTTTTTCTAGCAAATACTCCTGTAAATACAATGTGCAGCTAACTTTGCTACCAATATCCTCATCCCAATAATCATCGAGTCTGATTTCTAGGTTCAACTGCCGACTGACGTTAGCACAAAACCAGCGTAAGAATTTTTCTAAGCTAGTGAAAACTTGACTATCTGCCCGCTGTAAACCAATCTGTACAGTGTGTACCCCAGTCTGTTTGGCATGAGTAAGAATTCTGTGCATTAGGGATGTTTTTCCCATTTTGCTAGGGGCTTTGATTCTGATTAGGCTTCCAGGTTTATTGATTTCGGTATAGGTGCGTTCTTCAATTGGCGGACGCTCTATGTAAAAAAAGGAATTTAGGGGCACTGAGCCACCAGGATTTTCTAAAAAGTCGGGATTAGAGACTGGGGTTTTTCTCTCATCTTGTTTTTCGATTACCAAAGAAGACGCTGATATTCCATCTTTGGCTCTGCTTGTTGGCTGAGACTGTCTCAAAACTGCTGGCACAGGTTGTAGTTGTTCTGACAAAACGCTATTTTGCGCTCGCCGTCTCAATACTGAGCGAAAATTACTTTTTGTCACTTCCTCCCCGAAAGCTTGTGAAAGTAGCTTCCATAACTTAGAACCAACATCTTTTATATAATTGGCATCGTAACCACAGCTTTCGGCGATATCTGGATAAGTTTGTCCTTCCCAAGCTTTACGAAATATGATTTCTTGAACATCACTTAAACCATGTTCAAGAAATGTATCTAAAATTACTAGTGCTTCTTCTATATTCATTTTTAAAAAGAATAAAGTTTGTTTTAAATAAGACTTTAGCGGAATTTTTCAGACTTTTTTCAGTATTTACTTAAATTTAAACAGTTAACTTCATTTCCGCCTGCCATTTTCAGGTCTTAAGGAATGTCAAAAAATAAATTCTCCAATACTCCAATAAATAGACTTCTTGGCATTTGTCGGGAAAAGGGGAAGGTGGGGTTCCCTCTGGGGATAAGGGGTGGGGGAAAAGGTTTTGTATTGTCCCCTTCCCCTTTAACCTTTACCCTTTTCCCCAAGAATGCAAAAAGCACTTTTGCAAGAGGTCTAATGTAGAGAGGGTTAGCGACACCGTAACGTACTCTGTACAATTTACATATAGCTATCGTTCCGGTGCTTGTTTATTCTAATTAGCACCCTAAAGGATCGATAGCTTTCTTGTGAATTGGCTCAATTAAAAACTGTTTGGAGTATTGCTCTATTGTATTTGCAGTTTATTTCTCGTTCCCAGATTGGAATCTAGGAACACCAGCAACGAGTGTAAGTAGGAGATGATTATGCCGAGATGGAACGCAGAAAAAAAACAAGCGTATCGAACCGAGGTAATTCAACGCATCACCGCAGCGATGCCCTCAGTAATGCAGGAATATGCCTCAATTAATTGGGAAGAGGAACTCAAAGGCTACCATACTGAGCATGAATATTACCCTGACTATATCCACGCTCCCATTCATGGGTCAACTGATTCCTACACCAATCCTCAGTCGTGTTTAGCCTGGGATGCTGCGATGGATGCCATTATTCCCCTCAGCCACAATGTTAGTTGTCAGCAGTTGCGCGAGACAATGGCTGAACTAATTCCTCAAGACGCTCAAATTGAGACGGTGCTAGAGCTTGGTGCAGGTACGGCTGGTGGAGCGCTAGCACTGGCACAACGGTTTCCACAAGCCACTTTTCGCATTACTGATGTTTCACCTTATATGCTGGTGATTAGTCAGCACAAGTTTAACAAGGCTGGATTTAGCGAGAGGGCATCCTTCGAGCAGGTGGACGCTCGTAACACTGGCTACCCTGACAACTCCTTCGATCTTGTCACATCATCACTACTCTTTCACGAGACACCTAAAGAGTGGACACCTAAGATTCTGAAGGAGATGTACCGGATTACCAAACCCGGAGGTTGGGTACTATACGCTGATACTTATCGGGGTGAATACGCCCTCAGTGCTTCTTTTCAAGAACCGTGGTTGGATGACTTTATCCATTTCAACTTCGAGTATGAGTTTGCGAAAGCAGGTTTTACAGAACTCAATTACATCCGCTATGCCGTGGGTTTGTGGTATATGGTTGGCCGGAAGCTAGAAATGTGAGGAAAAAACAATAGACTTCTTGCATAAGTCGGGAAAAGGGGAAGGGGAAAAGGTTCGTATTGCCCTCTTCCCCTTTAACCAAAACCTTTTCCCCTCTCTTGCAAAAAGCACTTTTGCAAAAAAGACTTCATGAGCTGCGCTCACAAGGAACTTTACTAAGATATGAGCAAGGTAAAAAAGTTTCTCGATAAGTATTATTTAAGCAAAAGCGATCGCCCCATCCCACCCTACAGCTGCTCCATCTTAATCCCCGCCACTTCCAGCATCACCGTTGTAATCGGCACAAGCCGCCCCACAGTGGTGTAATGACTATTCCTTACGGGTGTTGTAGTCGAGCGCTCCCGAAACCGCCGCATGGTGATGTGAAACCACTCCCGCGTCTTTGGCATTGGTAGCCTGTACAGTTGGCGAGTGTTCACGAAGTAATAAAACAGCCAGTCTGCCTCAGTGTACATAAAGCAGCCGGGGGTTCCCTTCTTTAGATTGCTATGCGTCTCGAAGAACAAGTTACGAGTCTTGTTCCACCTGTCGCCCTTAATCTCAATCAAAATTTCGCCACTGTGCGTTGTACAGATGAGGTCAATATCTCTGCACTGGTAGCCTGGGTCATTTTCAACGTTAACAACACTAATAGTTTCTGGTTTGGAGAGCAGCCAAGCTTCCATATC
>NZ_JBALDN010000099.1:0-32012 GCF_036917375.1 Nostoc sp.
TGTAATTCAGTATATTGCTCATGCTTCTGTGTAAAAATAACTCTTTAATCTTCTTTTATCACAGAATAATACTATTTTGGAGATGTCTAAATACTTTTTTCACATCACAGATCGATGAAGTGAAAAAAGTAAAACTACTCTCCCATGAAGGTTTAAGTTTAAGCGTTCGTGCTGATAGTCTTGGCGACAACAGGACTTAAAGTTTTGCAAAATATATTATTCTATTAATGTACTCTGGCGTACATGATTAATATGTGCTATTGCCATGAGGAATCAGGATGAGTAATGTGCTCTCTATAGCCGCAGTAACAGCAGTACTAAAAGTCTTGCTGGAAAATGGTTTAGTCAGCGATCCGATCGCTGCTAGTGTTGGTGATGTGATTGTAACTGCCCTACCGCCCGATCGAATTTCAGTTGAAGCTGACGAGCGTGCTCAAATCAACCTCTTTCTCTATCAAGTGACGCAGAATCGCAATGTGGATTGGGTATCTCAAGAATTTCGGAACAGGCACTCACGGATTAATGGAAACCCCCGTTCTCCAACTCCACCACTAGCTCTCGATCTCCACTACTTACTAACAGCCTACGGAGCCAAGGATTTTCAGGCAGAGCTTTTACTCGGCTATGCAATGCATTTATTACACAAAACACCAACGATCGCATCCGATATTATTGAAAATACTTTGATAAATGCATCTACAACCAATACCTCAAGTGCTTTTTCGCAAGCTGTAGCAACTGTGTCTGTATCCGATTTAGCTGAACAAATTGGGCAGATCAAATTGACTCCAGAGTTTTTTAACATGGAAGAAACTTCTAAGTTATGGTCTGCTTTACAAACACACTATCGACCTTCAGCTACCTATTTGGCGTCAATGGTATTGATTGAAAGTACCAATGAAAAATCTGAAAATTTTTACATGATGCCCTTGTCTCAACCGAATATAGAACAAGTTATAGCTCAGACAAAAACTGAACCTATGATTGTTGCAGGTACAACATTAGTAATTCGTGGTAAACGGTTACGCGGTGAGATCACACGAGTTCGTTTCGGTAATAGGGAGACATTACTAGTACCTCAAGAAGTAAAAGAAACGCAAATCAGCTTGTTAGTCCCGCCAGATTTATACGCAAGCATACAGGGTGTCCAAGTTGTACATCTAACAATGGGTAATGCAGAGCAAACAAATCATCTAGTTGAATCAAACGTTGCGGCTTTTGTCTTACATCCAACAATTACAGCATTCGTCACTCAAGTAGAAAATAGCGGTGAGAATTTACGCGCAGCAGAAATTACCGTTAAATTCCAGCCCAAAGTAGGTAAGGCACAGCGGGTAGTTTTGCTACTCAATGAGGTATCAAGTGATAGTCCGGTAAGTTATTCTTTTTTGGTTACACCACCGACTCAAGACACTGATGCGATCGCGATTCCAGTCAAAAATGTCAAGCCAGGAACTTATATTGTCCGGGCGCGGGTAGATGGCGCCGAAAGTCCACTGCAAAAGAATGAGTTAGGGGAATATGATTCGCCACAGGTGACAATTTTATGAATGCTACGACAATTAATCACAATTGGGATGAGGCAAACTACCGCTACCTATCAGCAGCCTTAGCTGTAGTGCGTGGTATTTTGGAAAATCACACGGCAAAAGAGCAAAATCAACCTGAAGAGAACTACCAAGAGCATTTACAGCAGACGTTACAGGAAGCCGCTGCTGCTATGCCTGCACCATCAGCATTGGAGAGAGTCTGCAAAATGTTTCGCCTCTCATCCTTTGAGCGCGATCTGTTGCTGTTATGTGCAGGTATGGAATTAAATGGGGATTTTGCCAAATTGTGTGCCATCGTTCACGACGATTCACAACGAGCTTACCCAACTTTGGGTTTAGCTTTGGCAGCTTTACCCGATGTCCACTGGGATGCGATCGCTCCAAATGCTCCCTTACGTTATTGGCGATTAATTCAAATTGGTGATGGTCATTCCCTGACTCTTAGTCCCTTGAGAATTGACGAGCGAATTCTACATTATCTCACGGGTATTCAATATCTTGACGAACGGCTAGCTGGTATTATTGAGCCATTACAAGAGGTTAGCGATCTAGTACCCTCGCACCAAGATTTAGCAGAGCGAGTTGCAGCAGTTTGGTCACAAGCTTACAAGGTTAATAGCTTACCAATTATCCAGTTATCTAGTGGTGAAACTGCTAGTAAACGTGACATTGCCGCGACAATTTGTCAACTTCAGGGTTTAAGCTTGTGGATAATGCCTGCACAAGTCATTCCTTTAGCACCTGGCGAATTGGATAATCTCATCCGCCTGTGGACTCGTGAGACTATTTTAAGTAAGAGTGCCTTACTCATAGACTGCAACGAACTGGATACTAATGATACAGCGCGGCTGAATGCGATCGCTCGTTTCATTGAACGCACAAAGGGCTTTTTAATAGTCACGAGTCGGGAACGGATCGGCTTATCACAACGCCTAGTAGTTAATTTTGACGTACATCAACCAACTAGCAAAGAACAAGGTGCAGTTTGGCAAGATGCATTAGGGGCGAGTGCATCGCAAATGAATGGGCAAGTCAAAACCTTAGTGGATCAGTTTAACCTCAGTGCTGCAACCATTCGCGCTGCTTGTGCAGAAGCCGCAGGACAGTTGGCACAAACACCAGAAACCGAGATCGCTAGCATTTTATGGGATGCCTGCCGCGTACAAGCACGTCCGCGCTTAGATGAACTCGCCCAAAGAATTGAGCCATCTGGGGATTGGGATGACTTAGTATTACCAGAAGCGCAGAAACAAGTTCTCCGGGAAATTGCGGCTCATGTACGGCAACGTAGTACTGTATATAACAATTGGGGTTTTGGGGGCAAGAGTGCTAGAGGATTGGGAATCAGCGCTCTATTTGCAGGTAGTAGCGGCACTGGTAAAACTTTGGGAGCAGAAGTACTGGCCCAGAAATTACGCCTCGACCTCTATCGGATTGACCTATCATCAGTAGTCAGCAAATATATTGGCGAGACAGAGAAGAATTTGCGCCGGGTATTTGATGCCGCAGAACAAGGTGGAGTGATTTTGTTATTTGATGAAGCTGACGCTTTATTTGGTAAACGAAGTGAAGTTAAAGATGCGCGCGATCGCTATGCCAATATTGAAGTTAGCTACCTATTGCAACGTATGGAAAGTTACCCAGGTTTAGCAGTCTTGACTACTAACTTGAAGAGTGCAATTGATACAGCCTTTCTGCGGCGGATTCGGTTTGTGGTGCAGTTTCCCTTCCCCGATACAACGCAACGAGCCGAAATTTGGCGGCGTGTCTTTCCAGCCGAAACCCCAACCGCAGACTTAGATGCTCTGCAACTAGCACGGCTCAATGTTGCTGGGGGTAATATCCGTAACATAGCCTTAAATGCCGCTTTCCTCGCTGCCGATGCCGGGGAACCAGTGCAGATGAAACACGTATTGCGGGCGGCTCAAACAGAATATAGTAAGTTAGAGAAACCCTTGACTGATGCGGAAGTTGGAGGATGGATGTGATTTGACAATTTTGACCTTATACCAATTTGAAAAATGATTGCGACAGATGGATTCACACCAAGCCAGACGCACGAAAGCAATTCCAAATCCAAAATCGTTCGACTGAGCGCAGCCGAAGTCTAAAATCCAAAATCTAAAATGGTATTACTCTGGTAATTCACCAAATCTTTCCCGATAGCGAGCAAGCATGGACTCCATTTGAGCAAGTTGTTGCTCGGCTTGTTGACGCTGTTGCTGTTCTTGGTGTGCTACTTCTTCTGGCGTGGGTGTCAGTTGTCCATCGGGAGTGAAAAAGCGCAACTTCGATTGATAAACTCCCAAATATAACTGCAATTGCTGACTCCATAACCAACCAGCTTCATTTGCTTGCAGTTCTTGATAACGACCATCTAATAAGTGAAATCCTTTAAATTCTAAACTTACCGGGTCAAACCAAAAATAATCAGGAGTCCGCCAAATATCTTGATAGATTTCCTTTTTCAACCCTCTATCAGTAGCAGCTGTTTTGTCAGAAAGAATCTCTACAATCACATTTGGGTATTTGCCATCTTCTTCCCAAACTACCCAGCTTTTGCGTACTTTGCGTTGGGTATTTAAAACTACAAAGAAGTCGGGGCCTCTAAATTGCTCAGACTTGCGTTGACGCGGACTGTAATAAATCGTCATGTTACCGCAAGCGTAGAAATCTTGACGCTCCTGCCACAACCATTCCAAACACTGAATTAACAGCAGTATTTGCCGCAAGTGAAGTTCTGTTTCCAAAGGTGGTTCATCACTGTATAAATCACCAGGAGGAAATATAACATCTTCTGGTGTGTATTCTAAAATTATTCCTAAATCTTGAGCAGAAGACATAATAATTTCTATTTTGACAAGATAAATCTAACTTAACCCAATTCATTCACCTGCAAAAGCGATCGCCCCAGCTTTCTAGAATTATAAATCTCGCTCACACAAAACACCTGCTGGCAAAGAATAATTTCTACTTAAGTCGATAGCGATCGCCACTAAACAAATTGTATAATTTGATTCAAAAATATGCTTGAGGATGTGAGATGAGCGATCGCATATTTGGGTCTAAGAAAGCAGGTATATCCACTTCAAATCCGTCGCTGCTCTCAGCAACAACTCCAACGCTGGCGAATCCAGTGCGCGGCTTTGACATCGCAAAGAAAGCTCCAATCCAAGCATCCTCTGAGGTATCAACCGACCTGCAAGCTGCACAATCTGCTGGCGAACAATCCTGGGAATCACAAGCTATCAAAAAAAGGCCACTTCACGACATTAGTAACATAGCGTTGCGTCGTCCACAAGCAAAACTGACGATTGGAGAACCAGAAGACCAGTATGAGCAGGAAGCCGATAGGGTGGCTAATCAAGTCATGTCAATGCCTAATACTGCGATGCAACCGCAAATGACAGCAGAAGAACAGACTCAAGAGGAAGAAGTGCAAACTAAACCTCTCGATGTTTACTTTGGGCAAAGGAAATCGCCAAGGAATAATCAGTTGACTCATGTAGTACAACAGAAAGGTGGGATATTGCAAAGAGATGTGTTGCAGAGAGCGCCAAAAAATCCAGTAGTTACAGAACTTTCGACAAAACTGCCACTGACGGAAGCCAATGCAAGATTAATTGATGCTTGTCATAATTTAGGTAGTATTTATGTAGATTTATCTGTAGCAAATACTGATTTAATCAGTACAAAATTAAGAATTTTCTCTATAAATTACGATATGGCTTACAGCAATTACTCAAGAGTAATTGGTCAAGGAAGAGCGGAAGCACAAAATCAAACTCTTTGGAGAGGAATATTTTTAGGAATAGGAACGGGTGTTTTAGCAGGTCTTGCCGCCGCCTATATTGCTCCTTCTACCGCCGCTGGATGGTTTGCTCTCACCCTCGCTGATGCAGGTACAGCAGCCGGTTCTTCATTTTTACAAGGAGCTGCCTCTTCAGCAGTAGCTCTTGCTGTATCAGATGCCATAACAACGCGAGGCAGCGATTTACAACCTAGTGGCCTTTCACCGGATATGCTGCGAAGTAATATTTGGCAACACGTTGCCTCAATGTATCGTGGTGCATTGCAAACCAATAAAGTATTAGCAAACTTACATAAAAACACCGTTATTCTTGAGCGATTAATTGCAGAAATCAGGGTACAAATTGCTGGTGGTGCATCGTCATATTCGCCAGCAGATATACTAACAGCAACTAATGCCATGAACGAGCGTATTAATGGAATGGCAAGTGTCTTTAGTGAATTGAGACAAAAAGCAACTACGATGAGTGCCTTTGGTAATTCTATTTTGGCTTATGACCCTACTAAACCTGGAGTCGATCAAATAGAAAAAGATATTTGGATTATGTGGATGGGAACTTTAAGTAATGATGACTCTGACATTCTTGATTTAGATAATATTGAGGATCATTTGAAGAGTATCGGGATTTTAGGTAATGGTGGTTTATTAGGTGTAGATTTTGGAGACTATACCTCGGAAGACGATGAGCTAGAGGCTTTAGCAGCAGCTCGTCCTCGCGCTGCAACCATACGAGGGAAGTACGATCAAACCGCTTCTCAATGGACTGCGCCAAATCCTTGAGTCAACTTTTAATTATTTACTTTGATTTGTTTCCAGAGCCGTTTACTAAATCAAAGATTTTACATCGTTTCCAATCTCCGACTGGTGACACAGATTTGAGTAGCATACTTTAAAACTTTTTCAACTTGTTTCGGTGCTTTGATTTCAGTAAATAGCTGAATTGCTCGCTCAAAATTTATTTGACTTTCATCAGGTTTTGACATCCTTTGATTAGTTAAACCCAGTTGAAAATAAGCTTCAGCCAGATCGCATTTAGCACCTATTTTATCCAAAAGTTCGATTGCTTCTGTATGATTAGCAATAGCTAATGCAAAATCTGTTTGTTGCCGATGGATTTCTGCTAAACCATTGAGTGTTTTTGCTTTTACTTGCATATAGTGACTTTCTTCAGCAAAAGTCAAAGCTTGATGGAATATCTGATTTGCCTGAGAAAATTTGCCTAAATTGACGTAGGTTTGACCCAAAATTTGCATAAAATAGACAAATCTTCCAGTCTGTTCTATCAGTTTGTCGTTCGTAATATTTTGATACGCTACATCTGCTAATTGATATGAGGGATCGCGCAAACCTAAATAAGAATACACCAAAGCTAAACAGACTGAAGCTTTCTCTGCCCAGCGGTGATGCTCGGTATTTTGAGCTAAATAAATTACTTGTTGAAATAACTTTGCGGCTGCCTCTAGTTCCCACAAATCTATCTTGTAAAGACCAATACTTAATAAAGAATCTACCTCTAGCATTCTCAGATAGTAAACTGTATGTTTATTTTCTGCCTGAGGTATAAGTGATTTAAGTGCTTGGGTTGCTAAAGTAATAGTCTTTTCTTGACAAGCGATCGCTTGACTAATTTTACCTGTTATCCAATATAGATCGCCCAATATATTATAAAGTTCGCTGAGGTTTTGGTCATTTTCCAGATTTTTAACAACTCGATTAATTGCCGCAAGTATCGGTTGAATTAAACCCATCCGATACAACGTACTTCCAAGAGGCAAAAACTGCTGCCATTGATTATTTCGACTTTGGAGAATAACTTTACCAGCCAACTCAAACTCATTAATTTCTATATAATGATAATATGCTTCTAGAGCTTGCAAAGCATCCTTAAAGGTTTCAATTTGTTTAATACTAGCTGTCCAAAATTCTGCGGCTTTGTGGTTGGCAATTTCCCATTCATCGGTGAGGCGTAAACGTGCGATCGCCTCTGCACGAATCACCGGATGCAGCCAATATTCACCTTTTTCGCACTCCACCAAAGACCGATTTCTTAAGGAGGCAATAATTTGGCGATGTTGATTGGCTGGAACATCCCAAAGTAAACAAAACAACCCTTGTGATGAGATGGTGGGTATATCTTGGTAACGATAACATCCCAAACGGCAAAGCAGGCGATAAGCTTGAGGGTCGAGGGCTTGCAGACGATTAATTTGACTAACTGCTAAATTTTTTAAGTCGGTTGCTGCTAACGGATCGGCATGATTTTCTTGCCAATAAAGAGCCATATCACCGTCAAAATCCTCCTGAATCGAACCGCAGAGAATTCCCATTGCTTTAGCATTACCGCCATAAGTGCGATGCATGATTTGCAAGGTTGGCGAGTCGATGGCTAATCCCCGGTTGCTAAAAAACTGTTGCCATGCACTTTCATCCAAACCAGGAAGCCGATAGTGATTCACATTCAACCCAGGTTCACAAAGGCGATCGCGACTAGTAATCAAGGTAACAGATTGCACCCTGGCATCAGCTAAAACCCGCAATAGTTCCACATAGTTGCGGTGAGAAGCAATTAACCCACCTTGTCGATCTAATGCAGGTTCGAGATTATCAATTAACACCCCAATCCGCCGATTGTGGAGTTGGCGCTTGAGTCGCCCCAATGTCACCCCAAATTCTACCCCAGGTTCTTCGTCAAAATCTTGTTTAAGCCATTCCTCTACTACGCGTTCGGCGGGGGTGATATTTTGCGTTTCCTTCGCCATCAGCAGTTCTAAAACCAAATCAAACCCCTGAGTTTGCAGATATTGCTGCGCTAGAGTGGTTTTGCCTAAGCCTCCCTCACCTTGGATAACAATGACTTTCGAGCCTTGATTTACCAAAGTATTCAGGTGAGCGATCGCTTCTGTTCGTCCAATAAAATTGGTATCCTCTAATTTTGGGGTGGGTTGGGGCGATCGCGAGTAATCAATCAGACTGGATGATATCGCAGTAGTTTTTCTCAAAACCCGTTCCAAAGTAGCGCGACAATTACTTTTGGTTATCTTTTCTCGCAATACTTTAGAAAGCAGCTTCCATAACTGAGAACCAGCATCCTTGGCGTGTCCTTCCGTACAACCGTAAGAATGAGCGATATCCAAGTATTTTCTACCCAACCAAACTTGCACAAGAATCACTTTTTGCAAATCGCTCAACCGTTCCCCAGTCTGCGGGGGAATTGTGGCATCTAACCATGCTAATGCTGCTTCAGCGTCCATTGTGTAACGACAAGGGTAGTTCAGATTTTAGGGACAACTATAAATTACTTTACAGTTATGTTGCTGGAGTTTTCGGATAAGATTCTGTAAACCCGACTTTTTTCCCGACTTTTCCGACATTGCCTGGAAACCTCTAGCGAAAATCTTCTAAGTGTCACCGTGCCAAAATTGGAAAGAAGTTGCACAATTGGTGTTGAAAAACATACAAATTGTTCTGCATATAAACTAGATTCTTTAGTTTGGGAAAGTTTGAGCGTAAAATGTCAGAACTAACTGAAGGACTGAAACGAATTCATACATGGTTTACCAAAAATAGACCTGAGCAAATTTCTTGTCTAGCTCCAGGACTTTCGCGTGAAGATATTGAACAAAGTACTAGATTTCTGCCCTTTAAATTACCTGAAGAGGTTTACGAACTGTATCAATGGCGTAATGGTTCATCAGGATATAATTTCCTATTTGAAAATTATGAATTCATGTCTTTGAATGCAGCTGTAAGTGCTTACCACGAGCAAATGGGTGAAATTCGCTATCACGAGCGTGAAGAAGCATACTGGTTTGAACATAGTTTCCCTATTTTCCAACTTTGGTGTAACGGCAGTGTTTTGTATACAGTTGTGCCTAATGCACAGAGAAATAGCATCATACGCATATACGACTCAGAATGTAATGACTATTCACTGCGTTACGACAATTTGACTAACCTAATTTTGCATGGAGCAGATTGGTATGAAGCAGCTTACTTCGTGGAAAAAGAAAATGCTTGGGATATTATAAATGAAGAAATGAACTGTTTGCTTAATGTCAAGTATATGGCAAGAGATTATCTCGCAAATTCAATTACCCGAAAAGGAGCAGCAGTTTCAAGAATATGCGAGGAAATATATCAGCGTTATATTAATGGCGATATTTCATCAACCAACGCCTAAACTCTTTGAGATAAATTTAATCCTCGGCGATCGCATTCTGCCCTCTGCCTTTCTTGATAAAATAAAACTCATTAGGTAACATCAGCACCATCATTACTTATGGTGAAGTCAGACCCCCGTCAATTGCCTAGCAGTGCTGAACTTCCTTGTTCAGACGATACTCCTGTGGATAACGAAGACCAGAACTTTATTCCTAACCTGCTTCTCTTCTTGCTGCAATATATTTGGGCAAATCGTAATGACTGGTTTTTCAGTGTGGATATGGGCGTTTACCATACTACAGGGGTTAGTCCGCTTGTGCCGATTGTGCCAGACGGATTTTTGAGCTTAGGTGTAGAACGCCGCAAGGAAGGTAAATCTCGTAAAAGCTATGTTGTTTGGGAAGAAAATAACATAGTGCCTATCTTGGCTTTGGAAATTGTCTCCTTAACTCCGGGTGGAGAATATGACAAAAAATTAGACACTTACGCCAAGTTAGGGGTACTGTACTACATTATTTATAATCCAGAGTATTGGCAAAGAGACCGTCACCAACCTTTTGAGGTTTATCGTTTAGTAGATGGTAGTTATCAATTGCAAATTGGTGAACCCTTTTGGATGCCAGAAATTGGTTTGGGAATCGGTAGAGGGCAATACGTATCTGGTAATATCCAGCGTCAGGTTTTGTATTGGTATGACCAACAAGGAAAGCGCTATCAAACGTCAGAAGAACAGCTTGAATTAGCGCAAAAACAACTTGAGCGTTATCGTCAGCAATTTGGGGAACTGCCAGAAGATTAAGCAGCCATTATTGCTTAGTATCAAATGCTTAATTAGTAAGAATTATTCCCCTTGGAGAACCATGCTTTTGAGCTATTTCTCCTACTACTTTACAGTTTTTACGAATTTTATCATCATAATCATCAGTACCATAATCTTCATCATCATAGTTCCTGGACAACTCTGGCAGAATTGTCCCTACTGTCTCTAAAGCCTCTGCGATCGCTAACATCATATTCGTTAAACTTGGAAACCATAACTTATCTTTAATATCTTCTCGTTGCAGCACTGGAGAAGTCTCAATCTGAGTTTCTGAACCAACAATGACTAGCTTGCCATTCTCATAGGAAACGAATGGCAAGCACTTTGGGTCATATATATCTGCATCCCTCGGAGAATAATATTTCTCAGCTTCCTCTAAGGATAGAAAATGAATTAAATCGTCTGCGCCTTCTAACAGCTGCTCCAAGAAGCAATAATAAGTTGAGTTGTCGTTATAAGAACCATCCCAACCGTCAGGCATTTGATCCCCAGTGGGTGCACCAGCCCATTGATAAAACTCGTAAGCTTCATTAGACAGCCGGAATGGGAAAAAACTAAGTCTTCTTTCAACCTCTTCAAGACTCATGCCCTGTTCGGTAAAAAGAACGCCACTACTTATTCTTTCAAGCGCCTCAGTCAAAATCGACATTACCTTAGTATCCTCATGAATTGAAATCTACTTATTGTTAGGGTTTGTCAGGCATTGCATTGTTAGAATATGACCAGAAGACAGGTAACTTTAGTAAAAATAATTTGAGTGTATTTTTGAGCTAATTAATTCTTAATTAATTGCTGTGGTAATGGCATTAGTCGAAGTATTCATATTCTTGAACAACATCCCCTTCTTCAGTCGTGGTATTACAGAAGAAAGCTCCAGCAAATTCAGTTTCGATAGTTCTAGCACCGAGCAAAGTAGCATTTTCCAAATTCGTTCCTTGCATAGCAACACTTTCTAAATTAGCTTTGCTCAGATTAGCCCCACTCAAATCGGAACCCATGAGGCTCCCACCAAGCAAATTTGCTCCAGAAAGATTAATATTTCGGAGATTACATCTGCACAAACCAATTTCTGACAAATTAGCTCCGCTCAAATCAATACCACTGAGATCGACTTCAATAAAGCGTCTTTCACCAGCAGCGTAACGTTGCAACAGTTCTTCAGCAGTCATACTTTAACTTCCAAAACACGGCAGTTACTACTTAACAAGCTCTGTTAGAAAATATCCAGTACAAAATTGTTAAGAAAAAGTTTTTATCAATAATTATTTTCATTCTCCCTGTCTATAAGCTTCAATCTCTACTGCTATTTCTTCATCAGTTAAAGGATTATCTGCGTGTATCGCTTGTATTTCTTTGAATAGCTTTTTTAATTCTTCTGCTAAAGTAACACTTTGATTATCGTCTGTCAAAATAATCACCTCAACTCTCTGTCCTGCTTTAAATGGTAAATCAGATAATACTAACTGCTTGTGATCTGCAATGGTGATATATGTTTTATAAGCGTTCATGATTTATCCTGTTACTCAACTTTTATCTACCCTTGTTCTAACAATTTTGCTAGATTCTCTGCAATTCTCTCTTCTAAGTTTGTAAAGTCGCCTTAGAACGAACGGCGAGGTTTGAAACCAAAATTTTCTATAACCAACTTTTTCCCCGACTTTTGCAACCCGATCGCATAAAACTGCCGACTTCAGCCGACTGACAAAACGAAGTGCGATCGCTTAGGCTATTGGGCATAGAGATAAAAATTTAAGTATAAAAATATGCTTAACACCCTCAACCCAATTACAGCAGACTTAGCAGGTCAAAGCTATCCCAGTCCTCATTACTTGCAAACACAGCGCCGCATTCGTTCACTCATAGACAGATATATTGCAGTCGAAAAACTACACAATCGCCTGCAAGATTTACCGATACAGTTTGCCAATCCCCAACCGCGTCCCTGGAAACCCATCGATTGGCAGACGATTAACCGCAATCAAATTATCGGCTTAGATGCAGAGGTATTTTTATCTATCTTGATAGGTGCGATGGATACAGAAGCACCCATTCGCGGTTATACCCAAACCAGTCGGCAGTATTTGGAATTGCATCCTCAGATGGCTCGGTTTGTTGGTGGAACTGTCGGTAAAGATGGCGAACTACTGGAACTTGGTTTGTGGGAAAAGGAAGAACGTCAGCACACACCAGCATTAATCAAAATCTACACCCAATTAACGGGCGAGAAAATTACCCCAAAACTTCGGGCTGTTAGAAGCTATCTTCCCACAGATGACACTAACGAAGACTTATATCGCCACGGCTTACACCGCATTGCCACAGAATACGGAGCTACCTGTCTTTATATTTGGTTGATGGCTCACACCACTGGCGCACTCCAAGATGTTCTAGAGGAACTAGCACAGGATGAAATCAACCACATGACCAAATTCTGGGGGTTTGGAGTCTGGGCTTTTCCTGATACTGGGTTGATGCGAATTGGACGCACGCTGATTAAAACGCGATCGCAAAACTATCAGCGTAACAGCCTCATGCGTACTCTCCACCGGATGATGGGTACTCTTAACTGGAATGCTTGGTCATTAACCAACAAAACAACTCTCCTCTTCACCTTTGCCTACACAATGCATCGTTTGTGGAGTTGGAACAACACCCTCACACCAGACTATCTGCAAGATTTATTTGAAATTAGACATTAGTAAAAACAAAGGACAAATGACAAATGACAAATGACAAATCAAAACTACCCACCGATTTAAACCCCCAAAAAATCCCCCAACATATTGCCGTCATCATGGATGGTAACGGGCGATGGGCAACTAGTCGAGGATTACCGCGCATTGCTGGACATCGCCAAGGAGCAAAAACACTCAAAGAACTATTGCGTTGCTGCAAAGATTGGGGAGTCAAAGCGTTGACAGCCTATGCTTTCTCAACAGAAAATTGGCAGCGTCCCGTTGAAGAAGTGGATTTTCTGATGCATTTGTTTGAGCGATTACTACACCGGGAGTTAGCTCAGATGCATCAAGAAGGTGTACGAATCTCCTTTATTGGAGATTTATCAGCTTTACCCAAGTCTCTACAGACCGAAATGGAACGTTCAATGACAGAGACATTGAACAATCAAGCAATTCACTTTACTGTTGCAGTCAACTATGGTAGCCGCAACGAAATTACCAGAGTTTGCCGTCAAGTAGCTCAACTCGTGGAACAGGGCGAACTCAGTGCGGAACAAGTCAATGAAGGTCTTGTAGAACAACATCTCTATACAGCAGATACTCCAGAACCAGATTTACTGATTCGTACCAGCGGTGAGATGCGATTGAGTAATTTTCTTTTGTGGCAAATGGCGTATACAGAGATGTATTTCACCGATATCTTTTGGCCAGATTTTAATCGAGAAGCATTTCATCAGGCTTTGTTGAGCTACCAAAATCGCGATCGCCGTTTTGGTCAAGTTAAAGCTTCAGTACCAGCTTAGTGTACCAAACACCAGATATCGCCTCAAAATCAAACCAGATTTTTGCCATGAGCGATAAAGTAAAAGCACCCACATTACCACGATGGTATATGAGCGCTCATAAATAAAAACATTATTGAGGATAATCTATCTGCTATGACAGACCGAAGTAACTATAAGAATAGCAGCCACTGGGTAAATAAACTGCAAGGGTAGTTACAAATGTTTTGTTAAAAATATTACTTACCGTAAATGTGATGCTTGATTTAGGCAAAATCCAATCGATTGCGGAATCCTATTCTCCTCAAGAACTCTTTGCTGCCTTGGTTTGGCAGCGTCGGTTCAATGAGTTTGATGGCGAAGAAGTAATTACTGACCTTTGCAACCACAGAAATTTATGGGCCAGCTTTCTGTTCACCAAACCAATCTTTGCACCAGATGAAAACGGTTTAAGTTTTGGTGGTATGGTCGATACCCTTCTTGCAATGGCAAATTATCGTCCCATGCCTGAAACCAGCATCATCCATTTCATTGCTTATCCTGCCGATACACTCTACATTCTGACAGAGAACCAAGACACAAAAGTGTCTGAGCTTTTAGACTTGGGCAAAAAGTGGCGGGCTGACTCAGTAGAGGTAAGTGATGGCACGAATGAAGACTACGGTTTGCGGCTGAAGCGCCGACTGAGAACTAGATTGGAAGGGGCGCTATCAGGTGAAGATGTTCATCGGTATTCTGATGCGGTGATTGTTTGTTACTGGTGGGATTGAATACTTGAAAAATCTCAATCAGAGAAATTGTGTGCTACAATACGCTGTTTTCCTGCCGATCTTAGCCTGCACCTAAATTGAGCAGCGATCGCGGTCTCTTAATTTTTTTGAACAAATTATTTTTTGCTAGGTATTGAGCCAATACTTTTCGGATAAGCCTAACAATCTCTCTTTTGGTCTGGGAAAAGGTTAAAGGGCAAAGGGGGAAAGGTAAATTCAAACCCTTTCCCTTTCCCCTTTCCCCTTTCCCCCTTAACCGAAAAGTATTGGGTATTGAGCCGAATCCTCGGCTCAATATTTGTATTCCTTATCACAAAATGAGACTTATGTAATTATTGTTTTATCAAAATAACAATCCGCTTTTATATTTGAACAGAGAAAAATTGGAAGGCTTATGAATTAGGCATCCTACAGAAAGTACTGTTTACAAACCATTTAGTAATTTCTATAGTTACTATAAAAACTATCAATATAATTTATTGTTAATTCTTTCCAAAAATAGTATTTACTATAATTTAATACTTGCGATATAAAGTGATATTTTGGTAAGTTAATTCAGAAAAAATCCTGTATATCCAAAATTTAAAGTTAACAAGATTCTCTTGCTAAATCTACTTTAAATTTACTTATCAATGCATTTTAAAATCGCAATTAATTTTTCCATTATTTTTTTGGTGTTGGGAGTTATGATGGCAAAATATCTACTAGCTTCTGCTAGTGGGATGGGATTTTTATGTTTAATTGCCGGGTTATCACCTGTGCAAGCCCTTCCTAGTTTAGAAATTGCAGATAAAAACGTAGCTGTTAATCAAGATGATGGCAGCTATCAAAAAAATGATTCTCCTCAAAGCAATTTAGCAAATAATATCTCCAGTAAGTTGTTGATAGCTAATGAGAGTCAAAAAAACTTATCCTCAGTCAATCAACAGCCAAAAAATCAAGATTTAGAAGTAGATTCTGCTGTTAAGGTTTGGCAGCCAATCACACCACCATCTGCAAGTTCATCTACATCTTCAGACAAACTTGCACAAGTAACATCTGTATCCCAATTGTCTGATGTACAGCCGACCGATTGGGCTTTTCAGGCACTCCAATCTTTAGTCGAGCGCTATGGTTGTATCGCAGGTTATCCCAATCAAACCTATCGCGGTAATCGGGCGATGACTCGCTATGAATTTGCTGCTGGCTTAAATGCTTGTTTAGAGCGAATCAACGAACTGATTGCCACTGCAACTGGTGATTTGGTCAAGAAAGAAGATTTAGCCTCGTTGCAGAAACTACAAGAACAATTTGCGGCGGAATTGGCAACATTGCGGGGTCGAGTAGATTCTGTAGAAGCTCGCACAGCAGAACTAGAAGCAAATCAGTTTTCTACAACTACCAAACTCAATGGTGAGGTAATTATTGCTGGTGTTGGTGCTAGCGGTGGCGCTCCTAATCAGAGTGACCCGAACATCATCCTAGTCAATAGAGTGCGATTAAATCTTACCACTAGCTTTACTGGTAAAGATTCATTAATTACTGGATTGCAAGCCTATAACTTTTTGGGTGGAGCCGATGGACAGGGTAGCTTACAACAAGGTTTAGGATTAGCTTCGCCGCTTTTAAGTGCAAGTAGCGCTCGTACCAGTTTTGAGCCGCAATTTCCGGGGTTAAATGTCAATACTTTGTCGAGCGTTGGCGCAAACAGCGTTCAACTTTATAAATTGCTGTATATCTTTCCCGTCGCTAATAAATTAACCTTGTTTGGGGGAACTGCGGCGGAGACATCAGATGCTTTCCCAGCAATTACGCCTTTTTATGGTGAAGGACAAGAGTCAATTTCTCGTTTTGGCAACTTGAATCCTGTAGTACGGATTTCTGGTGGGACTTCGGGTACTGGTTTAGCATCGGCAGCGGGATTTATTTTTAATATTTCGCCAAGTTTGGATTTAAGAGCTTTATACGGCAATCCAAATGCCAATTTAACCCAAAAATCTGCCGCTGAGGCAGTACCAGGAGTTTCTACTACACCTTTGGGAGCAGGTTTATTTAGTGGTAGTAGTGTGATTGCCACACAGTTAACCTTCAAGCCAAGTCCCGCTCTGGATATTGGTTTAAACTATGCCCACAGTTATCACGAAATCAATATTTTGGGTACAGGATTAGTTAGTAGTGATATCGGTGCTTTAGCAGGGCCAGGGCTTGGACCTGAAACACCGGTCACACTCAACTCTGTTGGGGGTACGCTAACATGGCGACTGTCTCCCAAGATAGCCTTATCTGGCTACGGTGCAGCACTATTTGTTGACGCTGCTTCCAATAACGTGAATGCTTCTACCACATTTACTAGTTGGATGGCGGGAATTCACTTCAATGATTTATTCAAGTCAGGGAACACTGCCGGGATTCTTTTTGGTCAGCCGCTTTTCCGTAGTGATGCTGGTGGTTCTGCTCAACTTACCCCCACAGGCGAGAATCGGGCGACTCCTTACCATTTAGAAGCCTATTACCGCCTTCAAGTTAGCGATAATATCAGCATTACCCCTGGTGCATTTGTTCTATTTAACCCAGAAGGTAACAGCAACAATGAGACTACGACTGTAGGCGTACTTCGGACTACTTTTACGTTTTAAGAGATTGGAAATATGGTCAAAATCCCCCAAGAAATTGGGGGATTTTGGGATTGGGTAACAAAGTTCACAGTCATAACAATATTGCCCTATCTAACTAGTATCGTGACAAAAAAATCTTTACTCGATGCTGAACCCCACCAAGGTTTGTAGAATCTAAACCCTAAAAATAAAGTAAGTAACTCTAACCCATCCTAGATATCGCCCTAGAGATAACCTAATTGTTTTTTCTACCGGAGTTAGCAGTTTTATTTGAAATTTGGTGCTTTTGTATAACCCGCTCAATCTGGCAAGTCACCGCATCTATTCTATGTTTAACTTTATCAAAGTCAATATTCACCCAAATATAGGCTTTATCAGGTTTTTGTTGCTTATAATTCATATATTGCTTTACTTGTCAAGATATTTTGTTATATCTATACAATATATACATCTCAATTTCTAAACTACTTTCTCTAGACATATAAGTAGATATGCTTAATATTTACTTAAGATTTTACTCGGTGATTCGTAGGGCTATAGCTAGCTGTGCTACCCCACTAAAAAAGACGCGATATTTCGCGCCTCTGAGAACCAAAATCAAAATTCTAAGTGTAGCTTAAATCTTTGTTTGTAGATATTGCACCAACTGCGGTGCTTGCATCACTCCCTCTATCCGCTCCACAGGCTTACCCTGCTTAAACAGTACTAGGGTTGGAAGAGAAGCAATTTTATACTCAGTAGCCAAATCTGTGTATTTTTCTGTGTCGATTTTGACAATCCTTAAGCGATCCTTAAGTTGGGCATTGACTTGCTCTAAAATTGGCACCATCATTTGACAGGGACCACACCAGTCAGCATAAAAATCTACTAATACAGGTACATCAGAAGCAGACAGCATCTCTTCAAAGCTGTTGAATTGCTTTTTAGTTGCCATGTGACACACACCGATTTTCAATTGTTTGTTTCAATAGTAATTCTTAGAAAATAAAATCGGTATAGGTTCATGGGTTTTTGTTGGCAAAAGATTAGATTAGTTAATATAGAATGATTTCACAGCCCAAAATATTAAATAATTATAATAAAATACGCATTTTTTTGAGGTTGTGTATATGCATTAGATATGTATTTAAAGCTATCCTGACCAACCAAATAATTATAAAGGCATTCACGAGAGTGATATCTACTCCAGGTGTGGCTGCAACATTTTCTACTCTATCCAGCCAGGTGAATATATTGCTTCAAGTTATTGATCCATCCACAGAGAAATAACTATAAATATTTAATTATAGTAAAACGTTAATTTTTTTTATTCGAGTTATATAGTAATCCTATTTAATTAGTGAGAATTGTAACCTACGATCCCTGATAACTTTATCAAGTCGGGATCTTGTTTCTGCGCATTTGATTCAGGATAGCTATATGTAAGTAAATTTGACATATAACTTTATCTATTAGCTCTCTAATTTGCAGCATGACAGCAAGATTGTCACCCTGCAAAAGTTAGATTTTATTCAGCCAATATTCAGATGTTCCCGAAATCACCATAAGATAATTACCGCAGTATTTCTAAGATTGAGGAACATTAAATGACGCTATTACAAGATAAAGTCGCAATTGTCACAGGTGCTTCACGAGGAATTGGCCGAGCGATCGCAATTGAATTAGCCTCACAAGGAGCGATCGCAGTTGTCAATTATGCCAGTTCGAGTGCTGCTGCTGAGTCAGTTGTTGCTGAAATTACAGATGCGGGAGGTCAAGCGATCGCGATCCAAGCTGACGTTTCTAAAGGCGATCAAGTAGACGCACTAGTTAACGCCGTCATGGAAAAGTTTAAGCGTGTGGATATATTAGTCAACAATGCAGGTATTACCCGCGACACACTGCTTTTGCGTTTGAAGCCAGAAGATTGGCAAGCAGTGATAGACCTGAATCTAACTGGTGTTTTCTTATGTACACGCGCCGCCAGTAAAATCATGCTGAAGCAGCGATCGGGGCGGATTATCAACATTACCTCTGTTGCTGGGCAAATGGGCAACCCAGGTCAGTCAAACTATAGTGCTGCCAAAGCAGGTGTCATCGGCTTCACCAAAAGCGTTGCTAAAGAACTCGCTACTCGCGGCATCACCGTTAACGCTGTCGCCCCTGGATTCATCACCACTGACATGACCAGCGATCTCAACAACCCCGAAGATATTCTCAAATACATCCCACTTGGTCGCTTCGGCCAACCTGAAGAAGTTGCTGGGATGGTGCGTTTCCTCGCTGCCGATCCCGCCGCCACCTACATCACCGGACAAGTCTTTAACGTCGATGGCGGCATGGTAATGGCCTAAATAGTTGAGCTAAATAATTGAGGGGTAACGATTTTTCGTAGTTGGCGCTAAAGCGCCAACTACGAACTTATTAAATAAAATTTGACAGACTAATAATGAAAACAGACTCTATTTTTTATCGTTTATTTCAAACTTTCCCCAGTGCTTTTTTTGAATTAATTAATCTGCAACCATCAGAAGCAAATGCATATAATTTCGCTTCAGTAGAATTAAAGCAAACAGCATTTCGCATTGATGGAGTCTTTCTTCCTATTGCTGACACTAGTCGTCAGCCGATTTATTTTGTAGAGGTTCAATTTCAAAAAGATAATGAATTTTATGCTCGTTTATTTTCAGAAATATTTCTGTATTTACGACTTTACGCACCTACTTCAGATTGGCGAGCAGTAGTTATATTCCCTCGCCGCAGCCTTGAACCAACCCAAGTTCAACCGTATCGAGTCTTACTCGAAAGCCAACTTGTAACGAGGCTATATTTAAACGAGCTTGTAGAAGTAACTGAATATTCCTTGGGAGTTGGTATTATCAAATTAGTAGTTGTAAATAAAAAACAAACTCCCATATTAGTCAAAAGTTTGATTACAAAGACACGTTCAGAATTGAGCGATAAAGCACTTCAAAAAAAAGTGTTAGATTTAATAGAAACAATTGTAGTTTACAAACTACCGCGTATCAGTCGTCAGGAGTTGGTAAAAATGTTTGGACTCGGTGATTTTGATATCAAAACGACTAGACTTTATGAGGAGCTCAAGCAGGAAACAACTCTAGAGCTAGTCATGCGCCAGTTACGACGACGCATTGGTAATTTGAGTCCGCAATTGCAAGAGCGTATCAGCCAGTTATCTATCGAACAGCTTGAAAATCTAGCCGAGGCACTGTTGGATTTTTCCATAGAAGGAGATTTAGTTGCTTGGTTGCAAGACAATTTAACTCAAGCTTGAATTTTTGATGAACTGAATAAACATAGTAGGGCTAGCACTGCAATGCCCACCCTACCAGTAACTAAGGCTGTTGGCGTATCCTTTGCCAGACTGTAAAGCCCAAAAGCAGGATAATGCTAGTGGCGGTTGTCAGCATCACAGCCAAACTCATACCTTGTATTCTCATCGCCAGCAGGTTGAAAACTAAGGTAATTGACCAAAGCGTAAACGCAGCATTGCGCTGGGAGAGTCCCCAAGCAAGTAGGCGGTGGTGCAGGTGGTCTTTGCCAGGAGTACTGAGAGGGTTATTTCCTGCTAGTAGCCGCCGCACAAATACTTGAGTGGTGTCTAGCACCGGTAACAACAGAAATAAAACCGTAGGAATTAGCGCATAAACTGTGTTTTGTTGCAGTTTGCCTAAAATACTAGTTGCTGCCAGCACATAGCCGAAAAAGTATGCTCCGGCATCACCCATAATAATTCGTGACGGATGGAAATTATGGCGCAAAAATCCTAGTGCAGCACCTCCCAAAGCTGCAAGTACTAAGATTGCCGCGGCACGATTGTTAAATTGAGCTGCAACGCCCAACAAACTCATGGCGGTAATAAAGCTAATTCCTCCTGCCAAGCCATCCATACCATCCATCAAGTTGATGGCGTTGGTAATCCCTACTACCCATAGTACTGTTAGCAACATGGACAGAAGCGAGTCGATGGGAGTGCCAAACAGGACTTTGACACTGATGCCATTAGCTACCAGCAAAAGTGCCGTGACAATTTGCGCCCACAATCGCACAGAGGGCGGTAAGCCAAATTGATCGTCAATAAAGCCCACAAGGACTAATATCGAACCCCCCAACAGAATAGTGAGCACCTGAGCCAATACGTTTTGGAGTTCGATCGGTCGTAAAAGACTAGCTAATACCAGCGCGGCAATCACGCCCGCGTAGATAGCCAACCCCCCTGCATTGGGTAAAGGTTCTCGATTGAGTCGCCGTGCGTTGGGTTGGTCAGCCCAACCTACCCGCAAGGCGAATTTGCGTACTGTCGGAATTAAACGCCAAGTTACAAGCCAAGCCAAGAGGAACGTAAATACTACTGCCAACCAGCCGGTGCCGCTAGGGTCGGCAATACCAAGGGTCTTAAGGGAGTTGTCTAGATTCATCTCCCAATTCAAGCATTACTGCCAGTATCTAATATGAGCATCACCTGTATATTAATCAATTTTTTTTATTTCCATTTGTAACTTGAGCAGCTTGAGAGATTAGCACTCTGGCGCTGTGAGTGCTAAATTGTCTAATGGAAGCGCTGGAGAAATGAAACATGGCGAAAATTATTGCATTTGACGAGGAATCTCGGAGAGCTCTAGAAAGGGGTGTTAACGCCCTTGCCGATGCTGTAAAAATCACCTTGGGGCCTAAAGGTCGCAATGTCCTTTTAGAGAAAAAATTTGGCGCACCTCAAATTGTCAACGATGGTATCACTGTTGCCAAGGAAATTGAATTAGAAGATCCTTTGGAAAATACTGGTGCAAGACTCATCCAGGAAGTGGCCTCAAAAACTAAAGATGTCGCTGGAGATGGGACAACCACCGCCACCGTTTTAGCACAAGCTTTGATCCGGGAAGGTTTGAAGAACGTCGCGGCGGGTAGTAACCCTGTTAGCTTGAAGCGCGGGATCGACAAAACTATTGAGGCACTGGTAGAAGAAATTGCCAAAATAGCCAAGCCAGTAGAAGGAAGTGCGATCGCTCAAGTTGCCACTGTTTCTGCTGGTAACGATGAAGAAGTTGGCCAAATGTTAGCTCAAGCAATGGAAAAAGTCACCAAAGATGGTGTAATTACCGTTGAAGAATCTAAATCCCTGACAACTGAACTAGAAGTAGTTGAGGGGATGCAGATTGACAGGGGTTATATTTCTCCCTACTTCGTCACCAACAACGAACGGCAAATTGTGGAATTTGAAAACGCCCGCATTTTGGTGACAGATAAAAAAATCAGCAGCATCCAAGATTTAGTGCCGATTTTGGAAAAAGTTGCCCGTTCTGGTCAGCCGTTGCTAATTATTGCTGAAGATGTTGAAGGTGATGCTTTGGCAACTCTGGTGGTGAACAAAGCGCGGGGTGTGCTGGCCGTGGCTGCAATTAAAGCGCCTGGCTTTGGCGATCGCCGCAAAGCTTTGTTAGAAGATATTGCGATTCTCACCGATGGACAGTTGATTTCGGAAGAAATCGGCTTAAGTTTGGATACAGCTGCTGTAGAAGCGCTGGGAACTGCTCGCAAAATCACCATTGATAAAGAAAGCACCACAATTGTCGCTGGCAGTGTCACCAAGCCAGAAGTACAAAAGCGGATTGGTCAAATTCGCAGACAGTTGGAAGAAACCGATTCTGACTACGATCGAGAAAAACTTCAAGAACGCATCGCCAAGCTCGCTGGCGGCGTGGCAGTGATTAAAGTGGGTGCGGCAACCGAAACCGAACTCAAAGACCGGAAACTGCGGATTGAAGACGCGCTCAACGCGACTAAAGCTGCTGTGGAAGAAGGTATTGTTCCTGGTGGTGGGACAACCTTGATTCACTTAGCTAAGGCGGTAGAAGCGATTAAAAAGACCCTAGAAAATGACGAAGAAAGAATTGGGGCTGATATTGTCGAACGAGCGCTAGAAGCCCCCTTGCGCCAAATAGCAGACAATGCTGGTGCTGAAGGTTCTGTGATCGTCTCTAGAGTCCGCGAGAGCGACATCAACACTGGCTATAACGCTGCTACTGGCGAATTTGAAGACTTGATTGCTGCTGGTATTATCGACCCTGCCAAAGTCGTGCGTTCAGCTTTGCAAAACGCTGGTTCCATTGCTGGTTTGGTCTTAACCACCGAAGCGATCGTTGTTGAAAAGCCAGAGAAAAAATCCGCTGCTCCTGCCCCTGATATGGGCGGCATGGGCGGTATGGGTGGCATGGGCGGCATGGGCGGCATGGGCGGCATGGGCATGTTCTAATTTCTGCTGACCCAGATAAATATTTTTTAAACAGTTTGTCTTGCTAAGGCAAACTGTTTTTTTGTAGCATTGCTGATTCAGAGGCAATATGTTATACCAATTCGTAATTCATCAGATTAAATCTGGGTGATAACCAAATTAGCAACCTAAATAATTGCCTAATTTAGAAATTACTGTCTTTATATTAATTTTTGTAAAATAACGTGTAAGTTATCCTTATGTCCTTTGTTATTTACTAATGACAAATGACCAATGACAAATGACTATTAGGTAATATTGCATGGCACGAAAACTACGTCGCCTTCCTAAGATACTCACCAAGCTGTATGAAGACGAGTTCCATCACCAACCAGGGACTATACCTGGAACTATTTTTATTGATGCAGATGCTCCACCGCCAATCATTTTTTTGATTGACTATAACCAAACCAATTTCATCCGCGAACAAATAGAAACTCCAGAGGAGTGTGTCCCCTATCTGGAAGCGGAATCGGTTTCTTGGGTAGATGTACAAGGTTTAGGTAGTCAAGACATCTTACAACGATTGGGTAACGTTTTTAAGCTACATGCTCTAGTTTTAGAAGATATAGTCAATGTGCCAGAGCGCCCCAAAACAGAAGATTATGAAGACCAATTGCTATTCATTGCCCGGATGGTAGTGCCCAAGGAAAGAATATGTGGTTTTCACAGCGAACAAGTGAGTTTGATATTAGGAAAAAATTATTTACTGACAGTACAAGAGGAACCAGAACATGATTGCTTTGAAGCGGTGCGATCGCGAATTGAAAAAAACAAAGGTACCATCCGTAAACAAGGAGCGGATTATTTAGCTTATGCTCTGTTAGATGCAATTATTGATGGCTTTTTCCCCGTACTGGAGCTTTATGGTGAGCGAATCGAAGAGTTAGAGGAGGAAGTAATAGTTAAACCAACGCCTCAAACACTGCAAAATATTTATCAAATTAGACGAGAATTACTGCAACTACGTCGCGCTATCTGGCCCCAGAGAGATGCAATTAATTCCTTAATTCGAGATGCTCCCGATTTGATTTGTGAAGAAGTGCGAATCTACCTGCGAGATTGTTATGACCATACAGTGCAAGTGATGGATATGGTAGAAACTTACCGAGAACTATCATCTGGATTAATGGATGTGTACCTTTCGGCAGTCAGTAATAAAATGAATGAAATCATGAAGGTACTAACGATAGTTTCAACAATTTTTATTCCCCTGACTTTTGTGGCCGGAATATATGGTATGAATTTCAATACTGAGAAATCACCATATAATATGCCTGAGTTGAATTGGTATTGGGGTTATCCACTTTGCTGGGCATTGATGTTAGCGATCGCAGTTAGTTTGCTATTCTTTTTTTGGCGACGAGGATGGTTGCAAAATTCTGTAGTAATCAAGCGCAATTAAAAATTGTAGATTAGCGATGAGTCAAATATATATTCATTAGCACCAGGAGTTAAGATTTTTGAGTTATGAGGAGTAGCGACCAAAATTTAGTAGTTTTGACGATTTATATTATCGGTGTATCTTATGTTTTCAACCGCATGATTGAATCCATCGATGACCAAGTTAAATTTGAGTTTAAAAAAGGAATCGTTGACGAACAACTCAAAGAACAAAATCTCGATGATAAAATTGGAATTTCCTTTAAACTCAAATCCTCATACCCAATTGACGATTTGAAAGATTTAGGAATTAGTATCGAAAATAAATCGGATAATGTTGCCCTATACGTTGACTGGGATAACAGTTCTTTAGTTGTTGAACATAGTAAGCAATCGCGCCGCGTAATTCGGAAATCACCAGACTTAACCCGCGACTTAGCAGTACCCCAAAGTCCTAGCCTGATTGCTCCCAGGAAAACACTTTCTGAAACAGTGACAGCAGAAGATGTTTTCCAGCGCGATCAAGTAGCTGGAACCTATTTAGCAAAAAAACCACTAATTGATATCGGTGGGCTACAAAAAGGGCAAAAAAAGTTGTACAACGACTTTTTTAACAGAAAAAAAGAGTTGGATTTTTCTCTGCAACTGGTGCTTAGGATATCTGAAGTACGTTTAGGTCTAGCTCCAGGTCGTGATTTTCCTCCCATTAGTATTATCAATTGTCCTTTCACAGTTAGGAAACTACCTTGGACTTACGCTCTACCTTGGAATAAAAAAAAGTAATGCCTTGTCAACATACTAGGGACTTTCAAAGATTACACTGGATCTAAGGAGAGAGTAGGCGCAGGCGGTTGCAGATCAGTCATAGTCACTGGTTTGAGGAAAGTCCGGACTCCCGAAAGACCAAACTTGCTGGATAACGTCCAGTGCGAGCGATCGTGAGGATAGTGCCACAGAAAGATACCGCCAAACAATTTTGGATTTTAGATTTTAAATTTTGGATTGAATCTAAAATCCAAAATCCAAAATTCAAAATTGTTTGGTAAGGGTGCAAAGGTGCGGTAAGAGCGCACCAGCAGTATCGAGAGGTGCTGGCTCGGTAAACCCCGGTTGGGAGCAAGGCGATAGGAACTACGGTTGGTCTTTTACCAGTTCCGCTCAATGAGAGCCGCTTGAGGCGTTTGGTAACAAACGTCCCAGATAGATAACTGCCCTCGCAAGAGAACAGAACCCGGCTTATGTCCTGCTCTCTCCCCTTTAATGGAGTATGAACCTTTCACGGTTTGTACTCTATTATTTTTTGTACGGGTTTTGTGCGTAAGCGTACCCTTTGGGATCTTGCTACGCGTAGCGTCTCGTAGAGAAGCTCGTCGTAGACATCGCTAATTTATCTAAAGCATTCCCAATATCTCTAATGCTGTATCCAAATGCCATTTAACCCGATAGAGTCCAAACAGTTTCTCTTGACTGTACCGTGCTGGATACTCTAGTTTCCTCCCCTCCATCGTCACCTTGAGCAATGCTGACTGCTCTGGTGTCGGTGTTCCCATAGCTTCTAATGTCGCTTCTAGCGCTTCTACTTGAGAAAGCATAGGAGACTTCAATCCTTTATTTTCTGATACTTGCTTGCAGGCTATAACAGGAAAAGTCAGGAGTGCATTAATGTATGATGCCTTATCAGCAGGGTTTCCTATTGCTTGGATGCCGTACTGTATCAGACATAAATCGCGTAACGCTCTCAAGCTTTTGACTTCTAATTCTGTGCGCGTAAACATAAAATAGAGTTACCTCTTGTAAAAGTGGGAATCGGTGGTGAACTAGTTTGCAAGACACGAACACCACCGAACTAAACTCTATTCCGTTGTTAACATCGACTTCAAGCTATATTTACGTTTCTATATAAATGGCTAAAGCTAAGGGTAAACCTGAAAATTTTGGAAACCAACCAAGCAAGGAATTAACCGAACAATTGAATTTTCGTGTCACCAAGGAAATGAAGCAAGAAGTAAAAGCTAAAGACGATCCTCCTGAATTTTGCCGTCAAGCGATCCAAGAGAAGCTAGATAGAGAGAAGTAACAAAAAGTTGTTAGAGTAATAGTCCAAGAACTTTAAGAATATAAATATAGATAGCTTCCCCTGCTTCCCCTACCCCTCCGCCCCTTCCGCCCCCCGCCCCCTTCCCCTTATCATGCAATGCCCCTTGCCTATCCACGCCGTCAACGGCAACTTGAAAGTTTAGTCCAAAAATTTGGTTTGTCGCTAGAAGCACCTATAAAGTGGGAATTGCTAGATTTAGCGCTAACTCATCCCACTGTCTCTGATTCAGCAAATTATGAACAGCTGGAATTTGTTGGCGATGCAGTGGTGCGCCTGGTGTCGGCTGTTGTGTTATGGGAAAATTATCCCGATTGTCCAGTAGGGGATTTTGCGGCAATTCGTTCGGTGTTGGTGAGCGATCGCATTCTCGCCCAATTAGCCAGAGTTTATGGTTTGGAGTTATACTTACTAGTTGCTGGTAGTGCTACCGCCGATAAAGTTGGTCTAGAGTCACGATTGGCAGATGCTTTTGAAGCAGTTTTGGGTGCGCTTTACTTAAGTACTCAAAATCTGGAATTGATTCGCTCTTGGCTAGATCCCCACTTTCACCAACTAGCAACAGAAATTCGCCTCGATCCTGCCAGACTTAATTACAAAGCTGCTCTCCAAGAATGGACTCAGGCGCAATTTAAAGTTTTACCAGAGTATCGGGTTGTAGAAGTCACTCAACCACATCGCAATCAAGAACGTTTCATAGCTGAAGTGTGGCTGCACGGAAACAAACTTGGAGAAGGTAAGGGGCGATCGATCAAAACTGCCGAACAAGCCGCAGCTAAAGTAGCTTTTTTAGCAATTCCTAATCCGCAAATACCCCGATCTTAAAATCAGGGGGATTAGTCGATAATCAGTTGATTGTCAGTGGTCATTTGTCCCTCGTCCTTTGTATACAAATGACAAATGACAAATGACAAATGACTAATAACTAATGACAAATAAAATTAATATTGCTGTTATCGGAGTTGGGCGTTGGGGAGTGCATCTGTTGCGGAATTTTTTAGCACATCCTCAAGTAAATGTAGTTGCTGTAGTCGACCCTCATCCAGAACGATTAGCGGCGGTCAAGCAGCAGTTTAACTTAGAAAATAATGTACTATTAACAACTCAGTGGCAGGATTTAAAGACAGTGCCAGGGTTGACAGGAGTGGCGATCGCAACTCCTGCTACCACCCACTATGCTTTAATTAAAGACTCTCTCCAAAAGGGATACCATGTTTTGGCAGAAAAGCCCCTAACTCTCAATCCAACAGAATGTCGGGAACTTTGCCAGTTAGCAGAACAGCATCATTTAATACTAACTGTTGACCATACTTATTTATTTCACCCAGCTGTTGAGCAAGGAAAAACTGTAGTACAAGCGGGTAAATTAGGTGATTTACGCTATGGCTACGCCACCCGCACCCATTTAGGGCCTGTCCGGCAAGATGTTGATGCGCTTTGGGACTTAGCTATTCACGATATTGCGATCTTTAACGCTTGGCTGGATCAAATTCCTGTGCAAGTACAAGCAACGGGTACGGTGTGGTTACAGGGAGTAGGGGAGCAGGGGAGCAGGGGAGCAGAGGTGAGTCCATATACAGATTCTGTACCTCAAGGTTTGGCTGATTTAGTATGGTTAACACTCACATATCCAGATGGCTTTCAAGCTTATATTCACTTGTGTTGGCTGAATTCTGATAAACAGCGACGGTTGGGGATTGTGGGTAGTCTTGGCAGCTTGATTTTTGATGAAATGTCAATATCATCACCCTTAACCCTGCTACATGGTGAGTTTGAACAGCAGGGGAATCAATTTATTCCTGTGAATCAAAGACAGATAGCGCTGGAATTAGAGTCAGGAGAACCATTGGGGCGAGTTTGCTCCTCCTTTGTTGTCTCAATTCTCAACAATACTCCCTCAGAGATTTCGTCTGGCTGGGTAGGCACTGAGTTAGTAGAAATTCTTGCTGCTCTGACTGTATCTCTTGAGCAAGGCGGCCAAGCTGTTTTTCTGAACAACTGCTCTCAAGTCTAATTTTCCTTTGAGAATAACTACCCAATACTGTTCGGTTAAGGCAAGAGACGCGATAAATCGCCGTCTTTACAAGAACCAGTCCTTCTGTAGAGACGGCAATTTATCGCGTCTTTAGGATTATATTGAATAACCGCCCATTTTACTTCATTAATGGAGTTCAAAGACTCATTCACGAGTATCAAAGACTCATTAATGAAGCTTTGAGGTTCATTAATGGAGTTCAAAAACTCGTTCACGAGTATTTATCAAAAATTAATCTGGTTTTTAGCGATTTTCAGGTAAGTCCTGATAAAATCATTTAACGTATGAGCATGATTATGCACAACCGTATATTTACTACTTTATTTTTAACTCTATTTCTGGCTACCATACCGCAGTTTGTAGTTGCTCAAAACAATATTGAGCAGCTATTTCAACAAGGCAACGCTGCCGAAACAATGGGTAACAGCTCCCAAGCAGAAATTATTTGGCGTAAAGTTTTGCAACTTGAACCTAAGTTGGCGACTGCTTACAGTAATCTTGGCATTGCACTGTCTAGACAGAATAAATTAGATGCAGCAGTTGCCGCTTTCGAAAAAGCAATTCAACTTGACCCCAACTATGCTGCTGCTTACAACAATCTCGGTAATGTCCTGAGTGATAAGAAGAAATTAGATGCAGCAGTTGCCGCCTTCCAAAAAGCAATTCAACTCAACCCCAACTTTGCTGATGCTTACTACAATCTTGGCAATGCCCTGATACAGCAGAAGAAATTAGATGCCGCCGTCGCTGCTTATCAAAAAGCGATTCAACTCAACCCCAACTATGCTGATGCTTACTACAATCTCGGCTATACCCTGATACAGCAGAAGAAATTAGATGCCGCCGTCGCTGCTTATCAAAAAGCGATTCAACTCAACCCTAACTTTGCTAATGCTTACTACAATCTCGGCTATACCCTAAGACAGCAGAAGAAATTAGATGCCGCCGTTGCTGCTTATCAAAAAGCGATTCAACTCAACCCTAACTTTGCTGATGCTTACTACAATCTCGGCAATACCCTGTACAATCTCGGACTTATTCTGAGGCAGCAGAAAAAATTAGAAGGAGCCGTTGCTGCCTACGAAAAAGCTCTAAAATTACCACAAGATAGTGAAATTCCAGTTACTCATATTCTGGCTAATAATAATTTAGGTTGGATATTCCAACAGCAAGGAAAATTTAAAGAAGCTATAGAACATTTTGACAAGGCAGAGGAACTTGACCCCAATTTTTCCTATGCCAGGAACAATAATAGAGAAGCAAGGCGGTTATGGACAGAGCAACAAAATAAACTAGCAAGCGTAGAAGACGATCGCCAATGGTTGCCTAAGAATGATCCAACTGTAGCCGTTAAGCGTTCTGTAGTTCTGATCACTGCGGAGTTTTTTAACAGCGATCGCCAGGGAACAGAGATCGGCACTGGTGTCATAATTCAGCGAGAAGGCGATCGCACATTAATCCTCACTAATCGTCATGTCATTTTTGATGGCTATGAACAAGGTAAAAATATCCAAGTGGAATTTTTCAGTTCACCGCCATCAAACCGAGTGCGAATGCGGCGAGATGCCAAGCTATTCAAAATTACTACAGACAAAGAACTCGATTTAGCGGTTTTAGAAGTTATTGGTAAACTGCCAGAAGATATCCAACCCTTATCTATCTCCTCAAGTGCGATCGCTCCAAAAATGCCCATTCGGATTATCGGTCATTCTGCCCAAAGAGGTGAAGATAAATCTTGGTCTATGCAATCAGGACAAATCAGCTATCAAAACCAGCAATTAGAAATATCTCAAGCTGCACTCAAACCTGGTTATTCTGGCAGTCCTGTAATAGATTCGCAAAATCAACTTTTAGGCATCGTCTTCGCCCGAAAAGGTGAAGACCGAGATTTGGCTTATCCGATGTCTGAAGTTCAAAAACAACTACTTACTTGGAGCATTAACCCTACTGAAAAAGTCAATGAACACAAATAAAACAAGCATAAAATCTCAGCTAGTTTAAAAAATATTATGCACAGCCGTATATTTACTACTTTATTTTTAACTCTATCTCTGGCTACCACACCCCAGCTTGTATTTGCTCAAAACAATATAGAACAGCTATTTAAACAAGGTGATACTGCCGAATCGGTGGGTAATAATTCCCAAGCAGAGACAATTTGGCGTAAAGTTTTACAAGTTGACCCCAATAATGTCAAAGCTTATAACAATTTGGGTAATGCTTTAAGGCGACAGGGAAAATTAGATGCAGCGTTAGCAGCGCACCAGAAAGCATTACAACTCAACCCTAATGATGCCGAAGCTTACGTGGGTATAGGGAACGTGCTAAATGCTCAAGGAAAATTAGAGGAGGCATTAGCATCTCACAATAAAGCCTTGCAAATTAACCCCAACTTAGCCATTGCTTACAACGGTTTAGGTAATGTGCTGTATGGACAGAAAAAATTAGATGCAGTAGTTGCCGCCTACGAAAAAGCAATTCAACTCAACCCCAACTATGCTACTGCTTACTATAATCTCGGTATTGCCCTGTATGACCAGAAGAAATTAGATGCAGCAGTTGCCGCCTTCCAAAAAGCAATTCAACTCAACCCTAACGATGCTTATGCTTACAACAATCTCGGCAATGCCCTAAAAGAGCAGAAGAAATTAGATGCAGCAGTTGCCGCCTTCCAAAAAGCAATTCAACTCAACCCTAACTATGCTAATGCTTACTACAATCTTGGCAATGCCCTGAGTGACCAGAAGAAATTAGATGCAGCAGTTGCCGCCTTCCAAAAAGCGATTCAACTCAACCCTAATGATGTTTATGCTTACAACAATCTCGGCGTTGCCCTGAGTGACCAGAAGAAATTAGATGCAGCAGTTACCGCCTACCAAAAAGCGATTCAACTCAACCCTAACGATGCTTATGCTTACAACAATCTCGGCAATGCCCTAAAAGAGCAGAAGAAATTAGATGCAGCAGTTGCCGCCTACCAAAAAGCGATTCAACTCAACCCTAACGATGCTTATGCTTACAACAATCTCGGCAATGCCCTAAAAGAGCAGAAGAAATTAGATGCA
>NZ_JBALDN010000100.1:0-29036 GCF_036917375.1 Nostoc sp.
ATGGGATTGGTTAAAGCTGTTCGTCAGCGACACCGACGCAACGCCTCAAGGTCGCTTGACATTTGGGCATCTGCTTTAACTTGACACCAATGGAAAGATGCCCACTCCACAAGATGGATAATTTATTTCTTGGAAGTCCCTTATGGATATTGAAGAAATGTTGGATAGGTATGAAGCGGGAGAAAGAAACTTCGCTTGGAGTGTTAATTGCAGCAGAACTGGTTTATTCATGAGAGCGGTCGATCTGAGTGGGGCTGACCTGAGTGGGATCAACTTGGAAGGAGCCTTTTTGGAAGCTGCTCACTTGGACAATACCAATCTCAGTGGTGCTAATCTCAGGGGAGCTTATATGGAAGGAACTCAGTTGAATGAAGCTATCCTTAACGGCGCTAATTTGAGCGAGGCTAGAGGTGGTCAAGCTAACTTCATCAATACTTCCTTTGTCAATACCAACTTGAGCAGAGCCGAAATGTACCAATGCGGTTTTGATGGCGCTAATTTCAGCCATGCTATTCTTAGGGATGCTTTCGTGAACCACTCCTCTTTCGATGGTGCTAACTTCAGCAATGCCGATTTGCGTTCGGTCGAAGGCTTTTATAACATTCGTAAGGCTATTTTTAGTAATACCATTATGGAAGATGGAAGTATTTGGTATGACAGTATTGGGTATTGAATACATAGATACTCATTCTTCTAGCTCAAAAACCGATTTTGTGAACTCAAAAACTAATTCGGTTGTCTCAAAATCTCAAACTTCCCCTACCTCTAACTAAACTGCTGGGCATAAAACCGCGCATAGCGACGCTCTAAGGCTAATAATTCTTCATGGGTTCCCGATTCGACAATTTGTCCTTGTTCGAGAACTAAAATACGATCGCACCTTCTCACTGTCGATAAACGGTGAGCAATAATAAACACTGTCCGTTTCTCCATCAATCTTTCTAGCGCTTCCTGTACCAACGCTTCTGACTCGGAATCCAATGCTGATGTCGCCTCATCAAGAATCAAGATTTGGGGATTGAGCAGAACAGCACGAGCGATCGCAATTCTTTGTCTCTGTCCACCAGATAAGTTTACCCCACGTTCGCCTACCCAAGTCTTATAACCTTCTGGTAGTTGGCTAATAAATTGATGGGCATTAGCAATTTTCGCCGCCTCTTTAACTGCTTTTATGTCAAAAATATATTGTCCAAAGGCGATATTTTGAGCAATCGTCCCCGAAAACATGATGGTTTCTTGAGGAACAATCCCAATTTGTCGCCGCAGACTATGCAACTTCACATCCCGAATATCAACATCGTCAATGAATATTTGACCAACTTCGGGGTCGTAAAAACGGGGTAAAAGATTCACAAATGTGGTTTTACCAGCACCAGAAGCACCCACAAGTGCGATCGCTTCACCTGGCGATACCAATAAACTGATATCTTTTAATACAGGTTCACCTGGTTTATAGGCAAAGGAAATATGACGATATTCTACTTTGCCTTTGACTGGAGGGAGAGCGATCGCATTTGTCTTTTCGATTACCGTTGGCTGAATTGCCATCAATTCAAAAACGCGGTCAACAGATGCCTCACCCTGCTTAAATTCGTTGTAGTTGTTAGTAGTATGACCAATGGGATCGATTAACAACGCCGCCGCCGCCAGATAACTGAAAAAATTCGCCACTGTCAAGTTACCTTGGGAAATTTGCCAAGCTCCCACAATCAGTAACGATAACGCACTTAAGGCTTCCAGAAATCCGATGATCGGAATCTGAATTGCTTTCAGACGTTCGGCTGAGTATTTGGCTTTGAGACTGCGTTCAGCTTCATCGCCAAAGCGGGCGATTTCGTAATTTTCGGCAGCAAAAGCCTGTACCAAACGAATCCCGTTGAAAACTTCCGCGAGAATGGCTGATAAACCCGACACTCGATTTTGACTTTTTAAGGAATACTTGCGTAACCGTTCGCCAAACCAGCCGACTAAAATACCCATGAGTGGGGCAATTATCACCGTTGCTAGTGTCAGTTGCCAATTTAGGTAAATCATGTAAATTGGAATTGCTAGCAACTGCAAAATACAGGGGATAAAGTCGTGAAATACTTTATTTACCACTTCGCCAACGCGGTCAACATCTTCGGTGAGGCGGTAAGATAAATCACCAGCTTTTGCCGTTTCAAAATAGCTGAGATTTAGCTTTTGAAGATGTGCGTAGACTTGCTGGCGGAGATGAAAAGCAACTCGCAAAGCAGCTTTCGCCATGTACATATCTTGTATAGACTGAAACAATCCTCTAACAAGAAATACTAAAGCACAACTGCCAGTTATTTGAGCGATCGCGACTACATTACCTTGGGCAAAGGGAATTGCCAATTTCCCGGCAAGATTAATTAATACTAAAGTCGCCAGCACGTATCCTAAGATACCAATAAGTCCCTTGGTAATGGTTTGCCACTGGAGTTGTATATAAGGCAGCAACTGCCAGTAATTAGAACGGGTTTTCAAGCTCGAAAGTCCACAACGATATTTTACTTTGTTTGACGCTAGCAGTTTTTAGTGAGTTTCTGAACACTTAACTAATTAGTTACACACTGTTTGAGCGTTTGTTCTTCTATGATTGAAGTGGAATGTTCATTCGTGGGGTCTTGCTTTATGAAACTGGAAGAGTATTTCAACACCCTTGCACCAGATGACATTCGACTCAAAGGAACCCGCATTGGGATTGAGAGCATTCTTTACGAGTATATCTATCGCTGCAAAACACCAGAAGAAATTGCCGAACAATTTCATACAGTAACATTGGAACAGGTTTACGCCACGATTTTGTATTACTTGCATCATCGTTCAGGGGTTGATGCGTATCTGGTAGATTGGTTGGAATTTTCTCGAACCATGCGCGAAGAACAACAGCGAAATCCTTCTCCTGCCAGGATGAGGTTTCGGCGAATGCAGGAAGAAAACGCTCCAAAGCATTTACAGGAAAGCTAATGGCAATCCGGTATTTGTTGGATGAACAGTTCCTTGTGAGCGCAGCTCATGAAGTCTCTTGCAAAAGTGCCTTTTGCAAGAGGTCGGGAAAGGGGGAAAGGTTAAAGGGGAATGTTAATTCTATCCCTTTTCCCTTTAACCCTTACCCTTTACCCGACTTATGCAAGAAGTCTACTGTTGAAGAATTAATCATCATTGTGGAAGCTTCGTTTGAGGATGAATACCAGGATCGAATTGAATATCTACCCTTGAGCCAATAGCGCATTCTCCACCCCCTCACTTATCCTAAAAAATTAGCCCCCTCATTGCTTGCAAAGAGAGGGCTGAATTTATCAGAGAAATAATTTGTAATCTAAGCCGAAAATTACGAACTACGAACTTGTACTGAGCGTAGCCAAAGTATTACGAATTAATATCCGCCTTCTTCTTCGTATTCTGGCTGCCTTTCCTTGACTTTCTTAGGAATATTCACAGGCTTCGGTGCATCTTCCCAAGCATCGCCGTCTACATCGTCATAATCATCGTATTCGTCAACATAAGGCTTGTTATAGGGCTGGGCTTCATATTTTAGCGGCTGCGGTTGTTGATACCTGTCGTTGCCTGTTGCCTCGCTCCAGTTATCTTCTTCCTCATCTTCTTCGTATTGAATAGATTCATACTGCCGCGCCTTCATTACCTGACGCTGTGGCCTTTCTTCTTCCACATAGTCTTCATTCCATTCTTCTTCCCGCGCTACGGGTTCGGGAGCGCGAACTTTTTGCCTGGGTGGCTGCAATGGCACTCCACTAGGCAGTTGATTACCTGGTGCAACTTGGCGTGGTGGAGTATAGCCGTATTCTTCTTCTATATCTCGCTCCCAAGGTGCTTTGCCGATACCCAGGCGCTCTAGTAAACCAACTGTCAACTGCTCTACTCGTTCTTCGGCTCCCTCAAACACAATCAACCGATTGGGGCCAGTGCTGACAATTTCATCTACAGAGAACTCGTAAGTACTCACAAATTGATCGGGAATTTGGGGCAATCCTAAAGAAGCAATAACTATGGAGTTAAGCTTGCCAGTTTCGCCGTTGAACTTGAAGCCCCGAACTTTGCCTAAGACTTCACCTGTTTCTGTAATTACTTCCCAGTTAATCAAATTACTGAGAGATTCAACTTCGATATCTTCAATGACATCTTCGTTATCAACCAGGATGACATCACCAATCTGGCTGATGTTGTTGAGGTACATATAGCGCGGTATGCCCGAAATGGAGATCAGGCTGTCTCGCAAACCAAGAGCCACAACCTCTCGTTGATCGATATCAACCCAGACTTGACTGATAATGCCTAGCCGCTTGCCATTGTCGCGGGTAATCACCTGGGTATTTAATATGTCGGAACGCCTAATTATCTGTTCGGAGGTCATTCTATACCGAGTCCTGATCTCGAATCCGGTTTAACGCGACGTGCAACTTTTTCTTGTAACCCCACTTCCATCGCTCTATCCCAGTGAACGAGAGGCTTTGATTTTTGCTCTCTTTCCCTGGTAGGGAAGGGTTTGGGGGTTAGGTTTGAGAGAAAGTCACACATTACGTGGTTTATCTATACACTATTATTAACAAAAACTCAAGCAGATGTATTGGATGATTGTAACTTAATCCCCAAAACTTGAGTGTAAGCTCCTCGTGCTTGAGTAACGCCAATTGTGCGTTCGGCTGATTCTATCATCGGACGACGCAAACTAACAACTATAAATTGCGCTTGTTGTGACTGTTGTTTAATCATTCTAGCTAATCGTTCTACGTTTGCTCCATCTAGGAACATATCTACTTCGTCAAAGGCGTAAAATGGCGATGGACGGTAGCGTTGCAGGGCAAAGATAAAGCTCAAGGCTGTGAGTGATTTTTCTCCCCCAGACATTGAAGCTAGGCGCTGTACGGGTTTACCTTTGGGGTGCGCAACTAAATTCAGTCCGCTGCTAAAGGGATCTTCGGGATTTTCGAGTTGCAAGAAGCCGTCGCCATCGGAAAGAATGGCAAAAATTGATTGAAAGTTTTCGTTGACAGCATCGAAAGCTTCTTTAAAGGCAAGTTGCCGCAATGTGGTAAAGTTTTCAATCCGCAAAAGTAGTTCGGTGCGTTCCCCTTCTAGTGTCTCTAATTTTTGCGTGAGTTCTTGGAGACGGTTTTGCGTGCGTTCGTATTCTTCTAACGCCAGCATATTCACAGGTTCCATTGCCTGTAGGCGTTTGGTAAGCGATCGCAATTCTTTCTGTAATTCTTCTAAATCTACTTTATCTGGAACTTCTGGCAAGGGATTTGGTAATTCTGCTCCCACATCTCGTAATTGGTTTTGCAGTGCAATTAGTTCTTCCCGCCGCTTCTCTTGGGTTTCTTGGAGTTTTTGGATTTCCCATTCCAATTGTTGTTGACGCAAAAGATGCGATCGCACTTCCAGTTCTGTAGCGTCGCGTTTTTGTTTCTCTTCGCCCAAATTTTGCTCCATTTGAGTTAGGTTGGCGCGGGTTTGGGTGATGAGAGTGCTAAGTGCTGAGTGCTGAGTGCTGAGGGTATTTAGTTGATTTTGTTGCGCCTCTTGTTCGCGATGATATTGGCTAATTCGCTCTTCCCCTTCTTGGATTTTTTCTTGCAAACGTTGTTGCTGATTTTCTAAATTTTTTAATCTTTGTTCCGCTTCCCGTAACGCTGTTTCGCGTTGTTGCAATTGTTGCTCTTGGATTTTAATGGTTGCCTGGATTTGTTGCCATTCACTGGGGGTTTGGGATGCTTCTAACTCTGCTAAAGCGTGTCGCAATTGTTGCAACTCATTTTCTTGTCCAGGTAATTCCCGCTCTAAAATTTCTAATCGAGATTGAGCAGTGGCTAACTTTTCGCTGTTTTGGGCGAGTTGCGATCGCGTCCCCTCTAATTGCGCTGTTAAACTCTTAATGTCTTTTTGCAACTGCTCCAATTGCAACTGCTGTTCTCGCCGTGCTTGACGCGCTTCTGTTAATTCTTGTGTAAGTTTTTTGGCTCTAGCTGACAAAGTAGCGATCGCTTCTGTACAACGCTCTAAAACCCGTTCAATGTCCACTAAGCGACTTTTTAAAGCGATCGCTTCATCAGATTCTGCTGCTTCCCCCGTACCAAACCGTAACGCCGAACGCTGAGTGTTGCTACCACCAGTCATTGCACCACTAGTTTCCAGAAGTTCCCCGTCTAAGGTGACGATGCGATACAATCCTAAATTTTTCCGCGCCGCTTCCAGGTTGGCGAATACCACCGTGTTCCCGAAAACATAGCTAAATACATCTTTGTAACGGCGATCGCAATCGACTAAGTTCACAGCATAATTAACGAAGCCACTAGCAAAACGCAGCGTTGCATCTTGAGTAAATTTGGGAGCGTGAATTTTATTCAGGGGTAAAAAAGTCGCCCTCCCTGCACGCTTCTGTTTGAGCAGTTCAATACCTGCTGCGGCTACACTATCATCTTCCACCACGATATGTCCCAAGCGTCCCCCGGCAGCCATTTCTAAGGCTAGCTGATGGCGGGGTTCTACCTTTCCTAACTGCACAACTAAGCCACAAAGTCCAGGCATTCCCGATTGTAAAATGACTTTACTCGCTTGGGTTCCTTGGACTTCTTGCTGTGCTTGCGCTTGCGCCTCGATTTTATCCAACTGGCGTTGTTTTTCTCGTTGTTCGGAAAGTAACCGTTTTTGAGTTTCCTGTTGGATTTGCAGTTCTTGTTCTGTGGCTGAGAGATTTTGGGCTAAATTTTGGATGGGTTCGCTAGAGGTGTTAAATTCCGTTTCAACTCCACTACACTGAGTTTGTTTTTCTGCTAATAGGGGTTCGTCGCGTTCAATTAACTGGGTTTGCTCTTGGATAAGCTGCTGTAACTGATTATTGCGTTCTCTGAGTTGTGCTTGTTCCGTGCGTTGCGGTTCTAGAGTGTGCAGCAAAGCTTCTATTTGACGGTTGAATGCTGTTTGTTGCTGCACCCAGGCTTCTGAAGCCGAGGCGATTTCTGCGGCGGCTTCGCGGGAGGTTTCTAAGGCTTGCTGTGTTTCATCTCTTTGTTGCTGACAATAGACAATAGATTGCCCCTCTACAACCTGTGTTTCGGCAATTTCTTCTAGGGAATGACGGTGTTTTTGAATCTCTTGCTGAGTTTGAGTCAGACGTTTGGCGGTTTCTTGGGAAGCTGTTTGTAATTCCGTTAGCTGACGCTGGAGTTGTTTACGTTCTGCTTCTTGGGTGGCGAGGGTAGATTGTACCGCCAAAAGTTCCTCTTCTCCCAACGCTTTCACATGGGCATTGAGTTGTTCCAGTTCAGCAGTTTTTTGGACGATTTCGGAATTTAAGTTGGTGAGTTGGGTAGTGAGTTCAGTAAAATTGCGATCGCCTGTTTGAATTTCGTGAACTAATTTTTCTTGTTGTGCTTGTAGCGATCGCCATGATAAAACAGCTTCCCAGGATTGCTTCGCGAGAAATTCTGTGCGGAGTTTTTGATATTTCTCAGCTTTCGCCCGATCTTGAGAAAGGCGATCGCGCTGTGCAGTTAATTCCGTTTCGATAATCCGACAGCTATCTTCCTTTTCCTTCACCTCATCTAAAGTTGATTTGGCTTGGACAATTTTGCGATCGAACGCTGCCACCCCAGCTAATTCATCAATAATTTCCCGCCGTTCCCGCCCATTCATCGAGATAATACTGGTGACATCCCCTTGCAGTACCACATTGTAGCCTTCAGGATAAACCCGTAGATTACTTAGTTCCCCATGCAACTCTGTTAACGTGCAAGGTACACCATTGATATAGTAATTCGATGTGTAAGTCCCTTGGTGAGTGACTCGTAGCCTTCTAGTAACACTCCACTCTGCCGATTTTGGATTTTGGCTTCGCTCAGTCGAGCGATTTTGGGCTTCGGCTTCGCTCAGTCGAGCGATTTTGGATTTTAGATTTTCTTCCCCTACTTCCTCTGCTTCCCCTGCTTCTCCTGCTTCCCCTGCTTCCCCTACTTCCTCTACTTCCCCTGCTTCCTCTACTTCCTCTACTTCCTGCTTTTGTGCCTTTGCGTCTTTGTGTGAAATTTCATCCGATAAATCAAATGTCACCGTGACGCTAGCCTCAATCGAAGCACGTCCTTTAGCCGTTTGAGTGTTATTTACCAAATCCGGTAAGCGTTCGGCTCGCATTCCCTTAGAACTGGAGAGTCCCAGGCAAAAGAGCAGTGCATCTAAGATATTAGACTTACCCGAACCATTTGGCCCAGATATGACAGTACACCCCGGTAGCAAAGGGACGGAAGTAGTGCCACCGAAGGATTTGAAGTTCGTAAGTTCCACGCGCTTGATGTGCACCATAGGCGCTGGTTCCCTGGGCTAATGAAGAACAAGTGTATCAACTAATTAAGAATTCGCAAGAGGGTAAGGCGGAGAATTGGAAATTATAGTAAACGCGTTGCGGTGAGCCTGCAAGCTTCACCCAAAAGGTTTACCGCAGGCGATCGCTCAGTGTACGGCAAAAATTTTGATGTCGCAAACTGACCATCAAAATTTTCCCAGAGCAGATAATATCATGTCTAACTAATTACTCGTGATCCAAAAATTTCTGTGTTTGCGTGTCTTTGCGTCAGTCTTAATTACAACTATTCAACCAGACGCGAGCTTAGGATATTTTAAGTGCGAAGGAGAATCAGTTGGTATAGTTTGAATCATCTATTCTGGATCTATCATCCTCGGTCGATCGTGACAACAAAGCGATCGCATTTTTATCTCAAGATATATATAACTAGTTTGAAATAGGCTCAAGGCATCCTCACACAGTAATACGATCTGCGAAGGAACAGGGTGGAGCAAGAGAAAAAAGCAACTCAACCAAATGGTAGAGGATATTAAAAGCACCAAATTAATTTATAATATAGTAATCTTTACAATTGGAAAAACGTAGAAAGAAAGCCCTCTTTACTACCTCAATCTGATGTCTGTGATTTGTTCTTAATCCCCAAATATTTATAGAACTTAGTAATGAAGAGATTAATTAAAGGTCTGCGCGAATTTAAATCTAGCTATTTTTCGACACATCAAAAATTGTTTGAGCAACTTTCACATGGTCAAAAGCCCAGAGTATTATTTATTACCTGTTCTGATTCGCGTCTCGATCCAAATTTAATTACACAAGCCCAAGTTGGTGAATTATTTGTCATTCGCAATGCAGGTAACATTATCCCTCCGTATGGGGCAAGTAATGGCGGTGAAGGTGCGACAATTGAATATGCTGTTCAAGCCTTAGATGTCCGCCAAATTATTATTTGTGGTCATTCTCATTGCGGTGCAATGAAAGGATTAATGAAGTTACACAATCTCAGCGATGAAATGCCGCTTGTACATGATTGGCTTAAATATGCAGAAGCAACTCGAAGGCTAGTTATAGATCACTACAGTGACTGCGACGGAGAAGAACTGCTAGAGATTATGATTGCCGAAAATGTTCTTACTCAAATTGAGAATTTGCGGACATATCCAGTGATTCACTCTAAGCTCTATCGGGGAGAACTCAGCATTTATGCTTGGATTTATCACATTGAAACAGGAGAAGTTTTCGCATACGATCCCCAGAAGCACGCTTATGTTTTACCTCAAACTGAGCTTCTAGAATCAGAAATAGATGAGTCGTTCAGGAGTCAGGTTCCAAATACCAATGTAGTAATGCGTTCACCTAAAAACCAGCAGGATGATGTTCAACCTTATGAGAAACAGTCTGTTTCTCCATTTGAGTGGTTTCCAATGAGACGACTTTCTCCTGAGCAAATGGAGCGAATTTATCGAGGTTCAAATAATGGAAGTCAAAGATGAAAATAGGATTAATTATAAATAAGCCATAGCTAAATTTCAGTCTACTCAAGTAGACTGAAACCACTTTTCAGTCTTTTTTATAGACTTTAACTATTAACCTATAGTAGTAGGAGTAGCCCCACCACCATTGGTGTCAACTTAAGCTGGAAATAGCTTAACTATTGGCTTCCATGCCCGCCCGGAAATAAATTTCCGAGCTAATAGGCTTAAGTCTACTTCAGTAGACTGGAGATTTTTGGCGATATTTAGTCATCTTCAGATGACTTGAGCTATGAGACGGGAATTTCAATTCCCGGCGGACAAGTGGTTTCACGTTAAGTTGACACCAATGCCCCACCACATCATCTATTTATCTGAAAATAGCTATAGCAAAAACAGAGACTTACATCTGTGTAAGTCTCTATTTGGCTTTCATGCCAATGCTAACTGAAAGCTTCAGTTATTCTTTTATGGCTTTTTTACAGTATCAACCTTCGCTTCTACCTTCACTGTCTTCACACCTTGAACTTCTTTAGCTAAGGTTTCAGCTTTCTTGAGTTCTTCAACAGAAGCCGCCGTGCCTTTGAGGATAATTTCACCCTCTTTGTTTTCAACTTGTAACTTGTTACCTGGTAAACCTTTATTCAACTTTGCGCTAACTTCAGTTTTTAAATCGCTCTTAGCTTTTGTTGCTGCCGTTTTTTCAGCATCGGTTTTAACTTTCGTACCTGTATTAGCTGCTAAAGGAGTAGCTTGTGTTTCTGGAACTTTGGCAGTTTGATTTGTCTGCGAAGCTGGTTTTGCTGGTACTTGAGCAGCTTCATTAGTTGTGCTAGGAGTTTCTGAACCAGTTTTAGGAGCCTCTTGGCAGCCAAAAGTACCAACTACCAAAATGCTACTAACTACCAATAGAATTAGTTTTTTCATTATTTATCTCCGAATTGAGTACTTGAAGCGGTTAATTGAGGTGTGTGTCATGGTGAGGAGCAAATTTAAAAAAAACAATTAAAAGTGAAGTAGCAAAAGTGCTTCAGCAATAGCTCAGGTTACTGAAAATTGAAATTTGGACGATTTCTTGAAGCTAAGATTTTGCAATCCGGTTTTGAGAAATGTCAATTCAATTTTTCTGACGGCTGCTAACCAGGATGGCTTTACACACAGTCTGTGGCTCTCTATGACTTTAAGGTAGATGCTGAGTAGCTCTTTTGATGGTAGACTATGCCACTCTACAGTAGTGACTCGATGTTATCAGATTTAAGTCAATTTGGCGATGTTTATGACGAATTTCAAACTTCAGCCTTTTTGCAATTCTGTGTCAGCAAACTTACCAACAAAATGTTACTTTATAAAACTATGGCTTACTTACAATGCCTTAAATATCAGGAAATATTAGTCAATGCCCTACCTTACTTCGGCTAGCGAAATTCGTGCCATTGTCGCTGAATATACAAACGCTAAAACACTGTGGATAGATACAGAAGTTGCTGACTATAAAAGTCGTAATCCTCGATTATCGCTGATTCAGGTATTAGATAATCCTCAAGATATGAGTGGCGATCGCGTCTATCTTTTAGATGTATTAGACCAGCCTAATATTATAGCTGAATTTATTGATAAAATTATGATAAATTCTGCCATTGAAAAGGTTTTTCACAACGCGAGTTACGATCTAAAATTTCTCGGTAGTAAGAAAGCCAAAAATATTACTTGCACTTTGGAAATGGCCAAAAAAATTCCCTATTATCTTTTGCCATTACCCAACTACCAACTCAAGACTATAGCTACAGCACTTTGTAGCTTTAATAATATCGATAAACAAGAACAAAAAAGCGATTGGGCAAAACGCCCTCTGACTGAAGAACAGATAGAGTATGCTTACCTAGATTGCATTTATCTTGCTCAAATTCACCTAAACTTGTTAGGCTTACAAGCCCAAGCCAGTCCCGAACCTGCAATGGAAGACTTAAGCTCGCTAAGTGCTAGATACTCGCAAGTTGAGCAGCAATGGAAGTTGTTGAATTCAGAATTTGAGCATTTGCAAGAACGTATAAAAAAAGCTATGCAGGCTCAGGATATATCAGAAACTTATGATTATAAGCTGACTAGTTATGAACGGACTACAATCAAAGCTGCATTTACAGAATTGGCAAAGCTAGCACAAACTCAAGGTATTAATTTCGATTTTCCGATTACACTAACTCAGAAACTCCAAAAAGATTTAGGGGAAAATCTGGAACAATTATCTGTAGATATTGACAAAAACACCTCTTGGCGGCTAATTCCCAAAACTCAGGAGAGTGAAGCTGAGGATGAGTAAATTGTTCATCAGGCTACAAATGTCAGAATTGATATAGTTATTGTGAAGAATAAATATTGAAATTTCATAATTCTTTCCTCCTCCCTTATCTGAGAAATCTATAAAATATTAGGGAAATTTGTCAATTAACTTGAAAGGACTATCAAAAGTTAGAATAGTTATTGAGTTAAAGAATTAAAATATAGATTTTGGTACTAATTCCATTCAGGTATTATGGCAGTTTATATTAACTTATGAGACGGCGTTTATTTGGGCAAAAGCGAACAAGGGTAAATACTTTATTTACCATAGCTATTTTTACTACATTGACAGCAACTAGCAGCATTTCTTGTAGTAAGAATGACAATGTATTAGTAACAGAAATAGGAGTTAGTCAACCTAGCCGTGGTTCAGCTACAACATCCAGAGGCGGGGAATTTTATCTTCAGGGAAAGAATCAGCATTTAAACGGCGACTTGCAAGCTGCGATCGCTTCTTATAGTAAGGCAATTAGTCAAAATTCTCAGTATGGCGCTGCCTACAATGCGCGAGGATTAGCTTACTTTGATTTGGGAGACAAAGAAAAAGCGATCGCAGATTACAATCAAGCACTCCGCATCAACCCTAACGACGCCGAAGCCCACAATAACTTAGGAAATGCCCGCGCCTCACTGGGAAACAACAGAGAAGCAGTTAAAGATTACAGTGAAGCGATTCGCCTGAATCCCAACTATGCCGAAGCCTACAATAACCGAGGAAATGCCCGCGCCACCAATGGAGACAAAAAAGGGGCAATAGACGATCTCGATCAAGCGATTCTCCTTAACCCCAAATATGCGATCGCCTATAATAACCGAGGAAATGCTCGTGCTGCCAATGGAGATCCCAAGGGTGCGATCGCAGATTACAATCAAGCCATTCGCCTCAATCGTAACTTTGCCCCTGCCTACAATAACCGAGGAAATGCCCGCGCCACCAATGGAGACAAACAGGGGGCACTCAAGGACTTACAACAAGCAGCAAGTATTTTTCAAAGTCAAGGTAACAACGACTTATACCAACAAGTGATGGATAACATCAAAGAACTTGGACAGTAGCAGAGAGGCAGGGGGCAGAGAGCAGGGGAGCAGGGGGCAATACGGTTTGGTTAAAGGGGAAAGGGGAAAGGGAAAAGGTTTTGAATACATCCTTTCCCTTTACCCCTTACCCTTTACCCAGATCATAAGGAAAGTGAAAAATGCTTATCTGAACCGTATTGGAGCAGAGGGGAAATTCCTCTCCTCTGTAACCTTTTCCCTGCGCCTCTGCCTCTTTACACAATGACAAATGACAAATGACAAAATCACATCCCAGAACCAATGTGAATGCGATCTTCAACTTCTGCAAATTTTTCCTGTGCCAGCTGTTCAGTACTCAATAGTGAAACGACAATCGCCACAATAAACGCCAGTGGGATACTGATTAATCCAGGATTTTTTAGGGGAAAGGGTGCAGAAGCGTGCTTGAGAATTGTTACCTGAATAGTAGGTGACAAATAAATCAGCACTAAAGAAGAGACAGTTCCTACTAACATACTTGCAACTGCACCATTGGTTGTGAAGCGTCGCCAAAGCATGGATAAGAGCAAGGCTGGGAAGTTTGCACTCGCAGCGATCGCAAATGCTAAACCTACCATATAAGCTACATTTTGCCCTTTAAACAAGATACCCAAGAATATTGCCACTAACCCCAAAAGCATTGTTGCACCGCGAGCCACCTTTAGTTGTTCTGACTCGTCAGCATGACCCGATCGCACTACATTTACCCACAAATCATGAGACAATGCAGCTGCACCTGAAAGTGTCAACCCAGCGACAACCGCCAAAATCGTTGCAAAAGAAACAGCGGCAATAAAACCTAAGAAAGCATCACCACCGAGAAATTCTGCCAACATCGGCGCAGCCATATTACCACCAGTACCAATTTGCTTAATGGCATCTTGACCTACTAGTACCATCGCTCCAAAGCCCAGAATGAAGGTAAGGAGATAAAAAACGCCAATAATAGCTGTGGCATAAGTAACAGAGAGCCGCGCTGCTTTGGCGTCGGGTACTGTGTAGAAACGCATCAGAATGTGTGGTAATCCAGCAGTGCCGAACATCAACGACATCCCCAAGGAGATAGCATCAAAGGGATCGGAAACCAGTTTGCCCGGAGCTAATACACCTGTATACTTTTCAGATGCAGCAGCGAAAAGAGCGATCGGGTTAAAGCCAAATCGTGCCAGTACTAAGATAGCTAGTAAAACAGTTCCGCCAAGTAACAAAACTGCTTTGATAATTTGTACCCAGGTGGTGGCAATCATCCCGCCAAAAATCACATAAGCCATCATCACACAACCGACGATGACCACAGCTAATTCATAATCAAAGCCAAACAGTAGTTTGATTAGTTCTCCAGCACCTACCATCTGGGCAATTAAGTAAAAGCTAATTACTACCAGCGTTCCAATTGCAGAGGCGATACGTACAGGTTTTTGCTGCAAGCGAAAAGCCACTACATCGGCAAAAGTGTATTTACCTAAGTTTCGTAGTGGTTCGGCAATTAGAAACATAACAATCGGCCAGCCCACCAAGAAGCCGATAGAATAAATTAAGCCGTCAAAGCCGTTGAGTGCCACCAGCCCAGTGATACCTAAAAAACTAGCTGCACTCATAAAGTCTCCAGCTAGGGCCAGCCCATTTTGGAAACCGCTGATTTTACCACCAGCTGTATAGAACTGTGCTGTATTTTTGGTGAGCTTTGCGGCCCAATAGGTAATGCCTAGAGAACTTACAACAAACAGAAAAAAGAAAGCGATCGCCAACGGGTTAAACTTACCAAGACTAGTAATATCTGCCGCCAGTGGCAAATCGAACCACACACTATTCATGCTTTTTTTGGTTTAGTATTTTGAATTTGGGACTAGAAATTGCTAATAGCTAATTTACCTTACTCAGTTCTGAGTGCTAAATGATTTAAGTATTACTCAGCACTCTTCATTTGCGTGTCAGCCTGGCTATTTGGTCGTCGTAACTACTATTTGCCCAACGCACGTAGATAAAAATTAATACCCATGCTGAGACAATTACCAGCGCTCCTAGTAAAATTCCCAGGCTGAGTCCAGGAACTACTAATGACCCCAGCAGGGGCTTATTGAACGCGATTAATAGGATAAAGCCGAAGTAAATAAACATCATGGCTCCGCTGAGAATCAGGGATACCCGCCAACGTTCAGCCGCGAGAGCCTGGAGAGCCTTTGTGCGATCGTTCATGTCTTCCTTTAGGTTGAGAAGATTAGGTCAGATTGTCTCATTGAAGCTGATTTCTGCGTAATTTTCTTAAAGATTATTAGTAAATCTATTGCTATATCAGGTAATAAAATTAACTTTGCATGATATACCCAAATAACAAGACAATAGCGACTCTGTTTTGAGTCAGAGAAACATAAAACTATAGATGCAGTTAGACACAAATACAGCTCATCTATCTGTGATTTGTGATTTTGCAAGTCTTAAGTATATTATTATACACTTAAATAAGTCAACAACTAATAAATTAAGTTTTTAGATACTAAAAAATAAAATAAATACGTAGTTATTCTCAGGTTTTCAAATCCTTAAAGTGTTATGAACTACTTTTTTTTAAGCTATAAAATCAACTGAGATTAATAAAAGTAGTAAATTTTAATTTATAAAATATACCAAAAATTACAGTGGTATTTTAAGTAGTGTTTTTGACAAAATTTATACAATAATTTTAATTTTACACAGATAGGGCATTACCAAAATTTAGTAACGTATGTTTATCGAAACACTAATCACAAACCCGATTCATTTTTTCAGAATCGTTGTAATTGTCATATTTTCCATCACTTTGCATGAACTTGCTCACGGCTGGGCTGCGATGAGTCAGGGAGATAACACTCCAGAACAAACTGGTCATCTGACGCTTAATCCTGTAGTTCACATGGGCAAAGAATCAATCATCTTTCTCTGTCTCATGGGTATAGCTTGGGGACAAATGCCCGTCAACCCATCTAAGTTTCGCTCAGGTAAGCTAGGCAATATTTTGGTATCCGCTGCTGGACCATTATCAAATCTGGCTTTAGGCATTTTATTTATTATGATGCTTAAAATTCTCGCTAATTTGAGTCTTTCAGGACTATTTAGTGCCGAATTTATTTACCTAGCAGCTCGGATAAATTTGACCTTATTTCTGTTTAATCTGCTACCAATTCCACCACTCGACGGCTTTCATGTCTTCAGTGAGATATTTCCTCAGCTAAAGCCACTGGAATATACCCAATTCGGACTTTTTGCCATGATGGTTCTATTTATAGTTCCGGGTTTTGGGATAGGACTTGGTGGGATTGCTGATTTTTTTATCCGGTCAGGATTGGGGATGTAAACAGCAAATATTTAGGCAAAGGAAAATTTAAATGAAAATCAAGCAAAAAGTTGTGGTTGCTGCTACTAGTATTGCCTTGAGTATTGCTGCTGTGCTTTTACCATCTGGAGAATCAATGGAGAGTACATATCTGTAGGTCAATATAGTAATAAATGGCATTCTATAAATAATCATTTAGTTAAATATCCTCAGGAAATAAGTCCACAATTAATGGTTGTACAACCAGAGCTATTTAACTCCGTTTTAGGAAATTTTGTAATTGAAAAAGGTAATTTTATGACCTGTTTGGATCGTGAGCGATCGCCCTTTACTTCTGCCATTGAATTATTGATAAGATTATTGATTGTTGGAAGCTTTGGTTCTGTGGGTATTGCAGGTTATTCTTCTTTTGTAGAGCGCTATTTTCAAATTATTAATAAAGATTTAAAAATAATTTACTACACTATTTTTTTATTACTGTCTTTACAGATTATATGCGCTTTTATTGGAACGATGACTTCATCCACAAGTCCAATTTCTTCTGCGATCGGCCCAAGCTCTAGCTGTATTTTAGGCAACCGCTGATGATAGGCAGTTGCCACACATGTTTTTTTAAGTAAAAGTACTGAAGAATATTGGATAGGAATTACTTCAGTAATCTTAACATTGAAGTTAGTGGATATGCTTAGTTACCTTAAAGGCACAACTTGAGTGACAAGATTACTGTGTTTGATCTGGAAGACTTTTTTAACCTTTCATCTGACCTATTTTGTATCATCGGACAAGATGGTTTTTACCAGCAAGTTAATCCAGCATGGGAACAAGTGTTGGGATGGAAAGCGGAAAACTTAATCGGGTATTCGTGGCTGGGATTAGTGCATCCAGAGGATATCACAATCAGTCACTTGCCAACGGAACCACAGCAACAGTTGCACTGGGATAGCCGTTATCTTCATAAAGATGGTAGTTATCGGTGGTTGTGTTGGAGTTTATCAACTTCTCAAAAGGGACTCATTTATGCAGTAGGTAAAGACATTAGCCAACAACTGCGGCGAATAGAAGCCCTACAAACTGAACGGGAAAGCCTTTATAACCTACTCAATCAGTTACCAGCTTTTCTCTATCTGCAACCCAAGGATTATGGGGTGGGATTTTATAACCAACGCTTTCGCGAGGTATTTGGAGATCCTACAGGGAAACGTTGTTACGAAGCGATCGCCGGATTAAAACAACCTTGTCCTGAATGTCCTACCTTTCGCGTTTTTGACAGTAATGCTCCGCAACTCTGGGAATGGGTGGATAGTAAAACAGGCCGGATATATCAAATTTACGATTATCCATTCAAGGATATGAATGGTGAGCCGATGGTTGTGGAAATGGGTTTAGATATTACTGCTGTCAAAAAAGCCGAGGCTGCTTTGCGACAAAGGGAGCAGGAATTAACTCAAAAGAATCAACAACTTCAAGAAACCCTTAAACAATTACAAAAGACCCAAGCACAACTAATTCAAACAGAAAAAATGTCTTCTTTAGGACAATTAGTCGCGGGTGTAGCTCACGAAATTAATAATCCCATTAGCTTTATCAATGGTAATATCACTCATGCTAAAGAATACATCCAACAATTGCTAAAAATACTGCAACTTTACCAAAAAGAATATCCTCATCCAACACCATTGATTCAGGAAGGAATAGAAGCAATCGAGTTAGATTTTGTTATTCAAGACCTACAAAAATTGCTAGATTCTATGCAAATGGGAAGCGATCGCATTCGCAACATTGTACTGTCGTTGCGGAACTTCTCACGGCTGGATGAAGCAGAAATGAAAGCAGTGGATGTTCATAGCGGTATTGATAGTACGCTAATGATTCTGCAAAACCGCCTCAAAGCCAAACCTGACAGTTCCCAAATTCAAATTATTAAAGAGTATGCTCAACTTCCTCTAATAGAGTGTTACGCTGGTCAACTTAACCAGGTGTTTATAAATATTATTACTAACGCGATCGATGCTTTGGAAGAGTTATATGTCAATAACCAGAAGTCAAGTTGTAATCCACAAATCACTATTCGCACTGAGTTACTCAACTCAGATTGGGTTGCTATTGAGATTGCTGACAATGGAGTGGGAATGTCGCAAGAAATTCAACAACGTCTATTTGATCCCTTCTTTACAACTAAAGTAGTAGGTAAGGGAACTGGTTTAGGGATGTCAATTAGTTATCAAATTGTCACAGAAAAACATCAAGGTCAACTGCAATGTATTTCATCTCTAGGACAAGGAGCAACATTTATAATTGAGATTCCTATTCGACAAAATAAATCCATACAGCCAAATTTACTTCTTGACAATAAAGAAGTGCAAAAATACTAAAAATATTTAATATTTTGGAATTTTATATGAGGTTTTTCCAGCAGTTACAGCAGTTTGCAACTAAATGAGGTACAGAACCAAGGATTCACAAATCAAATTATTCTTCTCCCTCCTGCCTGGTTGGTGAGCGAAGCCGAACCACTGCCTCCTGCCTCAAAACCAGTGAATTTGTACCTCATGCAAAAGAAAACTGCTGTATCAATTAGATTCATAATACACATTTGTAGTGACACAACTATTTGTGCCACTATGTAATCAGCAAAGATTGTAACTGCTATATAATCTAATTATCTATACTGGCAGAAATAACTTTACTATAATATTCTGTTTTAGTATAAAGACTGATAATACTATCACCAACTGCAAAAAAACTGCCTTCTTGCTCATTTTTAGAAAATTGCAAACTTGAGTATTTAGCAGCAGCTTCATCAGCAGTCATGGCTTTGACTTCCATTTGACCTGGCAATAATCCAGTAGAACCTATGTAAAATACTAAGGGAGATATTTTATCTTGGTAGATATTTTCTGCATATTCTTCTAACTTTTTATTTGCCACTGTTAAAGCTGCAACCATTTCTTCTTTATTTATCTGCTTACCAGCTTGTTTGTCCCACAATAACTGCGCTAAACTATCAGCACCAACTTTCTGAAGAATACCTCCAACAATACCATTTTGCTCAAGCCCAAGAAAATCATCAAAAATTGGTTTCATCAATTCGTCAACTTTTGTAATCTTGGTACGTGATGACAGTAACCTGTGCCTCACAGCGAAATTCTGATTAAATGCCATCTCGAAACTCGGTTTAATGATAATTTCTCCAGTTTCTTTGTCATAAAGACGATACATTCTATTGAGAAACTTGTTAGCAGAAGGTAACTTACTCAAGTTCAGAATGTCTTGACTGCCGATATCGATTTTATAACTCAATTTTGAGTCAAGAGTACCATTAGCTAAAGCTTCGCTGATATCAGCGTATTCATTGGTTGTAGGAAAGTTGATGTAAGTATTCTTAGATAGATAGTGCTTTTTAAACTCATCTAACTGCGCCTCGATAAATACATCTGATTCTTTTTTCAAGTGAGCGCAAATAATACTAGTCAGTACTTTAATTTCTGCTAGTTCATTGAATAGTCCATCAATACTGCTGTAACGACTATTAGTAGCTACAAGTGGCAAGTTATCTAACTGAATCGTATATTCTGCCCGAAAGTCAAATTCTTCTGCATCCAGTATGCCTTTTTGTTTGAGTAAGTCAAAGACTTTTTTACTGCTAATTTTGACTTGTAATGAATTTACGTTGATTTTGCCGTCACTTACAATTGTGTAATTATTAAAGGTGTTGAGGTCATTTACTAACAAGCCTGCTACTTCAATAGTAGGAGTTTGGTCTTCAACTTTGGCAAGTTTAACTCTACGTTTGATAAGCATATTGATAGTAGCAGTATTGCGGCTAAACTTAAACTCGCCCATATCAACATACTCAGCGTTATCTATATATTCTGTTGTCAACCAAGGTTGTAACAGTTCTCCATTTTCGTTTCTAATACCTCTAATACGTTTAATACCTGTTCTTTGATAATGTTCTTGTAAGTGCTTGATATTAATGATAATATTGTTGCGATATTCGGCAAAAATTTTGATTAGTTCTACTAGAGAAATCTGATTCTTTGTCATATTGCCACCTTCCATATAAAGGTCAAGAATCTTTTATAGCAACAGTTATTTAAGTCTATTAATATTCCAAAATAAACTGTTCTTACCGTGCGAAATTTAATGGTAAGTTCGTGGACGATTGAGGGTTTAAGTTTAAACGCAGAGGGGCGCAGAGTATAGCGCAGAGGAACGCAAAGTTTGTTTGAGTCTATTCCCTGGGAATTTAGGCAACGCGAAGAACAGCCTTGCATAATTTATAGTACAATTGTATCATACAAAGGGCAAGTTGTGTAGGCGTAGCCCCTGGTAGATATCGCTGTGCAATGAGGTGTTATGGTGTTGCTGAATAACGTCAGAATATATGCTTTCTAAACTTTGCACCCTTGAGTGACTTTGTTTTGAGTCTAGATTTAGGCTCCGGGTTTGAAATAATCGAAGAGGCGATCGCCTGAATCTGCGCGAATTAATGCTACAACTACATCTGGTAAGGTGGCTAAACTGGGGTAAACCAAATAACGTGGTTCCCAACGGGGGCGGAACTTGTCTTTGTAGGCGTGCAGTCCCTTGAAGTTGTAGAAGCGATTTAAATGCTCGTAAAGATAGTGCAATACTTTCTCCAAGCGGCGCGATTCCGGGTTATCTCCAACTCCCGCAAGCGCAGAAAGACCGAAATTAAAGCTGTCGTAGCCATTCTCTTTAAAATGCTGGAGCAGGGAAATAAATAGAAAGTCCATTGTGCCATTTTCCAGAGACGAGCGATGTCGCATCATGTCAATAGTCGCTTCGTTAAGTTGGTACTCCCGGATAATGTTGGCAAAGGCGGTGATATTACCTTCAGGATTTAGCACCACAGCAATCTCACACTCTCGCAGGTAAGCTTCGTCAAACCAACCCAAAGAAAATTGTTTTTCTGAGCCTTGTACCATTTTCAACCATTCATCACTCACAGATTTGAGCCGATGCAATACATCATTGGCGATGGGTGGTTGGTAAAAGTCAATTTGGTATCCTAGTTTAGTTAAACGACTGATTGATGGTCTAAAGTTTTTACCGGCTTTACCTTGTAACGTAAAACTTTTTAAGTCAACGATCGCTTCTTCTCCAATCTTAAGTACCTTAAACCCCAATGACTTGTAAAGCTCTACATCATCGGGCATAGTTTGGTAAAAGCCAGGATACCAGTCATTGCGCTGACAAAACTGCTGGAAAGCAATAATTGTCTCTTTGCGGTCTTCAATGGGGCCGATGGGATCTCCCAAGGCGATCGCACCCCGTCCTTTGGGAACATAAGCAATTACACTATTACCCGAAGGACTGAAATAATAACTTTTATCATTTAAGAGAGTGAGCGCTGCTAAAGAAGAACATCCATATTGCTCGACAATTTCTTTAACTCGTCTTCGCTCATTTGTAGTTGCTAGATTGCGCCAAAACACAGGTTGCAACAGCATTACCATTGCATAAGTAATAGTACCTGCGGCAATAATATAGATAGAATTAGCAAAAAATTCTCCAAATCGACTCTTTGGTTGCAGTCCCCAATTATCCTCGGTGAAGAACATCGCCAAAGTCTGAACTATTGCTTCCCGCCAATTAAAATTCTCTGAAAATTTGCCGTCTAACAAATAAAATCCAATAGTTCCGTATGCCAGAGTAAATAATAAAGCGCCTATCAGCACTCTGACTCCCCGTGCAATGGAAGGACGGTCTGATTGCGCTGTAAAATCATGGCGCATCAAGATTAATTGCAGCAGCAAAACTCCAGAGAGTAGACTCTCTTCATAGTCCAGTCCCTTCAGCAAATGGCTAAAAATGGAAATTATTAGTAAACCAATGGTCAGTAACCAGGCTATTCTTTTACGGCGTAATAAATTAGTAGCAAGTGTTAATAAAACAAACCCAGTTAATGCTGCGAATATATGACCGCTGGCACGAATTTCAAATGGTAAAAATTCCTTTAACCAGTGAGTCCGCCCATAAAGGTTAGGTGTCACTGCTGATAATAAATTTACTACTCCGACTAAACCTGTTAGGAAAGCTGCACTCCAAAGTCCAATCTGAGTTTTTAAATTATTTGTCATTTGTCATTTGTCATTGGTCACTTGTACTGAGTTTCAACACAACGACTACGCCCTTCGGCTACGCGGTAGTTGAGCGCAGTCGAAACTCAGGACAAGCTCAGTGCATCGCTGTGCGGTAATCGAGCGACTTGTACTGAGCGTAGTCGAAGTAAGTCGAGATTCAACTACCGCGTAGTCGTTGGCGTAGCCTCTCCAAGAGTTGTATTGGTCATTGGTCATGTGTTTTGGCGTTAAAACTCTTAACTCCGAATTGTTTAAACTGTTCTCCGACATAGAAGAGTGAATCTTTAAGATGTTTGTGGAAGTAGTTCCAACCTACATTAGCACCAGACAACCCATGACCTCCAGGAAATGCATAAAATACGTGAGCAATGCCTAATTTATTTAAGGTTTCGTTGAAGGCTTTGGTAGAAGCTAGCAAATTAGGATCGTTCACACCCGCATCTAGGTAAACACGCAATCGCTTTCTGTCTTCAACCGGTAGCTGTTGCACAATTTGTTGAGGACTATTTTGTGAACCGCTGTTATCAGTAAAGTAACCGCTATGGCTAAACAAAATCTGAAAGTTGTTGAGATAGCGTAATCCGATATTAAATGCACCCCATCCTCCAGAAGATAAACCTCCCAGCGCCCAAAATTGGGGTTCTTCCAAAGTGCGGTAGCGCGACTTGACAACTTGTACTAATTCTGAACCAATCAAAGTTCCCACTTTCCCATTCGGCCCATCAAAGTAATCGGGGTCGTATAAAGGACTAGAACCGCGATTATCATTACCATCAGGTGTAATCACAATCGATGGCGGTAATTTTCCACTTTGATAAAGTTCATGCAATACGTCTAAGAGTGCATATTTATTAGCATAAGCACGAGCATCATCATGACCACCATGTAGTAAGAATATCACAGGGTAGCGCTTTTGGGGATTTTTGCTATAACTAGGGGGCAAAATCACGCCGTAGTTACGGACTGTACCCATCGCTTGGGAGTTGAAGGTTGCTAATTGAAACTTTAGCCCAGTATTTGCCTCTTTTTTGGGTGGGTCTAGTTGTGGCGCACCTAAGATGAATACATAATAATAACCAGCGCTAGTGAGGAGTGCGATCGCTCCTAATAAGCCAATTAAAAATTTAGAAATCTTCATATTCTTTATATTCTTTTAACTTAAAAAAATTACCTCCATTAGAACTTACTATAATGAATATTTTACAAATAGCAGTATACTTTTTGACTGTGGTTTTAAAGTATTAACTGGTTGGCAAAATAATATTATTTCTACTAGTAGTCTGTCAAATTTAAATTGATGGGTAAGCAAGTTCGTAGTAAGGACTTCAGTCCTTAATTTTCTCAGCACTAAAGTGCTTACTACAAACTTTTCATTACTAGCTTAGAGATTTTACTATGGATTGTCAATTATTTTGAGTATTTTTTATGATGAATACTTAAAGTTTTATCAGCCATATTTGCTGTTTCGGAGGCTCGAAATTGTTCGCCGACAAATGTTAATGAATCTGCTAAATGTTTCCGCCAGTATTGCCAAGTGTGACTACCAGGAAACTGACGAAATGAATTATAAATTTTCAGTTGATTTAGTACTTTACTAAATCGCTCGGCTTCCTTGATTTCATCAATATCTGATGTACCCGAATCCAGGTAGATTTTTAACCTTTTTTGAGCTTGTATTGGAATGGTTTTGATATAAAATATTGGGCTATTCGCCGGGCCACTTTTATCATTAAAATAACCACTATGACTAAATAAAATCGAGAAACGATCTAGGTTGTGTAATCCGACATTCATTGCTCCCCAACCACCAGAAGATAAACCACCTATCGCCCAAAAATTTGGATTATTTATTGTCCGATAACGGCTTTGCACAACTTTTACTAACTCATCGCCCACGGCTGTAGAGACTTTACCATTAGGGCCATCGAAATATTCTGGATCTCGGTACGGACTAGAGCCACGTTTGTCGTTGCCATCTGGTGTAATGATGATGCTGGGTGGCAACTTACCTGTAGTATAAAGTTGTTCTACAGTCTTGAGAGCTTGTCCCTTATTCTGAATAAACCAATCACTGGGATTACCATGTCCACCGTGGAGGAGAAAGATTACAGGATACCTTTGTTTGGGGTTTTGCTCATAGCCAGGAGGTAAAGAAACGCCATAAGTGCGACTTGCACCCATTGCTTGACTATCGTAGGTTTCAATTTTGTAGGTTAGGAGAGTTTCTGAGTTGCTAGTGTTGCGCTGGGTTGGAACAACGGAAGGCGTTGTTTGTAAATCCTGCTGTTGCGGTGGTTTTGCGATGACAATTTGGGAGAAATTACAGCCAACTAGGGTTAATACTGAAAATAACAAGAGAGTTTTAGATTGTTTGTAGTTCATCTTTGAAGGGAATTGAGCATGGAGTAGTCGTTGCTTGTTTTCAAAATCTTATGCAAATGATATGTCAACGCTGTGTCAACAGAATGGAAACTTTACGACTGGTTGTAAATTAAAAGTCAAGGTTAGGATAAGTTTCTTTACTATGCTTAAAAAGCTGCAACTGAATTTCAGTTCTTTGTTTGGCTTGTTGTTGCTGGTGCTTTCCCTGTTGGCGATCGCTAACGAATTACGTGAGTATAATTATCGTGATATCCTCAACTCTCTAGCTGCTATTCCCAAAAATCGCGTAAATTGGGCAATTTGGCTGACAGCTTTGGGCTATTTAGTGATGATTGGGTACGATATCTTAGGTTTTAACTACATTAATCGCTCCCTAAGTTGTAATAAGATAGCTTTCACTAACTTTATTAGCTCTGCATTTAGTAATACCATCGGTTTTGCCTTGCTGACTGGCAGTGCTATCCGTTATCGATTTTATGCTACTTGGGGAGTGTCAGCAGTTGCGATCGCTCAAGTAATTGCTTTCGCCAATTTTACCTTTTGGTTGGGAATGTTTGCCGTTGCAGGTTTTTTGTTCCTCATCAACCCACTGAAGATTCCTAGTCAATTACATTTACCTTTTGCTACTGTGCGTCCTATCGGCGTAATTTTTCTGCTATTAGTTACGGCTTATTTACTAGGAAGTATTTTTATAAAACAACCATTAATAATTCGGGGACATGAATTTCGATTTCCTTCTTTTACAATATCCCTGGCTCAAATAGCTATTTCTAGTTTTGACTGGATTCTTGCGGCAGCAGTTCTTTATGCTTTACTTCCTAGTAATATATCTTTGTCATATTTAGACTTTTTGGGCATTTATTTACTAGCGATGTTTGCAGGTGTGGTTAGCAATGTCCCCGGTGGTTTGGGAGTATTTGAAACTATAATTTTGCTGATTCTCTCTTCAAAAGTTTCGGCTGCGGCTGTTTTGGGATCAATGCTAGTTTATCGGGGAGTCTACTATTATTTACCTTTGCTATTAGCGGCAGGTTTGCTGGGAATATATGAAATTAAAAAAAATAGACCCCTTGCATAAATCATAAATAAGAACCCCAAAGCTACGCTTTGTCTTCCCCCAAATCCAGAATAGACTACATGGGGATACAAATTTACAGGTTTTGTGCAAAGCCTACCATCCTAAAACTTGAAGGAGCGATCGCTTTAACTCAGAGTGTTGTGTTCTAAGCTCGGAGTTTCGTGTTCCAAGCTCAGAGTGTCGTGTTCTAAGCTTAGAGTGTCGTGTTCTGAGGTGGAATGATGGTGTTCTGAGGGCGTTGGCGTAGCCCGTCGTAGACATCGCTCTAGTTTAGAATGTAAATTGATACTTTACCCTTAGCCCCTAAGAGCAAATGTCTGAAGAATTATTAAAATCATTTCAGAAAGCATATAGAAATCTGGAGTTATTGCCGCTCCTGCAAGAAAAGGAATTAGATCAATTCCGAGTTAATTACGGTGGTGAAGTAATTGAAGAGTTAGAACAATTAGTTGAAGACAGTCCTACTGGTGATGGCAAGATTATTTTCACAGGACATCGGGGTTGTGGTAAATCTACGTTGTTAGCTGAATTTAGCAGGCAATTTCACGACCGTTATTTTGTGGTTTTATTCTCCATATCTGACACCATTGAAATGTCGGATGTTAACCATATTAATATTCTGTTTGCCATTGCAGTTAATTTAATGTATGAGGCAGAAGCACGCCAGGTTGAAATTCCTCAGTCAACTAAAGATGCTTTGTATAAATGGTTTGCAACTCGAACTAAGACTGAGGAGCTAAATCTTGAGGCTGAAAGTTCTGTGGGTTTTGACTTGCTCAAACTAATTAGCACGAAATTAAAAGCTGATGCTGCTGTTCGTTATGAAATTAAGCAGGAGTTTGAGAGAAAAATCACAGATTTGGTTGCCCGTATTAATGAAATTGCGGCTTTGGTAAGATTAGCTTCTAAGAAAGATGTTTTAGTGATTATTGATGACCTAGACAAACTGGAACTGGGAAGAGTTAATGATATTTATCGAGATAATATCAAAGCTCTCTGTTTACCTAATTTTAGAATCATTTACACTATACCTATTGCTGTTTTACGAGATAAGTTTCTCAGACCATTAATTGAGACGGAAACAAACGATCAAATTGTGGTTATGCCTGTTTTGAAGTTGTTTGAAAAGGGCAAAAGTCGTCAGGCTGGCTCACAACCTCGCCCTGAGGCTCAAGATGTTTTGTGTGAAATCTTAAATAAGCGGATTGCAGATGATTTGATAGAAATACCAGCCGCAGAAAAAATTGTTTTAAATAGCGGTGGTGTGCTGCGAGAGCTAATTAGAATTGCTAATGAATGTTGCAGAATTTGTCTGCGTTTAATCCGGCACAAACCGGGAGAGGCAGTAATTATTGATGATGATATTTTAGATAAAGCAATTAATAGTATTCGTAATGACTTTGCTGTGCCTTTAGGTAAGTTGGATTATGAAATATTACGAATTACTTATGAAAATTTTATCCCTGATGATCCTAAAGATCCAGAGTTTTTAGATTTGCTCCACGGGCTTTATGTTTTGGAATATCGCAATCGTCAAAACTGGTACGATGTTCACCCGATTGTTGTGGAATTATTGAAAGAACAGGGGTTGATAAATGGCAGCCAAGGAATTATTTGAGAGTGACGAACAAAATCAAGATGCTTATGATGATTTGATTGTGAGTATTCAGGCGAAAGAACAGGGTTTGAGTCTGCTAATAGGTGTTTGTGATGACTTAAATTTACGAGAGCAAATCATTGCTCATTATGCAGCAGAATTAGAACCTGAATTTCGTACTTATCGAGTGGTATTAGCGGGGGGTGAACCGAGTCTTAGGGCGGCTCTTTATCACTTGGTGCAAAGTGAAGAATATTTGCTTGGGGGAGGTAAAGCTGTGATTACTGTAACAGGTGTAGAGCAGCTTTATTTTCTCAAACAAGGAGAGGATAGATCGCAACAAGAAATCTTTTTTGGTTACTTGCAATGGACAAGGGAAGCTTTACGCGAGTTTCCTTATCCAATTATTCTTTGGGTAACTAACCAAATTTTAATCAACTTGATTAAAAAAGCCCCAGATTTCTGGAGTTGGCGCAAGGGTGTATTCCGATTTTTATCTAGAAAGACTATTGCAGTTTCTCGTAGAGAACTGGAACCTATACGCTTTGCATTTACTGAGAGCGAGTTTTCAGGCTTTGATGATGAGAACCCTTATTTTTTGCCTATAGAAGACTTAAGAAAGTTAATTGAGCAGACAGAACTGCAAAGGGGAGAAAAAGATCCTAGTTTGGTTACGTTGTATTTAAGCCTGGGGAATATTTACAGAAGAAGATTACAGCATGGTGAGTCTCAAGATTATAAAACCGAACAAGACTTGGCTATTGAGTATCTTTGTAAGGCTGTTGAACTGCAAAAAGAGTTAGGTTTAGATAGAGACTTAGCTAGTAGCCTCAACAACCTAGCGTCACTCTACCGTTCCCAAGGCAGATACAGCGAAGCCGAACCCCTTTACATCCAAGCCTTAGCACTCAGGCGCAAGCTGCTGGGTGAAGAACATCCATCTGTCGCCTCTAGCCTCAACAACCTAGCGGCACTCTACGACTCCCAAGGCAGATACAGCGAAGCCGAACCCCTTTACATCCAAGCCTTAGCACTCAGGCGCAAGCTGCTGGGTGAAGAACATCCAGATGTCGCCTCTAGCCTCAACAACCTAGCGGCACTCTACCGTTCCCAAGGCAGATACAGCGAAGCCGAACCCCTTTATATCCAAGCCTTAGCACTCAGGCGCAAGCTGCTGGGTGAAGAACATCCATCTGTTGCCTCTAGCCTCAACAACCTAGCGTTGCTCTACAACTCCCAAGGCAGATACAGCGAAGCCGAACCCCTTTATATCCAAGCTTTAGCACTCAGGCGCAAGCTGCTGGGTGAAGAACATCCAGATGTCGCCACTAGCCTCAACAACCTAGCGGCACTCTACGACTCCCAAGGCAGATA
>NZ_JBALDN010000101.1:0-31656 GCF_036917375.1 Nostoc sp.
AAAAAGCCAAAACACAGAGGTACTGGACAACGAGTTGAAACTCCTAAATTTCATATCACTAATCAGTTTTTCAGCCTTAACTGAACCGTATTGGGTTATAAACAAGTAGCAGTTCAATACTTGTTCTTTTTGTAACTTGGCAAATTGGCAACTCTCAGAAAATTAACTGTGTTATTTTCAATACTATACAAGGTGTATTTGCACTTTCAAGCTATTTAGACGGGCTGCAACCCGTCTTTTTTATCCCTAGATAATTTTAAAATTTCGTGAAATCTCGTTTTCGGGTAGCATTGAAAATGCTCTTTCGTTGCGATTCTGCTAATTCAGGAGGCAGCAGCCCACTAATCGGCATTCCCAGCCGGAGGCTGGGAACGAGGTAAGACATTGCCATGAATTAGCTGCCAGTGGAAGCGCTTGCCCTTTCTTTTACAACTTCAGCTTTTTTGTCATCAATGGGAAGTTGCACAACATAGACTGAACAAGGAGCATGGTGAAGAACGTAATTACTGACACTGCCGAGCAATAGTTCCGCTAGACCAGAGTGACCTCGACGCCCAATGACAATCAGATCGGCATCCCAATTCCCAGCTAAGTCACAAATAACTCGACTAGGACTGCCAGGAATTTGCCTAAATTCAATGTTCGCAACGGCTGTATTTGCTTGAGCGCAGAACGATTGCAACATTTCCCCACCTTGATTTTTCCATTTTTCCCACTCTTCTAGGTGAGACTCTGAAACTTGGTTCCACATTCCTGGATAGTAGTCAAAAGTAGACACTGATATATAAGGACTACCTTCTTCTTCAGTAGATAAAACGTGTAGCAGCAATAAACTCGCTCCAGTCATCTTAGCTAAAGCAACGCCTTGTTCAAAAACATATTTGCCCATATCAGAGCAATCCAATGCAAGCAGAATTTTTTTAAACATATATACCTCTAATACTTAAGCTAGATGAGTTTTTTAAGATCCTCATCTTTATAGTTAGGTATAGAAAAATAATTTGAGAAACTTGTGAGGAATGCAAAAGAGCATACAACACTTTATATTGCATTTTGAAACGCAAAAAGTCGTTTAAAGCATGGAGTTAAGGACTTTCAGTTAAAAAAATATCCCATCCCTGCGGGATGCTTTGCGTTCGCGTAAGCGTCCCGCAGGGTACATAGGAGTGATTCAAGGATTTTTGCAAGAGGTCTAATTATCTCTTTGTTAGTCCAATCTTTCTCAACAAAGAGCAACTTTTAACTGATTACTCCTGAAAGTGGGTGCAGTATTGTTAAATGAAAACTATGTCTGGTTTCAGTTTTCAGATACCGTTCTTGCAAAGGTTGCCACTGCTGCCAAGACTGGTAACGATTTTCAGTTAATAAATTAGCAAGGGTGGGCAACTCAGTGTGAATTTCTGACTTATATACATCTCCAAGCCAGTTAGTTAAAACGGCACTATCTTGCATCGTACCCAAAATTTCTTGGATATTTTTCACTTCTGTAATATAAGCTTCGTAAGACTCGCCATATAACTCAGTAAATAACTCCATTTGATAGCGTATACGTTTAGCTTCTTTTCGCAAACTATGAAGAATTTCACCTTCTGTTGTCAATTGTTTTTCTATCTTTTTTGGTTTCCAGTTTTTCTGGATCTTCACTTCTGATTCTACAACTTCAGTACCAACTAGCCAACCTGGATGCAATAAGAAGTTACTCACTTCTGGTAAAAGTAAGTCTGGTAGTACTTGATGAATGGCAATAGATGCCAAAGGTTGATAAGTAGGTTTTTCTAGCCACTTATCCAATGCATCTTTTAAAGACTTGTAAGATTCATCGTTTAATGTTTTCTGTACACTCGATTCTACATCTTCACGTTGTTTCGCCAAAGCTGTAAAAGCTGTTTGTAGAGATTCCTGTTCTTTACGGGGTAAGTTTGGTTTATAATTATTTTCCAAACTTTCTTTAAGTACGTCTAAATCTCGCAGATTACCAAGACGACGGGCTATTTTCCCAATATTTTTATCGCTGACTGGTTTCGGCATATCCACCGCTAGCCCAAACCGAGTTACCGCTGTCCGTAGGCGGCGCATTCCCACTCGCATTTGGTGTAGCGCTTCTGGATCTTCATCTTTCTTCACTGACTTTTCCCACTTCAAGGTTTTCTTAAAGTGTTTTTCAATCGCTTGGTAGGCGTAATCACCGAGAGTTTTTACTGTAGGTTGTGTAGCTAATTTCATAATTTATCTGAATGATTACCTCGTGAGGTTATTGCATAATAACAATATTATTTAGAATTTTACATCTACTTTTGATATTTTTTTAGCTATGAAGATTGTCTGGTATGCTTATGACTATTGATAGTTACATCCTATTTTATAAATATGCAATATCTATCAAAGGGTTACAATCATCTCATCCCATCAAGTTGGTATGAGCTATAGTTTTGAGAACAAGATTTTACGATCATAAAGTAATATTTTTATGATAGCATGGCGAGTATTTTTGTAAATATCAATATAATTTAAAATGCCAAACTTATCTTTACTAAATCAAGTTTTATTGACTTTTGTAGATTCTTTTAAAGAGCATAGAGAAGACTTATCAGCAGTGCTGTTAACACATCAGAAGTATTTATGGTTGGGGTCAGATGAAACTTCAACTATTGAGCGTCTCTCTTTAGTTGATACTGATAAATTTACAGAATATCAACAATTTCGTGTAGCAGAATTTATCGATTTACCTGCACCAGAAGAGGAAGAAATTGATATAGAAGGACTAGCTTACGCTGATAATTACTTATGGTTTGTTGGTTCTCACAGCTACAAACGTAAAAAATCCAAACCCGAAAAAACAGATGCCAAAAACTTTAAAAGGCTAGCAAAAATTGAATCAGAACCTAATCGTTACATTTTAGGACGAATTCCTCTGATAGATGGTAAGCTATTTTCATCTTGCCCACATCCCGAAAAGTCAGATGTGCAGTTGACTGCCAGCAAATTAGAGGTGACGAATCAGGGTAATTTGCTGATGACAGCTTTAGCAGATGATGCCCATTTAGGCTTGTTTATTCAAGCAGCAATTCCCGGAAAGGATAATGGCTTTGATATTGAAGGTATAGGCATTTATCAAAACCGTGTCTTTCTGGGTTTGCGCGGGCCTGTATTGCGAGGTTGGGCTGTGGTGCTGGAAATAGAGTTAGAAGATTCTACCCCTGGACTGATGAAACTAAAGCAAATTGGGGAATTGCAGGAGTTATATAAAAAGCATTTTATCTGGTTGAATGGTTTGGGAATTCGGGATTTGTATGTAGATGATAAAGATTTGTTGATTTTAGCCGGGCCAACAATGGATTTAGATGGCCCCGTGCAAGTTTATCGCTGGGTAAATGGTGTGAATTTGCGAGAAAATGTCTTTAGCAATCCCGATTTTGTGCAAGATATTCCTTATGGGAATCGGGAAGAACACGCTGAAGGAATGACGCTGTTTCAGGATGTAACTGGCGTACCTTCGCTATTGGTAGTTTATGACTCTCCAGCAAAAAGTAGGCTGGTGGGTGATGATAGTGTAATGGCGGATGTGTTTAAGTTGGGCTAACTTCAATCTTGGTTTTGGGATTTTAGATTGGTGAACTACCCACACTGATTTGGAGTACCAAATTCAGTGGAAGACTTACGGCGTAATAGTTAAATGTTAGTAGAAATTGCTTGTACGGGACATGTGGGGATACACTGTTCGCAGACGATACAGCGCGATCGCGTGAATGTCAACTTGTATGTCTCTGGCTGGAGGGTGAGGGCTTCGGTAGGACAAACCCCAGTACACAAGCCACAGTGGACACACACATCCTCGTCGATCGCAATTTCGCCTAATGTCGAAGAAACATTAACATTACGCGATCGCATCCACTCAATCGCCGCATCTAATTGATCGATGTCTCCTGATAATTCCACTACCAGTTTGCCAATTTGATTTGGGGCAACTTGGGCGCGGATAATATTAGCAGCGACGTTGAACTCTTTAGCCAGTACGTAAGTGACTGGCATTTGCACGGCGCGTTTTGGGAAGGTGAGCGTTACTCGTTTTTTCACAGGTTTAGCAGAGGATTTTTTCTGTTGTAGCGTATTGAGAGTTTTATCAGTCCTTTATTACGGTAAGTTGCACGAACCAGTAAGGCAAGAGAAGGACACTGCTACCTCAACATACATAGCACTATTTCCAAAAATCTTTGCAACACATAAATCGGCTGTAGGAGCGTACAGCAAGCTGTATCATTGGTGTCAACTGAAGGCGATCTCGTTCCCAGTCTCCGACTGGGAATCCCCCTCATTGAGGCTCTGCCTCCCGAACTCGCGGCAGAGCCGCAATTGAAGTGTGTTTCCAGCCAGAGGCTGAAAACGAGATTTTAAAAGGGTTTTAGAGTTGTCCTCATCCCCTAACTCCTTCTCCCAACATGGCAGAAGGGGAACTGGAGCGACTTCTTGAAAAAGTTCGGGATCTGAGCCTCTCTGTACTAAAAAACTTGTAAGTAAAGTAGTATAAAACTAGTGTTTGGAAAATGTTTTTTTCTCCATACCATCCGCTCCTGGGCAGGTAGCGAGAAAATCCAATTAAAATTAATCAATATTGATATTTTTTAATGATTTGGAACCGCAAATATAGACCTTTTGGGAGATGCTTTAAAAATAAGTATTGATATTATATTAAATTTGCCATTTAAGTTGATTACTTGTTATCTGTTATATCCATTTTAACTTGGAAAGCTTTTAACATGAAAATTTTAGTTGTCGAAGATGACGAGTTAAATGCATACTCACTCACCACCATTTTAATTAACCAAAACTACGCGGTTGAAGTTGCCACTGATGGTGATACTGCTTGGAATTTTATTCAAACTTACGATTATGATTTAATCCTCCTAGATGTAGTGTTGCCCAAACTGGATGGCATTAGTCTTTGTCGTCAAATCCGGTCTAGTGGTCTGCAAATGCCAATATTGTTATTGACAGGGTGCGATAGTAGTCATGAGAAAGCGATCGGACTAGATGCAGGCGCAGATGACTACGTAGTTAAACCCTTTGACGCAGAAGAGTTAATTGCTCGTGTTCGGGCACTATTGCGTCGCAAAGGCGTAACCTCGCAACCTGTGCTGGAGTATGGTGGGTTGCGGCTAGACCCTAGTAGCTGTGAAGCGATGTATGCTGGAAAGCTGCTGCCACTTACTCCCAAAGAGTATGCTCTTTTAGAACTATTCTTGCGAAATACTCGCCGAGTGTTTAGCTGCGGCATGATTTTAGAACATCTGTGGTGTTATGAAGACACTCCACAAGAAGAAGCTGTTCGCACCCATATCAAAGGGTTACGACACAAACTCAAAGCTGTAGGAGCGCCCAGTGATTTGGTTGAAACGGTTTACGGTATTGGCTATCGGTTGAAACCACGGGCAGAGGAGGAGAAGGGCAGGGGGGCAGAGGTGCAGAGGAGCAGGGGGGAATTAGAGCGTGAAAAATCTTTGGTTCCCAATCTTAAATCACAACAGCAAACATTAATGGCAGTTGCGGAAATTTGGCAACGATTTCAAGGGCGTGTAGACGAGCAGGTGAGGGTGCTGGAGGAAGCGATCGCAACTTTAAACCAAAATAGTTTAAATTTCGATTTGCGATCGCTTGCAGCCAAAGAGGCGCATACCTTGGCGGGATCTTTAGGTACTTTTGGCTTGCCTCTGGGTTCAAAATTGGCACGCAATATCGAACTGTTACTGAGTTCTCGTCAAACCCTGAGTCAATCTGAAATTAGCAACCTCGAAAGTTGGGTAAAGTTATTGCGTCGAGAAATTGCCGGAAACGACACAGCGACAATATCTGCATCACCAACCCCCCAGGTATTAGAAACAGTCACGCAATCGCTGCCAAACGATCCATATTCAGAAACTAAAATATTGGTTGTGGATGACGATCCGCAAATTCAGGCATTTTTACTAACCTTACTTAGTCCTTGGGGATTAAAAGCGATCGCTCTTGAAGATCCGCGTCATTTCTGGGAAATCTTGGAAATAATTACGCCAGATATGCTGATTCTGGATGTGGAATTACCTTATACAAATGGTATAGAACTTTGCCAATTAGTACGCAACGATTCGCGCTGGTGTGAGTTACCCATTCTATTCCTCACCGTCCATAGCGACGCCGAGATCGTAAATCAAGTGTTTAGCGTTGGTGCTGATGACTTTGTAAGTAAGCCTATCGTCGGCCCAGAACTAGTAACCCGAATCGTCAATCGCTTAGAACGGATGAAATTGCGGCAGCGCGTCGTGCAGGGAGGCAGGGAGGCAGGGGGGCAGAGGGGTAGAGGGGCAGGGGGGCAGAGGGGCAGAGGGGCAGAGGGGCAGAGGGGCAGAGGGGCAGGGGAAGCAGGGGAAGTAAATTCTTCCTTACCTCCCTCATCTCTCAATTTACAAGCCATCAACGAGCTGGAATTGCGAGTAGCAGAACGCACTGCTGAGTTAATTCGGGTGAATCAACAGTTGCAGTCACAACTTGATGAACGTCAACGGACACAGGGAGAATTGCGGTTTTCTCAAGCCCGATTTGCACGAATTTTAGATATTGCTGATGATGCAATTATTTCCATTAACGGGTTCCAAAGCATCACTTTGTTTAATCAAGGAGCAGAGAAGATTTTCGGCTACTCTGCCCAGGAAGTGATTGGACAGGGCCTTGATTTACTCTTACCGCAGCGTTTTTTTCAAGCGCATCGTCAACATGTGGTTGACTTTGGCCAATCTCCCAATGTTGCCCGTCGGATGGGAGAACGGCGTGAAATCTACGGACGCCGCAAGGATGGTACTGAATTTCCAGCGGAGGCTTCCATCTCCAAAATAGAGATGGGTGAGGAAATATTTTATACGGTTATTTTACGAGATATCACAGAGCGCAAACAAATTGAACGGATGAAAGATGAATTTGTCTCTGTTGTTAGTCATGAACTCCGCACACCTTTAACTTCGATTCACGGCTCTCTAGGAATGCTAGCCAGCGGTTTGCTACCAACAAACTCAGAGCAGGGAAAACGCCTACTGCAAATTGCGACTGATAGCAGCGAACGCCTAGTACGTTTAATCAACGACATCCTAGACATTGAGCGCATCGAGTCGGGTAAGGCGAAGATGGAACCAGAAATCTGCAATATTGTTGACTTGATCGTTCAAGCAGTAAATGTCATGCAGCCTCTGGCTGACAAAGCAGGAGTGAAAGTATCTGTTTCTGCCCTATCTGGCCAAGTATTGGTAGATGCCGATCGCATTGTCCAAACATTGACCAATTTATTGAGTAACGCCATTAAATTCTCATCTGCTGGATCTACGGTTTGGTTAGGGGCGCAACCACAAGGAAATGACGTTTTGTTGACAGTCAAAGATACCGGACGCGGTATCCCAACAGACAAACTTGAGAGTATCTTTGAGCGCTTTCAACAAGTTGACTCTTCAGATTCACGTAACCATGATGGCACTGGTTTAGGTTTGGCAATTTGCAAGAGCATTATGCAACAACACGGCGGACGCATCTGGGCTGAAAGTGCATTGGGTGAAGGTAGCACTTTTTACGTCACTCTGCCATTATTTAGGGCTTTCCAAAATCCTGATTTAGAAGATTCTTCCAACATTTCTATGATTCATAGCAGTTACGAGCCAACTACAAATAGCCAACAAAGTCCAGATGCAGAATTTTCGAGCAACGGACGTGTGACTACCAAGGAATTTGAACAACGGGTGATGAAGTTACTTCAGAGCATTACCCCGAAGCAACAAGAGGATAGCAGCGATGACAACGAAGCAAATTCTAGTAGTTGATAACGAGCAGTATATTCAAGAAGTTGCCAAGATTTGCTTGGAAACAGTTGCAGGCTGGAAAGTAATGACTGCGAGTTCTGGTCAAGAGGGCATAATTAAAGCTGAGACTTATCAACCAGATGCAATTTTACTAGATGTGATGATGCCAGAGATGGATGGCATCACTACCTTTGAAAAGTTACAAGCCAATCCATTAACCAAAGCGATTCCAGTAATTTTGTTAACTGCTAAAATCCAGGCTTCCGATCGCCGCCGCTATAATCAGATGGGAATGATTAGTGCGATCGCTAAACCATTCAATCCTCTCGAATTAGCTGCGGAAGTAGCCGTAGCTTTGGGCTGGAGTCTAGAAAAGTAGAACAAAATCTATCGCAAATTAATTTATAAAAAATAGACATAGGAAAAAGTGATTTCAACGTTTTTTAGGTGTTAAAGAACACAATGAGCATCAATTCAATTGTTGTTGAAATACCCATAAAAACGAACGATTTAAATAAATTGTAATTAAGTTACAAAATTAGCTATTTACTACAATTTAAGTCGATAATAACCTTTTTTAAAAAAAGTAATAATTTATATTTATATATGCAATAAAATTAGTTCAGTTTTTATTAACAAAAAATAATATATATTATCGGAACTACTTGATGTTGTAAAATAAGCAGTGGATTTTGTCGATTAACAAATTAAATCTTAATTTGGTTATTTTTGGTAATGAAGACCAAAAAATTGGACATAATCAGCATTTTCATTTCACCAAATTAATCTTACGGATGGGTCTAATTGACGAACCACTCATTTTGGTATTATTGCTTTTTCTTCTTCGGCATCACTCTTGCCCGATACTTTCTGATTGCTGGCGGAGCATACTTGCTCTTTTATTTAATTCTGGGAAAGTCTCTTGCCAACAAGAGTTTGCGTTTGAAACCGTTGATGAATTCTTCCATTAAAAAGGATATTGAATTATCAGTAATCTCCACAGTAGTTTTTGCTATTTCTGGAGCGTTTATGATCTCAGAGTATAATTTGGGAGTAACCCTGCTATACGCTGATATCTGGAAATACGGACTGTGGTATTTAATTGTTAGCTTTATTGCAGTGCTAATTCTTCAAGATACTTACTTTTATTTTATCCATCGGATGTTTCACCATCCTCGAATTTTTAGATGGATGCATTTTGGACACCACCGTTCAGGAGAGCCAACGCCCTGGAGTTCTTCTGCCTTCGACTTACCAGAAGCGATCGTACAAGCACTTTTTTTTGTAGGTGTAAGCTTCATAGTTCCGCTGCATTTCGCCACCTTAGTTGCCGCACTTATAACTATGACAGTATGGGCAGTGTTTACTCATCTTGGATTTGAGCTATTTCCCTCCTCATCTAAAAGTTACTGGATTGGAAAGTGGCTTATTGGTTCTATGCATCATTCCATACATCATCGCAAGTATAAAGTACACTACGGTTTGTATTTTACGTTCTGGGACAAACTGCTGGGTACTGAAGATCCTAATTATGAAAACGAAACCCACATAAGGGAGTTTTAACTATAGCAGTCCTAAATCATTTGTGAAATATTTTTGGAGTTGGCCGTCATTTGTTCTTTGTAATCACAAATAACAAAGGACAAATGACTACTGACTATTTAATTTTTGTCGAATTCTCAAGCTTGTTTGGATTCACCCAACGGTTGACAAATTCGTTGTGATGTTTGTACACCTTGATTTGCACTTGCTTAGAACTTAACTTGATTATTTCGGCAGGAATTCTTTGGATATCGCTAGAATCTGTGCGCGGCTTGTAAAGCCAAATCACTTTTTGCCCAACTTGGAAGTTGTTAGGATTGCTAGTTAAAGAAGGCGTACTGTCTGCCCAAGAGGGGAAAGCAATTACTAAGTTGATTAAAAGTACTAAGACCACTAAAGTGATTTGAAAAAGTTTCATAATCATTGCACTTGTCTTAGGCTTGATGGGGCAATCAATCTGTTGTTCTAGCATTTAGTTATTATCCTTTTTTAGATTCTCAGAGTTGAAAGATCGGTATACTAAAACTTCTTTAGACGATTTAGTAAAAGTTAAAATATCTACTGATTTCAGGATAAAACGACTTAGAGAATAAAATCAAATAGTCTTATTTGTTAAAACGATAATTTAGATTTATATATAGAATGAGAACAAATGCAATAGCTGAAGTAACAAGTTTATTTTACGAAAGCGATCGCTGTTTGCCGTCAACCCAAAATAAATCTTTTGGCTGAGACATTGAAGCGATGCCTACGGCGGTAAACTACGCTTGAAGCTGAAATTTAAGCCGCCCAAAAAATCGGGGCAGGTTGCAAACCCGCCCCAACATCTGATATACTCCGCCCAACGGCTGTAGCTACAGGCTTTAAACTATCAACTAAATGCACCATATCTTCTAAAGAAAGTGCTTGACGGGCATCAGAAACAGATTTTTCTGGTTCTGGGTGACATTCAATAATTAATCCATCTGCACCGCAAGCGATCGCAGCCCTAGCTACAGGTGCGACTAACTCCCGTTTGCCGACGGCATGGGAAGGATCTACAATTACAGGCAAGTGAGTTATTTGCTTAAGTGCTGCCACTGCCCCTAAATCTAGGACGTTACGGGTGTAATCATCAAAACTGCGAATACCTCTTTCGCACAACACCACATCAGGATTCCCGTGACTAAGAATATATTCAGCAGCCATGACAAATTCTTCAATAGTCGCTGCTAAACCACGTTTGAGCAGTATTGGTTTACCAGCTTGTCCCAAAGCTTTGAGCAAGTCAAAGTTTTGCATATTGCGGCTACCAACTTGCAGCATATCAGTGTGAGCGGCGACTACTTCAATTTGAGAAATTGACATTACCTCTGTGACAACTGGCATATTGTAATGCGATCGCACCCTGGCTAAAATCTCTAATCCTGACTCTCCCATACCTTGGAAAGCGTAGGGAGATGTACGGGGTTTGTAGACACCGCCACGCAACCCCTGTACTGATGCAGTAGATAACCTTTGGGCGACTATCTCCATTTGTTCTAAGCTTTCAACAGTGCAGGGCCCGCCGATAATTACTAGTTCTTGACCGCCGAAAGCGACTTCTTTCGAGATTTTAACGATTGTCTGGTGGTTGAGATGGGCTTGTGCAGCAAGTTTGGCATTAATCATGGTTATATTCTCCTGAAAAATTAAGTATTGGGAAAGAGGAGGCAGAAGTTTTTGAATTTTGAATTGATTTCTCCTTTGTGCCTCTATTCGCATTCTCAAATAACAACAAAAAAGCCCGAAACCAACAGTTCCGGGCGCGTTTTGACTCATTGGCATGACGCTATTTACCCGGAATTTATTCTGGGCCAAAAGTAAAAGCCATAAAACCAACTAATGAAATAAGTCATGACAATGAAATTCTCCTTAAAAAAACAAAAACCGCAGAGTTTGCTCTGCGGTTCACCGGGCGGTTTCCATTAGGAAACTTAATTCACCCCCGGTGAACCACCCTAAACCAAAAATAAAAGTAGGAATTTGTGTTAAGCATTTGCGGGCTTTTTGCTGGAAAAATTAAGAAATATACCTATGTAAAATAAAGCTAGCAGAAAGAGTAGGCTTTGTCAAGACCTGCACAAACTATAAAAAAACGATAGACTCAGTACAACTCTGGGGATTAAGACTAATAACGCTTTGCACAATTCAAAATCACGCCCTGTTGTGATTATATTAGTTGCTTATTTGCGTAGACAAAAAAAGCGGCTGGTTATTAGACATGATGATAGTTATATAACCTCAGAAGAAAAAGCCAGGATTGAGAAGTTGAAGAAGGCAGGAGGCAGGAGGCAGAGGGCAGAAGTAACAAGTCAAAAGTGGATTCAACCCCTCCTGACTTGAAACCACTGAACGTGAGTTCAGTGGGGGACTCAAAACCATGTTCCCTTTGCTCACAGGCTTCAGCGCAAAACAGTATTCCTTGCTGCCTCCTGCCTTTTGCCCTCTGCCTTTCTTGTTAAAATATATAATTCTCCTGACTTCATCTTACGAAAGCTTATTGCAGGGAATTGACAACCGCCATACATTATTGCCCAAGTTCTCATTCACCAGATCAATTTTTTAGGATCATCTGTCTCATTATGCCCAGTTCCAAAATCTTAACCCAATCTTTCGACTATTATGGAGCTTACCCCTGCCCAGTCTGTCGAATAGGTAAGATTTCTCACATGCCATTGATGGAAGCTATGGCTTGTGACTTTTGCCAAGAGATTTTTACAGTCAACTTAGAGCAACAGCAAATCAAGATGCCTTCTAGGCAACCACCTTTAACTTGGCGTTGGAATGGGTTTAGTTGGACAGAAGGCCAGTTGGAAGGTGTGGAATTAGGTTGGGGTTATGGATTAGCAGCAGCAGTTTTTATAATTCTTCCCACGACTCTAATTGGCATAGTAGCTTACTATTTTCCTGCTAATCTGAAAGAACCCATTACCTGGATGCCATATATTTGGACAATATTAACCTTCTTATCACATTTATCAATTATTGTTTGGATTTATATTGAAGTCTATCAGATTCCAGTTGCAGCATATTTTCGAGCGATCGCTCGATGGAGAAATGGAGAGATGGGGAGATGAGGGATTGGGGGAGACAGGGGGCAGAGGGGCAGAGGGGCAGAGGAGCAGGGGGGACAAGGGGAAATTATTGAACAAGTCTCTCCCTCGTCTCCCCCCTCTACCTTGTCTCTTGTCCATTCGCAATGCCCAATGCCCCATAATCCATAACAAATGATGCAGCGTATAAATGACTCCATCACTCATAATTAAGTTGATTGTCCACCAAAATATCGTATGAGCGATCTGGAGCGGTACTATAGAGTTTTGGAATTAGAGCCTGGAGCAACACTTGAAGAAGTGAACCAGGCTTACAAAGATTTAGTCTTTGTTTGGCATCCCGATCGCATTCCCAAAGACAATCTCCGTTTACAGCAGAAAGCACAAGACAAGCTAAAAGCTATAAATGAAGCTCGTGAAAAGTTGCGCTCTCTAAAAACCAAACCTCAAACCACATTTAACTCACCGCCACCTCAACAGGAAAAACCATCTCAAACAATCCAGAAACCACCAAAGCAAAACTCAGACTTGAGTGGCAAAGACTACAGTCGAGCAAATTTGAGCAATAAAGACTTATCTGGCAGAAATCTAAGTTATGCCAATTTGAGCGGTGCTAATCTCAGCGATACTTTTATGCACAAAGTCAACCTTAGAGGTGCAAATTTATCTGAAGCAAATTTATTTCGGGCAAATCTACTTTTAGCCGATCTCAGGGAGGCGAATTTACGCTCTGCTAATTTGATTGGAGCGGATCTTAGTGGAGCCGACTTGCGAGGAGCCGACTTGACAGGAGCGCGGATTCGTTCTGGTGAGCGTCTTTTGGTTAAATTAGTTGGGACTAACTTAGCAGGGGCAATTATGCCTGATGGCTCAATTTATCAATAGACCTCTTGCAAAAATATATTTTTGCACTCTTAGGGAAAAGGGTAAAGGTTAAAGGGAAAAGATTTTGAGTTTCTTTTACCTTTTCCCCTTCCCCTTTACCCTGACTTTTGCAAGAAGTCTAATAACTGAGGTTGCGCCATAACACCAAAACCCTCATTTAGAGACGCGGTTTATCGATCGCGTCTTAAAAAACCAGTTATCCAGACTAATATGTAATACCAATTTGAAACAAGTTGGGAATCTGACCTAGCTTTATCCATCCCTACAACGTGCGTGTAAAATTGAGTATGATACATCAAGGCTTTTAGGCATTGTGAACTTTTTTATCGGTTGTGCTGTTTGGGCATATAAAGGTTGGGTAGGCGAACTCTATCCCCAAGGTACTCGCAATGCTGATTTTCTCCATCTCTACAGCCGTCGCTTCACCACTGTAGAAGGTAACACTACCTTTTATGCCGTGCCTAACCTAGAAACTGTAACTCGTTGGGCTGCTGAAACACCAACAGGTTTTGAATTTTGTCTCAAATTACCGCAAGATATTACCCATCAAGGGTTGCTAAAACCTTATATTCCAGCTGCTTTAAATTTTTTGGAGGGGATGCGCCCTTTAGGTAAGCATCTTGGCCCAATTTTTGCCCAGTTACCACCCGGCTATGCACCTGCATTACTTGATGATTTGTCCAACTTTCTGGAAGCTTGGCCGCGTACAGAAGCACCCCTAGCAGTAGAAGTTCGGCATCCCGACTGGTTCAAGGAACCCCATGCTAATAATTTGACGACGCTTTTAGAAAAGTTAGGTGTCGGACGAGTACTGTTAGACTCGCGCCCCATTTACACTGGAGATGATGACCCCCAGCTGCAATCGGAACGGCGCAAACCGAAATTACCGTTGCAATTGAGTGTGACAGCACCTTTTACTCTGATTCGGTTTATTTCTCATCCAAATTTATCAGTGAATCAGCCATTTATGGAAGAGTGGGTAAGGCAGATTCAGCAATGGTTACAGATGGGAGTGCGAATTTATTTCTTTGTCCATTGTCCAATAGAAGCGCGATCGCCCAGCACGGCCCGTCACTTCCAACAGCTATTAGAACAGAGTGGTACACCAGTTTCCCCCTTACCTTGGAATAACCTTGAGCATCCCCCTAATCAACTAAGTTTATGGTGATCGTATTTAGTAGATAATTGGGGTTGTAATACTTTTCTGTTAAAGAAAAATTTTTTCAGAGCAGTTCTACCAAAGGAGGTTGAGATGAGTCGTCTTCTTTATGAAAATTCAGTTTCATATAAAGGATATCTCATAATTCCATTTGTTTTTGGCAAAGCTGATAATTACGAAATTTATTCGTATAAAATGCTATCTGAAATTGGCCACAGAAGCAAATTTCATAAAGCAGAAAATCCAGCAGAAATCTATGGAAGTGACGTTAGTAACATCATTGATATTGCTAAAGAGCATATCGATCAAAATTCCGAGTTTGTTCATCGGGGGGATAGTTTTAAGTCTCGCTATGTTTATCGGAACAATTTGATTATCATCTTCCAAGAAGGAGACAAATATTTTTATGACCATTATCCACCAGAGTTATTGAATAATATTGCAGCTCCAAAGTTATTCAAATCTGAATATGAATGTCTGAATTGGATTAAGCAAGGGTTTGATGGGCGACATGTGCGGCAAAGAGCGATTTGAAGCAGGTAGGAGTGATTTCAATACGTTTCGGTTAAAGGGAAAAGGGTAAAGGGGAAAGGTTTTGAATACATCCTTTCCCCTTTACCCCTTATCTCGTGTCCGATTAAAAACTTATCATGAAGACGGCAGGGGGCGGGGGAAAAGTTTACTTGAAAATAGCTGTAATTTTGGATTTTGCCTTGCAGTATTATTTAGATGTCTGCAATCAACCTTGATTTATTGCGCTTGGCTCTATGTAGATAATTTCCCAAATGTGACCATCTAAGTCAGCAAATCCATGTCCATACATAAAACCGTGATCTTGCGGTTCATTGTAGGTTGTTCCACCAGCGGCGACTGCCTTGCGAATCATTTCATCAACTTGTTCTCGGCTATCAGAAGATAAACACACAAGCACTTCTGTGCTTTTTGTGGCATCACAAATTTCTTTGGGAGTAAACGTCTTAAACTTTTCATGGGTTAAGAGCATGACGAAAATGTTTTCGGACACAATCATACAGGTGGCAGTTTCGTCAGTGAATTGAGAATTAAACCCAAAGCCGAGTTGAGTAAAGAACTCAATCGATTGATTGAGGTTTTTGACTGGCAGATTAACGAAAATTTGAGTACTCATAGGTTCTTCTCGTGAATTATTGCACAGTAAAGGATTGGCGAAAAAATGCTGAGGTTTTACAGGGAAGATGCCCATAAGCATCTCCCCATAAATCAAGCAGTTTTCTGGCAATTGACCATCCAAGGAATGCCGAATTGATCGACCAACATGCCAAAACGGACAGACCAAAAGGTTTGATCGATTGGCATCTTCACTTTTCCGTTTTCTGCCAGGATATGAAAGATGCGTTCTGCCTCTGCTGGCTCGTCAACGCTGATTTGCACGTAAAAGCCTTGGGGTGCTTCAAAATATCCAGGCGGGCTGTCAGACCCCATCAAGAGGCGATCGCCCAGATCGAGGCAGACGTGCATGATTTTGTCATGCCATTCGGCAGGTATATGCTCGGCTGAGGGCGCATCTTTGTGGGTCATCATCATGACAATTTTGCCGCCAAGACAGTGTTCATAGAACTTGAACGCTGCCTCACAGTTGCCGTTGAACATGAGATAAGGATTGAGTTTCATTGCCTTGGCTCAGTAAATTGGGCTATGGGTTTAACGTGAATACAGCTTGAGAAGTCTCTGGATTGAATGGAACCGAGAGATGTTCGTGTAATATCTGCCATTCGCCTTGATTTTTCTGGCAGACAGCAGTGACGCGCATCCAGGTCTGCATTGCCGGATGGTCTTGGCTTCCTGTGAAGCGAAATAGCCAGTGTGCAACCGCTAAGTCTTCACTGGCGGTAATCTTCAGGTCTCGTGTTTCAATCTCAAAGGTGTCGGGGAAGTAAGGCAAACATTCTTTCCACACTTGACGGCAAGCATCTTTTCCTTGGGTTTGGAAAGGAGGTTTAACATCGAAGACGATAATCTCGTTGGCATAGTGGGACATGATTTGCTCAACATCCTTGGTGCAGATGGCACGTTGTTGCTCGGCAATTAGTTGGCGAATCTGAACTTCGTTAGTTGCGATCGTGCTTTTAGTTGTCATTGTCATCTCTCCTTTTGGGTTGAGGTTGAGTGCAGTTACGAATTCTCTGGCAAACCTGCAACTTCAATCACAGGTCGAATTTCAACAGTGCCGACGTGCGCGCCTGGAATCCGCGCAGCGATCGCGATCGCTTCGTCGAGATCCTCAGCATTAATCAGAAAAAAACCGCCCAATTGTTCGCGAGTTTCTGCAAAGGGCCCGTCAGTTATTAATGGTTTGCCGTCGCGCACCCGAACGCTGGTTGCAGTTGCCACAGGGTGGAGTGGGGCAGTTGCGAGATACTGTCCCTTCGAGTTGAGTTGTTGTGCCAGTTGCGCGGATTCTACATAACAATGTTCCCGCTCGGTTTGGCTCAGGGCATTTTCCTCCAGGTAAATCAGCAGCAAATATTTCATCGGGTTGCCTCCTTTATTTCCCGTTGTTACTTCCCTTTGTCAGTAAGTCGAACGGTGCTGACTCAAATCGACACTCCGCCAAAAATTTTTATCCTTTAGTACGATCTAGGTATACCTCCCTTGTTTCCCTTTGTTAGTAAGTCGAACGGCGCTAACTCAAATCGACACCTCGCCAAAAATTTTTATCGAATAAAAGAGAAAAACCGCCCCCTACCCCGAATACGGTTCGGTTAAAGGGCAAAGGGAAAAGGGGAAAGGTTTTCAATACATCCTTTACCCTTTACCCGCAAACCCATTCCCCAGACCACAAGGAAAGTGAAAAATGCTTATCCGAACCGTATTGTCCTGCCCCCTGCCCCCTTTAATTCAGGTATGATCCCAAACGCAAAAACAGACGTAAAACAAGCGATCGCCTCACTTTACCGGGCTGAATGGGGGCGGATCGTCGCCATCCTCATCCGGTTGGTGGGGGATTTCGATGTGGCTGAAGAATCGGTACAGGAAGCCTTTATAGCTGCCGTGAATCAATGGCAGTCGAGCGGCGTGCCCGATCTCCCCCGTGCGTGGATCGTCAAAACAGCCCGATACAAAGCCATTGATCGCCTCCGACGGCGGACACGGCTGACGGAAAAATTGGAATGGTACGCCGCCTCCGGGTTAATCCCAACCCGCGAGGAGCCAACTTACGATACAGACGAAATTCCAGACGATCGGCTGCGGCTGATCTTTACTTGCTGCCACCCAGCACTGGCGATCGAGGCGCAGGTTGCTTTGACGCTACGGCTGCTGGGCGGACTTGAAACAGATGAAATTGCGCGGGCGTTTCTCGTGCCCACAGCAACGATGGCGCAACGGTTGGTGCGCGCCAAACGCAAGATTCGGGATGCAGGTATTCCCTATAAAGTGCCGGACACAACCGATCTCTCTGTGCGGGTAGATGCAGTGCTGACGGCGATCTATCTGATTTTCAATGAGGGCTACGCAACAACTAGGGGCGAGACGATGATGAGGGCTGACCTCTGCACAGAAGCGATCCGGCTGGGTCGCCTCGTAAGGACGTTGATGGCACCCCAACCGCCCTCAGAAGTGACTGCACTCTTGGCGCTGATGTTGCTGCACGACTCCCGGCGTGATGCCCGTTTGGATGAGGCAGGCGATCTGGTGTTGCTCGAAGATCAGGATCGTAGTCTCTGGAATCAACAGCAGATTGCTGAGGCGCTACCGCTCGTTGAAGAGGCATTGCGGGGCGAGATTGGTTCGTTTGCATTGCAAGCAGCGATCGCGGCACTACATTGTCAGGCAGCACAAGCAGAAGAAACGGACTGGTTACAAATTGTCCGCCTCTATGATTTGCTCGAACGCTTGCAGCCCTCGCCGATTGTGTCGCTGAACCGGGCGGTGGCAATCTCAATGATAGAGAGTCCTCAGACGACCCTCGAACTCATTGATGGGCTTGCTCCCCAACTTAATGACTATCATCTATTTCACGCCACCCGTGCCGAGATGCTGCGCCGCATCGGAGCCTCAGCGTTAGCCGCAGAGAGTTACGCGATCGCCCTCATGCTGGTTACAAATGACAGCGAACGCCGCTTTCTAGAGCGTCGCCTGCGCGAAGTTCAGCCCTAACATCTAGCATCACCGGACACGGGAAGAATTATTGATTACCTAGATTGCTGTTCAGTTACTAATTAAACTTCGGTTAAGGGGGAAAGGCGAAGGGTAAAAGGGAAAAACCTTTAACCCAAACCCCAATTCCAAGTTAAAAATGCTTAATTGAACAGTATTGAAACCGTATCAATAGACTTCTTGCAAAAGTCGGGGAAAAGGGTAAAGAAACTCAAAATCCTTTCCCTTTAACCTTTTCCCTTTTCCCTAAGAGTGCAAAAATATATTTTTGCAAGAGGTCTAATGTGCTGCCCTGACACCTTCACGATGCCAATCTAGTCGGTTCATACGATAAACGAAGCAGTCATCGTCACCAAATCGTCGAGACTCGACAAATTGGAAACTAAAACGTTCATAAAAGCGGTGGACGCGGGTATTGCCAGCAAGTGGATCGACGAGTACAGCTATCACTTGCGGGTCAGCAAAACATCGAGCAAGTGCAAGCTGCATCATTTGGGTTCCATAGCCTTTGCCCAAATCACTCTCTTCCCCAATCCAGATATCAATCGCGCGAAGATTCGGCGCAACATCACCCCAGTAGTGACTATCTTCACGTGCCGGATCGATGATCTGAATAAATCCGATGGGGCGACCATCAATTTCAGCAATCAATTGCTCTCTCCATTCAGGAGTGCGGTCAAGTTCTGTCTCCCAGCCCCAGTCATCGTTAGGATCGGAGTTTACCACATGAGGTTGCTCATCCCAATGTCGCAGCAGATCCAAATCAGCCAAGGTAGCAGCGCGGAGATTTATCCTCATTGGAGGTGGTACGTTATAGTTCATGGTTTTACTCAGGTTAGTTAGCACTTACCTACTCATATTTACCGTGGTGTAACCAAATACCAAAGGATAGGGGAATTTTACCAAGAAGCGATCGCCTACGGCGGGCGGGTACGCCATCGCACAGTGAAGATATATACAAACCTAAAGACTTTATTAAATAGCTACCCAGGTAAAAAACGGGTAGTTCTCCGCTATCTTTAAGCAAGCGATTCAGGGATGATTAATTCTATAGAAAAGCGCTAGCACAAATTTTAGGCTGGCATTTAATAAACCGCATATAAATCAAAGCCCTGAACTTTTATCAGGGCTTTTTAAATTTAAGTAGAGCGATCGCAGCCTTTTGAGTCTGATTATTTCGTTGAAGCGATCGATTATTTATACAGTAATGCTAGTGCTGAAAGACTGATGGCAATACTGGAGAAATTGATGCTGCGAGAAAACCGTAATTTTCATGTAATTCAAGAAACAGAAGCTGCTTTTCGTCAACATTTTTCCCTCAGTCAAGGTATTTGCATTTTCGGGTAAAGCACCCTACGAAAATCGATCTATAAATAGTCTACAGAATAAACTACGATAAAACTATCGGAATAGTGCTTTTAAAGATTATGAGCAACACTAAAAAAGTTAGTGACGACTTAAGCGCTGCTGGACAACTAACTTCTGAAGAGTTAAAACAGGCAGCCCAAGAGGGATTTAAGTCAGTGCTGAACCTGCGTTCTCCCAATGAAGCAGGTTTTCTCAGTGACGAACAGCAGCAAGCTCAAGCGGCTGGACTGCAATATGCTAATGTGCCATTAAAGCCTTCAGAAGCAAATCAAGAGCAAACAGAGTTAGCAATTCAGGAGATTGATAACTTACCCAAACCAATTTTAATTCACTGTGCTGCTGGAGCAAGGGCTGGTGGTATTGCCTTGATTGCTAATGCTATTAGTGAAAGTCTGACTTATGAAGAAATTAGTCAGAAGGCTCAAGAACTTGGTTTAAATTTAGAACAACCTCACCTCAAGCAATTCCTACTTGAAAAGTATATTGCCAAGCAAAAATGACTAACTCAGCACCAAGTCGTTTGGGTGAACTCGCCAACCTGTTTTTTAAATTGGGCGTCATCGGCTTTGGGGGCCCGGTTGCCCATATTGCCATGATTGAAGATGAAGTGGTTAAGCGGCGTCAATGGTTGACAAAGGAGCATTTTCTAGATTTGCTGGGCGCAACTAACCTAATTCCTGGGCCTAATTCTACAGAAATGGCTATCCATATAGGATACATCTATGCAGGATGGCTGGGGCTGATTGTGTCAGGTGTCTGTTTTGTCTTACCTGCGGTTCTAATTACTGGTGGGTTTGCTTGGGTTTATGTTGCCTACGGTACTCTACCCCAAATTGCTCCTTTACTTTATGGCATTAAACCGGCTGTTTTAGCAATCATCATCAATGCCCTGTGGGGGTTGGCCAAAAAGGCTGTGAAAACTCGCCAATTACTAGTAATCGCTTTCGCTGTGGCATTGCTAACATTGTTGTTGAAATTAAATGAAGTAATTGCCCTATTAATTGGGGGATTGCTGGGTATGGTTTGGTTGCATTCTGGCGATAAACACGATAAGCCAGGAGATAAAGCCAACTTTCTAATTGCTAGTCTCAGCACAGGTGCGACTTTGAAAGCATCCGCTGTACTTGCTACATCGGTAGCTACTGCATCTACTGTAGCCAATGTTTCTTTATGGCAGTTGGGTTGGTTTTTTCTCAAAGTCGGTAGTGTCTTGTTTGGTGGTGGCTACTTGTTGGTGGCTTTTCTGCAAGGGGGATTAGTTCAAGAATATGGCTGGCTGACACAACAGCAGTTATTAGATGCGATCGCAATTGGTCAATTTACCCCTGGGCCAGTACTTTCCACTGCTACGTTTATCGGTTATGTGATTGCTGGTATACCTGGCGCAATTGTTGCCACCATTGGAATTTTTCTACCTTCTTTTGTTTTCGTTGCTGCCCTGAATCCTCTAATTCCCCACTTACGAGCCTCTTCTTGGACTAGAGCATTTTTGGATGCTGTGAATGTTAGTGCTGTAGCCTTAATGGTTGTTACTACTCTGCAACTGGGGGCAGCGACTTTAACATTACTACAAGCCCCATTTGTAGATTTTCTCGGTTTGGCGATCGCGATCGTCTCAGCCATTTTAGCCATTCACTTTCGCATCAATGCTGCATGGTTAGTCTTTGGTAGCGCCTTGATTGGATGGGGTGCTTCACTCTTGGGCTACACTCGATGAAATTGCAACTATTTGAGATTACTAAATTAAAAAAAGAAGTAGAGACGTAGCAGTGATACGTCTCTACAAAGGTTTTAGATGGAGATATCTTATCGATAATCTTGACTTTGAATGCTTCCTAAACGAGCAGCATCACGAATATTGTAGTCAGCACGAGTAAAGCGATTTAGCTGCATTTCAAAAAAGTCTCGATTAGCTTGTAAATGCTTGGGATTTTGGTCATCTAATGGATATAAAAGTGCAGTTCGCAAAGCTTGAATTACCGCAGAAGTGACACAGTACATTGAGCGTTGAAAACTCACTCCTAACTGAATCAACATATCTTCTTCACCCCGGCAATGTTGGCTGTAGTAATCAACAAGATATGGTGGTAAAAAATGCAGCATATCTTGCATTAATAATGTCGGGGGAATGCCAGCAGTACCGACTGGAAACACATCAGCGTAAAGAATACCAAAGTGAAAGTCTTTTTGGTCTTCTGGTACTTGACGCGCTTGAGCATTATAAGATTTTGTGCCTCGGAAGGGTGCAGTGCGGTAAAAAACTGCTTCTACATAAGGTAATGCAGCTTCGTATAGCCACATGAAACCCTTAGATTTGGGGATAATTTCGTAGCATTCACCACGAATATAAACGTGATGGTAAATGGGACGACCTGCGATCGCAAATATACCATTAACTATGAAGCTCATCGCCTCTGGGACGCTGCGAATGGTACCTTCATCATAGCGATCGGACATTTCAAAGAATACTGGAGCCATGATTTCCCAGAATAAGCCCAGGTTAGCGTAGTATGACATCTGGCGGCACTGTTCCAAAAACATATCGGGGAACAGTTTGTAAAGTCCCAGCATTACGGGATTACCTTGGAAGTAAGCTTTAATTGCTCTATCGGCGTTGGCTTTGTATTCTTCAGAATCGAGGTAAGGGTCAAATTGTCCACCCATCCCTCTGTGCCACAACATCGCCCGCATACAAGCTTCCGCAAATTCCATATTAATGCGATCGTGGAACAAGTGATGGAATAACTTTGGCATTTTGAAAGTTTCACCTTTCTCGATAAATGCCAAAAGTTCTGGATGTGCAGTGGCTTCACCGCGCCAAATTCGCAAATCGGCATCATCACCAGCGTAATGATTATGCAGTTCTAAATACTCTTTGGGTAAGAAGTATTTAAAGAAGGGAAGCGGGTTTAAAAATTCGCGTTCGGCAATATAAAGTAGGTCACGCCAGTAGAAATCCATCGGTACAGCATAAGCTTTGTACAAACCGATGATTTGCATCAAATTTTCTGGAGTATCGGGTAACATTGCACCGCCTGCTTCTAAGCGGTGAATTACTTCGGCAAACTCGTGTTTTGAAGGGGGTAATTTAATTGCTGTTTTAATTGCTGTCATGGTTATCGTAAATGGGTAGAGACGCGATTTATCGCGTCTGAGGGATAGGTTTTAAGACGCGATAAATTGCGCCTGGGAGGATAGGTTTTGAGACGCGATAAATCGCCGTCTCTACAAGTGTTTTGATGTATTTTTTATTTGAGTGCTACTTCAGAGATTACGGTTTTTTCCAAGGAGGGAATTGCAGCCACCATTGTTGTAGTTGTGGATTCACTCCAACGCACTAACCAAGTGGGTTGTACTCCTAAAAAGATGATGAAAGCTGCCAAAATTAAAGCTGGGATTTTTTCAGGCCACAGAACTTTGGGATAGTAGGCGAAGTTATCGAGTCTGCCAAAACAGGTGCGGTTGAGGAGGATGACAAAATAAACTGCGGTTAATCCACTAGCTACTATACACAAAATAGTCGGGATGGGAAAGGCAGAGAAACTACCTTGAAAGACGAGAAATTCGGCAATAAATCCTGTTAAACCGGGAATACCTGCGCTAGCCATTCCACTTAAAACTAATAAAGCACTAATTAAGGGTATACCGCGTATAGGACTCATTAAACCATTGAGTTTATCTAACTCGCGCGTACCGACTTTGGCTTCCACGACTCCCACCAAGTGGAAGAGAATCGCCAAAATGATACCGTGGCTGAACATTTGAGCGACTGCACCAACGAGTGCTAAGGGAGTACTAGCGGCACCAGCTAGCAAGATATAGCCCATGTGACCAACGGAACTGTATGCTACCATGCGCTTGATATCTTTTTGAGCGATCGCAATTACTGCCCCATATATGGCGCTGATTGCTCCCCAAATTGCTAAAGTCGGTGCAATAATGCTCCAAGCATGGGGAAACATACCCAACCCAAATCGCAGCAATCCATAGGTTCCCAGCTTTGCTAACACGCCACCGAGAAGAATGGCAATTGGTGCTGAAGCCTCAACGTAAGCATCGGGTAGCCAAGTATGGAAGGGAATTAAGGGAATTTTAATCCCAAAACCTAATACTATTCCTGCTAGTAAAAGGATTTGCTTTGTTGTTGAGAGGTTTTCTGTAGAGACTGCATCAAAAGCAAAATTGGTAGAACCACTAAGCCATACCATACCCAAGAATGTCGCCAGAATTAAGGCTCCTGAAACAGCAGTATAAATCAGGAATTTCATTCCAGCATAAGCCCGTTTTGCCCCTCCCCAAATGGAAATTAGCAAATAGAAGGGAATTAATTCTAGTTCGTAAAATAGGAAGAATAGCAGCAAATTCTCTGCTAAAAAAGCACCTGCGACTCCTCCGCTAACTAATAAAATCATGGAGTAGAATAGCCGGGGACGTTCAGTTTCTTGACTACTGCTGTAAATAGCAATCCAGGTGAGCAGGCTATTTAACACCAACATCAAGATAGAAAGCCCATCAACACCTATTTGATAGCTCAAGCCAAGGGTTTCATTCCAGGGTAAATACTCTTTAAATTGCATTCCTGGATTGCTGATATCAAATTTTAGCAGGATAAACAGGTTCCAGAAGAGAACTATTCCCGAAAAGATTAATGCTATTAAACGAATGCGATGCTTAGGTATACTTATCGGTAATATTGCTATGATAATAGCAACGAAAATCGGGAGCCAAATTAAGACACTTAACATGGGAATTTTGTCCTTTGTTCTTTGTCATTTGTTTTTTGTTTTTTGTCCTTTGTCCTTTGTCCTTTATGACTCAATACGCTTCAGTAGTATAATTTTTAGGCTTAACTGAACTGTATTTCTTGATGACTTACTTACTCTTAGCCAATGACTCATGACAAAGGACAAAAAAGCTAACTAACTAAACTGATTCTTCCAGTATCTAAATCGTAATAACCACCGACTATTTTCAGCTTTTCTGCTTTGACTAACTCAGATAAAACTGTCGATGATTTCAACTTTTCAACTTGCGCTAAAATATTTGCTTTACAAGCATTTTCTAACTTATCTCCTGATTTATCTTTTGAGCTTTCTACACTTGGTTTAATAGCTTCAAGCAAACTTCCAATTCGCCCAGGTACTGGATCGCCTTTTATCGCCGCTTGTACCGCACCGCATCTTTCATGCCCTACTACCATGATGACTTTGGTACCTAATACTAAGCTGCCAAATTCTAAGCTACCAATTTGCTGTGTTGTGGCAATATTACCAGCTATCCGACAGACAAATAAATCTCCAAGTCCTTGGTCAAAAACAATTTCTGAAGGTACTCGTGAATCTGCACAACCGAGAATAGAAGCAAAGGGCTTTTGACCTTTGGCAACTTCGACTAAACGTGATTGAGTTTGGTTAGGATTGCGCCGTTTTGCTTTAACAAACCTATCATTTCCATCTAATAACTCTTGTAGTGCTTTATCGGGTGTAATATCATCTGGTACTGATTTGGTTTCGGCTGCAAGTAAGTTTGAGCTAAGTCCGGCTGTCAATACGCCTGTACCGAGCGCACCTGCACCAAACTTGAATAAACTTCTTCTAGAAACATTGATTGGGGAATGTTGTCTGCTCATGAAATTCTCATCACAATATTAAACTGTTAACTTTTAGTAGGATAGTTACTGCTACCCAATTGTCGAAATTTGAAAAACCAAATTTAAAAACTGGATTCCCCAAAATGGCCAAGTTACCCACATTCCTAAAAGACTCACTCCTAGAAGAACAGTGAGTGCATAAAACTGGGTTTGCCCAGAGTTGCTGTATTTGAGACCTTCACCACCTAATAGCGAAAATAAACCAACGAAATTAACGATGCCATCGACTACGAAGCGGTCAATCATATCGGCAAGTTGGGAAATTTTGGCAACTCCAAAAATTATGGTCATTTTATAGAGTTTAGGGGTATAAAAGTCGTATGCAATTAAGTCTTGTAACCCTTTCCAAGGCAGGTGAATCGGTTTGGGAATCTTGCTGAAATAAATCACACCAGTGATACTGCAACCGAAAATACTTGACCAATTTAAAAGTAGTGCGACATCTTTATTTAGGCTTGCCCAATCTGGTAAAAGTGATAAATTTTCCAAGATCAAAGGAAGATGTAGATTAAAGGCAAGTAGAATCATCATCGGCAGAACCATCGGCCAGTGAGCTTCAGGCGATCGCTCTGTCATTTGTGTAGCTTTCCTGCCAAAAAGTAAAGCGAATTCTCTTGTTAAACTCACGGCTGTCAAAACATTTACCGCGATTATTACTCCCACTAACCAAGGTTGAGTTTCCCACAGCCCATCTGCTAATTCCATCAGCGCCCAAAAGCTACCCAGTGGTGGAAAACCAATCAATCCCAAACTGCCGACAATAAAGGCGATTCCAGAAATCGGGCGACGCTTCCACAGTCCGCCAAGTTGGGTTACGTCTTGAGTGATGCTATTCCAGATAATTCCGCCCGTACTCATCACCAATAGTGCTGCGGATATGGCGTGGGTGAGGACTAACAATAGCGCCGCTTCGTCTTGTTGCACTCCCACGGCGATGAATACTAAACCCATGTATGCGCTGACAGAATAGGATTGGCAGCGTTTCATATCGATTTGAGCGATCGCAATTAAAGAAGCACCCAGGGCTGTCACCGCACCAATCGCAACCATCGCTGAGGAAGCTATGGGCGAGATGGTTAACACCGGTTGCAATTTAATCAGCACCCATGCACCACTAGCTACTACTACCGAGTTCCGCAAAATCGTACTGGGAACCGGGCCTTCCATTGCTTCATCTAGCCATAAATGCAGGGGAAATTGGGCACATTTACCCATCGGCCCAGCAATTAAAGCTAAACTTACCAATGCCATAGTTGTTGGGTTGACGTTAGCAGTAGCCGCCCATTCAGCTAACTCTGTATAATTCCAAGTTCCAGCTAAAGGCCATAATGCCAACACGCCCATCAGCAAGAATAAGTCTCCCACCCGTTTGGTTAAAAACGCATCTCTCGCACCTGAAACTACTAAGGGTTGGCTAAACCATAAGCCGACTAGTAGATAGGTTCCCAGCGTCAGGACTTCCAAAATTACATAGCTGAAGAACAAGTTATTACACAAAGCAAGGGCACACAATCCGGCTTCAAATAATCCCAATAAAGAATAGAAGCGTCCCCAACCCCAATCCATTTCCATGTAGCCGATCGCATAAATCTGCGCCAGCAAGTTCAAGCCAGTAATCACAACCAAAGCACTGACACTGACTGAGGATATATCCAAAGCAATAGTTAAGTCTAAACCAGCCGTAGATAACCAAGGAATAAATACTTCTTGGGCTGGATAATTCCAAGTTGCTTGTAAGGCGATCGCACTATGTACAAACGCCAAAAATGTCATTACCAAATTTACATAACCCGCCGGTCTTGGCCCTGTTTTCCGAATGATCCCTGGCGACCAAGGCACGGCTAACAAGCCACCTATTAAGGCATAGCACGGAACTAGCCAAACAGTCTCTAGTAGAAACTGAGCCATCTAACTCACCTCTATAATTGTCATTAAAAATTTGTGGTTTTGAGTCAACTGGCGTTGATCCCAGTTAACCCAGCGACGATCTACGACGGACAACGCCTACGCAGAACATACAAATTTATGTTTATTTAATTTTGTTAGAAACAGCTTACCGTTATATTTGTCAAAAGGGAATTAGTTAATTAAATAAATTTAGGATAATAACTCTAATTATTTCTTATATAATCAACTATTTCAACAAGACATAATAGGTATTTATTCTTATCTATGCATCGAATGAGGGATGAATCAATAGTTATCATTAGTTTTATCAATTTATATAGATGATAAGAGACGCGATTGATTGCGTCTCTACAAATCGACTAAATGTAATTTATATTTTGGTGATTTTGTCAACCTGCCAATGAGAGATAGTAATAGCAGGCGGTGAGTCAACTTGGCTGATGGGGGCGGGTTTCATATCCCGGTAGTCTAAGAGTTGGACTACGATGAGGTAGGCGATCGCTAAAATGACCGAAATCGCACCTGTAAGAATGGCAATTATTTTCGAGCGTTCCATCAGTATTTCCTGTAATCCAAGTTGTTATGCAGTGTCTATATCCACATAATAGACTTGGCTATAGTTTCTGGGCGTGAGCGCACCGCAGTTTAGCACATAAAATATTAACAATCTGAAAGCGACATTGAGCGATCGCCATGACAACGAAACAAGCTATCTTTGACGCTATTGAACAACTGCCACAACACCTAAAAGACGTGTTGCAGTGAGTATTTACTGTAATGCAAGTAGAATAACTGTATTGAGTCATCAATGAGAATTGCGTAGGCGCAGCCCACTGTAGGTATCGCTATGACTGCAACCACAAAAAAATTTACTTTTGCAGAGTATCTTAAGTATAACGATGGCACGGATACCCAATATGAATTGGTAGATGGAGAATTAATTCCCATGAGCCTTGGCACTGGCAAGCACGGTGGCATCTCCAAGTTTTTAGAACGAAGCTTTGATGATGAAAGTGCCAAAATGGGCCAGAATTGGACAGCACAAAAGTTTTCTGTGGGAGTGCGTTCGCCACGTGGAGGACGCTGGGACACCTCACGAATTCCAGATGTAGTAGTATTACCAACACAGCAGTGGGAAGCACTTTCTAATCGAGAGGCTGTTATCGAACTCAACGAAACTCCCCCCATATTAGTGGTAGAAGTCGTGAGCGAATCTACACAAACTACAGACTATCGCAGCAAACGTTCTGAGTATGCTGTATTCAAGAGATAGTAACAATATGCACCCTAGTGGAAGGGTTCTATGATGCTGTTGCATTCCGAGGAGAAGAACGCATTATCTCTTTTACTTTTCCACAGTTGGATTTGAGTGCCGAACAAGTCTTAGCAGGACGGAAGTGAACTCTCAATTACTGTTACTCAACCAAATTGTATTGGTTGTACTTCAACAATGAGCCTCAGAACCTCGATATTGACCTTCTGAACCTGGAAGTTGCGGCTTTTATCCTCAAAATTGCACCTTTGAGCCTCGAAGTTGCGCCTTTTATCTTCAACGTTGACCTTCTGAGCCTCAAAATTGCGCCTTTTATCCTCGAAATTGCACCTTTATATCCTCGAAGTTGCACCTTTTATCCTCGAAGTTGCACTTTTTATCCTCGAAGTTGCACCTTTAAAGCTCAACGATGATCTTCTGAGCCTCGAAGTTGCACCTTTTTTCCTCGAAATTGCACCTTTGAAGCTCAACTAACAAATATATCTAACCATTCCTGAATGTACAGGGGTGAGCGTGTAGTAAAATTTGCTCACCTCTGTAAAGTGGAACATGGCTTTAGACAACTCCTGTCAAAATCTCCGAGGACGCAACTTTAAAGGTAGACAAGACCTTGCGGGTGCAAACTTTAGCTATGCCGACATTCGAGGGGCAAACTTTAGCGGTGCTAACCTGACAGGGGCAAACTTCAGCCATGCCAAAGCCGGACTGCAACGCCGTTGGGCAATTGGTTTAGTTATTATCTCATTCTTATTGTCGGGACTGTCAGGATTTCTCTGGTCTGTCAATGGTTACTTGGTGTCGCAGATATTTAGCTCATATAGTGAGAATCAAATTGTGGGCTGGGTTGCTCTAATCACATTGATTGTCTTTTTCGTTATCACGATTCGCCAAGGAATAATAGCTGGTTTAGGAGCCTTTGCCGTTGCCTTCGCCGTCGCCTTCGCCGTCACCTTAGCCGTCGCCAGAGCCGGAGCCTTAGCCGTCACCGTCGCCGGAGCCGGAGCCGTCGCCTTCGCCGGAGCCGGAGCCGGAGCCTTCGCCGGAGCCGGAGCCGTCACCGGAGCCGTCGCCGGAGCTGTCGCCGGAGCCTTCGCCTTCGCCGGAGCCTTCGCCTTCGCCGGAGCCTTTGCCGTCGCTGGAGCCTTTGCCGTCGCCGGAGCCTTCGCCGTCGCTGGAGCCGTCGCTGGAGCCTTCGCCGGAACGTTATTTAGTATCTACATCAGCTGGCGAGCCATGAAAGGAGATCAAAAACACTCCTTAATTCGTAATATTGCGATCGCCTTTGCTGCAACAGGAGGTACAAGTTTTCGTGGCGCTGACTTAACCAATGCTAATTTCACCCAAGCCACACTCAAAAGTACAGATTTGCGAAACACTATTCTTATCTGTAGCCGTTGGTATCAAGCCAAAATGCTTGACCGTGTTCGTCCTGGCTCAACTTATCTGCAAAACTCACAAGTACGTCAACTGCTGGTTACAGGACAGGGACAGGATACAAAATTTGACAGTGAAAAGCTGCGGGGTATCAACTTACAAAAAGCTAACCTAGCAGATGCCAGTTTTATCGGCGCTGATCTCAGTGAAGCCAATTTGCAAGATGCCGATTTGTCAAGAGCAAAGCTGAAGCAAACCCAACTAGACGGCACAGATTTAACAGGTGCAACCCTCACAGGTGCGTACATCGAAGATTGGGGCATTACAAATACAACTAAATTGCATGGGGTGAAGTGTGAATATGTCTTCATGCGCTTACCCACCAAAGAAGACCCTGACCCCCTCCGCAAACCTGATAATAAACAAGAGGTATTTGCAGACGGGGATTTTGCCAACTTTATCAAACCAATTTTCGACACCCTCGACCTTTACCATAATCAAGGCGTTGACCCCCGCGCTGTTGCCATTGCTTTCAAAAACCTTGCCGAAAACCATCCCGAAGCCGAGTTAGAAATCGTGGCAATGGAGAAACGCGGCGATGATAAAATCTTGCTCAGAGCCAAAACCGCCGCAGGTAGCGATAAATCTCAACTGAGTGCCGAATATTTTGATGATTATAATCAACTCAAAGCTTTATCGCAGAGTCAGCAATTATTGCTGGTAGAAAAAGATAAGCGCATTATTAGTTTAGAAAATATGGTAGATACTGCTCTCAAGCAGCCAAAATTTTATACACAAGGAAATACAAATATGTCAGATATCAGTGGCATCAATATTCAAGGTAGCAGTAATGTTAGCGGTATCGCTGGCAATAATTCTATCGCTAATCTGGGAACCATTAGCGGTAACGTGAGTATTGCCCTCAATGAGTTACCTGATGCAACCGATGCCGAGAAACCAGGAATCAAAGAATTATTGTCGCAGTTGCAAGATGCGATCGTACAATCCACATATTTGTCAGAAGAAGACAAAACCGAAGCGCTAGAACAGGTGAATAGTTTGGCAGAAGCGGGTAAAAATCCCCAAGAATCCACTAAGCAGAAAACTGCAAAAACAGCAATCACTATGTTGAAAGGGATATTTACAGGCTTACCTGCTGTTGCTTCTTTAGTGGAAGCGGGTAATAAATTATTGCCTGCGATTTCTAAACTGTTCGGTTTGGGATAATTTAACGTGAGGTCTTTTGAATAAAAAACCCTTAAGAGGTTGTTTGAAAAATGGTTGGCTGTGATTTTAATCACCCCCCTTAATCCCCCCGATGTCTTGGGGGGAAACAAGAAAATCTAGTTCCCTCCCTTTAGAAAGCTACGGTGTACACACAACTGGAGTTTAGACTAAGTAGGAAAAAATGACCCAGCAGCACTGAGTTGATAAAATACAAGCTTTAAACATGGAAATCTTTAATATTAAGCAGA
>NZ_JBALDN010000102.1:0-7811 GCF_036917375.1 Nostoc sp.
TTTAGGATTCTCTTCAATGTAATTCAGTATATTGCTCATGCTTCTGTGTAAAAATAACTCTTTAATCTTCTTTTATCACAGAATAATACTATTTTTGAGATGTCTAATAATTCAGCGACGAACTCATAAGAATTTTCCATGAAATTGACCCAATTGTCGCCATAAAGACCAATATAAAAACTACTATGTCGTCGAACAATCCTTAAGGATTATTTAATTCGTCCAACATATTTTTGAACACCCATACGTTTAATTTTTTGACCAGATATAGTTGCAGCCGTATAAGCAAGTGAGATTAATAATATTAAGGAAATTAGCCTTTGTCCTGATACATTAGTATTTTCTAAGTTATAACCACCGCTCTTAAAATCTCTAAACATCTCTACCCTTCGGGAACGCCAAGGGCGAACAATATCAAAACGTTGTTTATAAGCTCTAATAACGGAATCTAAATCATCTAAGTTGGTAAGGATAAACCAACCCTCCTCCGGCGCAACTCCTAAACGTTTACGCTTCCATTTAGCAGCAAGAATAAAGCTAATAAATTCTGTAGACTTTGTATATTTAATACCTTGATAAAAGAAAGAAAGTCCAGGCGCTAAACCTAAATCTCTTAATTGCAGCCAAATTTCCGGTTCTATTTCTATAAATGCATCTTTTTTTAAGCGTAAACAGAAATATACTTTCTGCTCTGTCAGCCAGTTAGCTAGTTTTACAGAGCAAAACTCTCTATCTGCTAATACAACAGTTTGATAATTATTAAAAAGGGGTAATGCTTTATTAAAAACAGTTTTTTGCTCATCAAAATTGCTCGAACCTAACTTGTCTAATAACTCAAAACATATTGGGATAGACCTTTTATCCCAAACTACACTAATTATTAAGAGATTAATACACCCCCAATTAGTCCGGTCAATTACTAAATAAATAACTTCATTTAAGGGAAAATATATCTCTAACCAGCTTTTAATAACCCAAGTTGCGGGTTATCAAGCTGTGGGTACTAAGACTTGAATAGTCGTGCGATCGTTCGCGACGAAGTGGCGGTTGCGCGTCGCGAACCGCCACTTCAACTAACTCCACAACCAGAATACTGAATGAGATTAAAGCATTATATTTTACTCATTCAATAAATGCTTGTTTCAAAGTAAAAGCAAAAATGAATGCTTCTAACTTCAGTAAAAACCCTTCGTAGGTAACAGCATGGATTGACTTTGGAAAGACACAAGTGATGCTACTAAATACCGTTTCAATGTAATGTCGAGTACACTGCTTGATATACTGATTCCACGGCTCATCTATATCTATTTCAGGGTATTTTGTCTCCCCTCAAGGGGCCAGTTATTACAACGGTGAATTAATACTGCAACCACAGTAGCGCTTGACTCAACAGCAATAGCTAGAACTGCTAGATACCCATCCTATGTTTACTGGCAAGTGTCCTCAGTGCCAGCATGAGTTTGATCGCGACTGGTCGGCGCGTGTTCACTGGGATTGCCCGAAATGTGGCTGGATGGATGATACTGTGTAGTTGTTGATGAGTTTTAGGGGGTAATCAAAGGCTATGACCCTCTGGTTATAAGTGAAACTAATGCTGAATATCAAGACATACTTAATGAAATGATTAGGATAGGAAAGCTAAAAGCAGAATATAAAGACATACTTTTAGAAATCAGTGAGCTTGGCAGCAAGGCTTGTGCTAATAGGCTAATTTTCGGTTTTGGGTGGGGGGAAGATGCCAATCATGTTGTTCTCAATGAATATGAAATACTTGATAAAAACGGTAATTTTTTGTATTTAACTTTCTTAGAAGCGCGTGAATACCTTCAGAATTTAATTGCTGAAATTGAACCAGGTTAGTTAATAGTTTTTGGTCTAATTGCTGCTACTTTGACTTAAATTACTGCTGCCACCGATTTGAGTAGCGCCCTCTGGTGCTGGTGGGTGGTAAGTCATAGAGTGTAACCCCAAACGATCAGGACCAATAAAACGGTTGAGAGTGAATGAAATACCGCCAAGCATGACTCCAATTACTCCTTTAGAACCGATGCTTGCTTTGAGGAGCCACAATCAAAAAGATCATTCGCAACCTTTAGTGAGCGTAGCGTTAGCCTGCAATTATGATTTTCAGTTCTCCATCTTTGTATAAAAATCTCACAGTCCGATGGCGTATCCGCCCTTTCCAGTGGCGATCGCCTTTCATAAAATCAAGCGAGTCAAAATTGCACCCCTGGAGCGATCGCCTTTACAGAATACAAGCTAGGAAAAATTAAACGAGGTAGAGGAGCAATCGCATAAACTAACTGCTGTCGAATGCAAATTATTTTGTAGCAGGTGGGGTGTCAACTCGCTCGTTGAGTTCTTGAAGTTGTTGGTTTAATTCCCTTTGTCGTTTGAGCAAAATTTCCAAATCTTGCTTCGTTGCTAAATCCGCCCTGTTAGCAGGAATAAGTTGATTTAGCCTCTCTAGGCACGTATTCAAGCTAGAAGCAAATTCATAGCGCGTAACTGGGCGCGAACCTTGATATGTACCATCAGGATACCCAGATAGGCAACCTGCCTGGGGAGCTGTGTTGTGCCCGTTGCTTGGTGTTTGTGACAAAGTTTTTGATGGATAGAAAATAATTGTTGCTAGTGCCAAGGTAGTTGTAAGGGTGGCGAATGGGAGCAAGCCAGCAATTGAGGACATCTTAAACATTAATCGCAGCTACAAGCCATTTACTCCTTCACCTTATCAAATTAATATTCGGCTTTCAAACTTGAGCTTAATTCTTAAAGTAGATGAGAAAAAGAATCAAAAATGCATATACTGCAATTATCAAGCAATGAATTAATAAGCCCCTAGTTTTAGACCTGCTAGGAGCTTTTTCTTAATTTGTTATCTATTCAACTAAGGTGTATATCATAAGAAGTAACAGCATTCATCCTCAAGGCTATTAATAGTTGGTTCTGTTGGTAGATTGAATGTCAATATTTAGATTGCTATTGTGTATTTGTCATTAAAAAACGTTTATCAAATAAAAACAATGAATATTCTTGCTTGGATTGTTTTAGGTCTAATTGCTGGTGCTATTGCCAAGGCTATCTACCCCGGTCATCAAGGTGGCGGAATTCTCGGAACAATCTTATTAGGAATCATCGGTGCTTTTGTTGGTGGCAGTCTGGGCGTATTCTTCAATACGGGAAGCTTTACTTTAGCAGCTTCAACTCTTAGCACTCCCGGTATCGCGGTAGCAGTTCTTGGTGCAATTGTTGCAGTCTTCTTGTGGAACGCGTTAACTAGCCGCAGTGCTTTGTAATCAATCAAATTGGAATTAATTAATAGTAAAAATCAGTCCCCTCATTTCACTATATTTTCTCCCTGAATTAAAATAAAACAATAGCGCTTACCTATATTTCAATACAGTTCAGTTAAGGGTTATTGGTGTAGGTAATTGGTCTTTAAGACGTGATAAATCGCGTCTCTACATGAGGGTTTTGGGCTTATCTGAACCGTATTGACCTATATTTAGGTAGGCGCTAATATTATTTTGTTGGGGTGCGATGCGGTTCAAGCGATCGGCCCCGTAAAATACAAGCGAGGAAAAGCCAGCTTCAAGAGCGATCGCTTGTGACAAAGCAATACACTTGCTATGCACGAAAAATCAAAGAGTGCGATGGCGTACCCGCCATGAATCGGTGGCATCGCACCCTTAAACTCGTTAATGTACAGCTCTGTTTATTGAAATATATGAGTATTGTGTAGGGTGATTTATTTTTTTCATACAAATTTAACCCTAACTTACCTGAATGCAACCTATACTTTAGCTGTATTTTCTAACAAAGAATTTTATGCTGAAGTTACATTCTTTCGCTAAGTTTTCTTTATTGACAGTATTATCAACAATCTTGGTTTGGCAGTACCCAGCTTTTGCTTGGAATAAAGCTGGCCACATGGTTTCCGGCGCAATTGTTTACAGTGAAATCAAGCAGAATCATCAACAAGTAATTAAGAAAATTGCTGCGATTTTAAAAGAACACCCTGAATACTCTAAATTTGAGCAGCAGTGGAATTCTCTCAATCGGTCTAATATTTCTGCTGAAAATAAAAATTTGTACTTATTTATGTGGGCTGCAAAATGACCAGATGAAGCCCGCAGTAACCAAGCATTTAATCACGAAACTTGGCACTATATCAATTTTCCTTATCAACCAGGCAGTTCTTCAAATTCAAACAAGCGTGAAATTCCAGGTGAAGAAAATATTATCTATGCTTTTCAAAAAAATCTTGATATTGTTCAAAGCAATGCCAGCAATAGTGAAAAAGCAGTTGCAATATGCTGGCTATTCCATCTAGTAGGAGATGTGCATCAGCCATTGCACGCCACAAAATTAATAACTAACCAGTATCCTGAACCAGAAGGTGATAGAGGTGGTACACGTTTTTATATTAGAGTTAAACCAGATAGTCAAACAATTAGTTTGCATAAATTCTGGGATGACCTCATACTAGGCTCAGAAAACTTTCAAACTGTTCGCAACACCGCAACCAAGATAAGAGCCGACTATCAACGCAGTAAATTGCCAGAATTAAGAGAAACTCAATTTAATAATTGTTTAATTACGCCATTATTCGCAACATTGCTGTTGTTTTTGCAACCTTTGGTGGTACAAGCTTTCGTAGCGCAGATTTAACTGATGTTAATTTTACGAGAGTCATACTTAAAAGTACGGATTTTAGAAAAGCTATTCTGACTCGTACTTTTTGAGCGAGAATACCCATAGTTAAAGTTAAGTTCTGTATCTGTAACCAGCTTCTCGTTTTAGAAGTTCCCGTGCGCCAAAAATAGGGCTAATGCAGTTATTTAATTTGCCAAATATGTATAACGCCAATCACAGTCAGCTTTTAGCGCTGTTGCAATTTCTTTCCAATTGTCTGGATATACACCCTGACTCATGACGATGTATTTTTGCAATCTATAGTGACTTATCAATCAACAAAGCTTATCTTAAAATCGACTAAGTTAAAAGCAGGCGTTGCCACAAGAATTTTTCGTCAATTCAGAAGTTAGCTCATAAAAATTATGCAAAAAATTCATATTTATGCACAGCAGGGAGATATTGCAGGAGTCGCACGTAAAATAGCCAATGGGGTTGATATTGAGCGCGTAGACGAGTATTCCCAGCAAACACCATTAATGTGTGCGGTTAGTAGCCCCAATGCAGGTGTTAATATGATTCGCTTCCTCTTGGAACATGGCGCTAATGTGAATGCTGTTCAACAAGAATCTCAAAATACCGTACTTGGGTTGGCTGTGCAGTCAGGAAATCTAGATAAAATCCAACTGATTCTGGATGCTGGAGCGGATATTAACTATCAAAGCCTAGACGGATATGATGTCTTAATCAATGCCATGCATGGTCGAGATATTTTGCAAGATCAAAACTTAATATCAACTTTGAATTTACTCATCTCTAAAGGTGCTGCTGTCAATGGCATGAGTAGGTATGGTGAGTCTGCAATCAAAGTAGCTGCTCATCTTGGGAGATTTGATGCTGTCAAATTATTATTGAATGCGGGTGCTAACCCAGAGCAGCTGAGATGGACAGAATTAATGCACGCTATAGTTTTTGGGAGCTTAGAGCAAGTATTGTTATTGCTAGAGCAAGGAGCAGATCAAGATGTGCGTGATTGTTGGCATAGAACCCCTTGGTTATTGAGTATTCAGGTGGGTGAACTACCTAAAGCCAAATTACTCCTAGCTGCAAGAGTAAATCACAACGATGTCGGAAACTGCGGAAAAACACCGTTAATGTATGCGATAGAAAATAATAGGCTCGAAGTCCTACAGTGGCTAATTGCAGAGGGATTTGATATTGAAGCCACTGATTACTTTAGTAACACTGCGTTAATAATCGCAGCAGAGCATGGTGCTACTGATTGCGTCAAAATTTTACTAGAAGCTGGCGCAAACCCTAGCAGAATCAATAATTGCGATGACAAAGCCATCAAGATAGCTACAAACAAGGAAATTGTTAGAATGTTAATTGCAGTTGGCGAAGATGTGAGCGATATTAACGATGATATGCGGCGATCGCTGACCGGTATTGCTAACAGCAAATTCTCATTATCACAATTATCGCCAAAACAGTATTTTGCTGGCAAACATCCGCGCTTTGGCAAAGCTAATCCAGAATTGATGAAAATCTCCTTTTGGCAGGCAATGATTTGTGAGGGTTGTTCTGCTTATACAGCCAAAAATATTTTTAATGATAAAGAGAATTGGCAAGATAAAGCATGGTGCTATGATCGATTTGGCAGAACCATTACACAATTACCAGATGGCAGAATTGTAGAAATTGCTGGTGAACATGAAGACTACTATGACCCTGATTTTTGTATCTATAACGATGTTGTAGTTTATCAAGGTGATGGAAATTTTCAGATTTTTGGTTATCCCAAAGATATTTTTCCGCCAACTGATTTTCATTCAGCTACATTAGTTGGAAAATACATATATATTATTGGTAGTTTAGGATATGCCGATGCAAGAATTTATAATGAAACTCAAGTTTATAGATTAGATTGGCACGCCTTTGAAATAGAAAAATTATCAACAACTGGTAATAAACCAGGATGGATTAGTAGACACAAAGCTTACTACAAAGAACAAGATAAAATTTATATTACTGGCGGAAAATTGTGTGTAATGGGTAATGAAAAATCAGAAGATTATATAGAGAACTTGGATGATTACGTCTTAGATTTAGTCAACTTAACTTGGAGTCGGGCTACTATTTAAATATAAATTCTATCTCTGACTACTAAAGTTCATTTAATTTGGTGATATAAAGGTCTTCAGAGAAGGAATTATTATTGCCTCGAACCTTCCAGATGTGGGGTAGGTGCTTGCTATCAGCTAAGACTTTCGCCCTTTCCTACATCCTCAACGCTTTTAAAGTCCCAATTGATTAGTTCTTTGTTCACTAGCTCGATCAACTCGCTGCCACAGTTCACGGTCTTCTCGATAAATAGCCAACACTGCAATTGCATCTTTTGCATCAATGTCTTTTCCTTGAGCCACTAGTGAAATTAGGAAATCTATTGCTTTATCTTGTCGCAATATCTCAATTGCTAGTAACAATGTGCGCCGAAGTTCTACATTCCTTGTTTGCTCCCAGGAATTTCTGAGATGATCAAATGCTTCTGGAGTTTAGACTAAACGCATGACAAAGTAACTCAGGATAACTGAGTGACAAGCTTTACACCCAAAAATGGAAAAATCAAAGAATTAAGCAGATTGTGGCACTTGTTTTTTTTTGTTTGGGAGTGCTTTTTTTGACAGTTGGATAACGAATTCTACGAGTACGAGTTTGACCTTCTGTCCATCCAGGGGACTTTCCACGGGGTTTGGGAGCCTGAGCAGGTGTCCCAATTGCCGCGAAAATTTCTCCCATCGCTTGAGCTACTCGTCCGGGACTCAGCTTGGGTTTTGGCTTTTGCCAGGGGAGAGGGTTGTCGGTAACAAAATCGCGTGCTAACCATAATTGCCAAGTCATCAGTGGTAAAAGATCACTCCACCGCTCAGACTGTTCGGGAGTGCTGAGATTTGGAAGCGTCCAATGTAATCGTTGTTTGGCAAATCTATACCAGTGGTCAATGGCAAATCGGTGAAAGTAAAGTCGCCATAATTGGGAAAGAGCAGACATGGACATGGACAGCCACACTAACCATACCCCTCTTCTGTCACTTTCCGGAATAAGTAAGTAGTAAATAAGTTAAATTATCCAGAAGCATAACCAGGTTTAAATTGATTCATTGCAGCAATTAA
>NZ_JBALDN010000103.1:0-45548 GCF_036917375.1 Nostoc sp.
CAAAGCAATTACACCTGAGGTGATTGCTTCTCTCACTTCTTACGACTTTATTCTTGAAGCTTTATTTAGCGCAGCTTCATAAAGAAATGGTATCACTGGAAACAAGAATACTTTAGTTGGAAACAGGAACATTCTCGTTTGCAACACAAAAGTTCGGGTTCTGAACATGAAACTTGGAGTTCAAAACAGGAAACTTGGAGATAAAAGCTAGAGTGATGAGGTTGGGAAGGTAAATTTTATTGTTCTCATTAGAGAGAATCGCGTAAATTTGCTAAATTCTCACGCACTCTCACAGTATTAGGATGATTCCCTCCTAAACTTTGCTCGAAAATATTCAAAGCTTGGAGATAAAGGGGTTCGGCTTGGTCGTACTTTCCTTGGGAATAGTAGAGTTTAGCCAAATTGTTGAGGCTGAAGGCGACCGAGGGATGATTGTCTCCCAGCAGGCGTTTATCGAGTTCTAAAGCTTGGAGATACAGGGGTTCGGCTTGGTCGTACTTTCCTTGAGAATAGTAGAGATATGCCAAGTTGTTGAGGCTGGTGGCGACATCGGGATGATTGTCTCCCAGCAGGCGTTTATGGAGTTCTAAAGCTTGGAGATACAGGGGTTCGGCTTGGTCGTACTTTCCTTGGGATTCGTAGAGTCCTGCCAAATTGTTGAGGCTTTGGGCGACATCGGGATGATTGTCTCCCAGCAGGCGTTGTCTGAGTTCTAAAGCTTGGATATAGAGGGGTGTGGCTTGGTCGTACTTTCCTTGGGAATAGTAGAGATATGCCAAGTTGTTGAGGCTTTGGGCAACATGGGGATGATTGTCTCCCAGCAGCCGTTGTCTGAGTTCTAAAGCTTGGATATAGAGGGGTGCGGCTTGGTCATACTTTCCTTGGGAATTGTAGAGTAATGCCAAGTTGTTGAGGCTTTGGGCGGCATCGGGATGATTGTCTCCCAGCAGGCGTTGATAGAGTTCTAAAGCTTGGAGATATAGGGGTTCGGCTTGGTCGTACTTTCCTTGGGAATAGTAGAGATATGCCAAGTTGTTGAGGCTGGTGGCGACACGGGGATGATTGTCTCCCAGCAGGCGTTGTCTGAGTTCTAAAGCTTGGAGATATAGGGGTTCGGCTTCGTCGTACTTTCCTTGGGAATAGTAGAGTCCTGCCAAGTTGTTGAGGCTGGTGGCGACACGGAGATGATTGTCTCCCAGCAGGCGTTGTCTGAGTTCTAAAGCTTGGAGATACAGGGGTTTGGCTTCGTCGTACTTTCCTTGGGATTTGTAGAGTCCTGCCAAGTTGTTGAGGCTGGTGGCAAAATCGGGATGATTGTCTCCCAGCAGGCGTTGTCTGAGTTCTAAAGCTTGGAGATACAGGGGTTCGGCTTGGTTGTACTTTCCTTGGGATTTGTAGAGTCCTGCCAAGTTGTTGAGGCTGGTGGCAAAATCGGGATGATTGTCTCCCAAGCGGTTTTGTACTGTTGATAAACACTGCTGATACCAAGGTTCGGCTTGGGTATATAACCCTTGTCCTTCATAGAAGTAACCCAAGCCGACGAAAGGCCAAATTAAATCTTCATCACTGACATATTGAATGAGATTGTTTGCTACTTCAGCTATGTGTGGTATGGCAAGGGAAACAGCGTTAATTTCCTCAAGGGTAGGAGTCTCAGGAATTTCTTTAGCAACTGCTACCATTACCGGACAAAACGATCGCTTAAATTTCTCTGCTTGCTCTAAACCTGTAAAATTAGATTGGAAAAATTCCCGCAACAGTGGATGTAGTTGATAAATTCCTTCACCTTTGCGCTGGAGTAAATGCAGATTCAATAATTTATCATCCCGAATTTCCTCTAACTCATCCTCATCTTTCTCTGGTAAACACTGTTCTACTAAGTTCCAGGGTATGGGTGCGGCGGCAAATAAACTGAGTAAACAGCCTAATTGCTTATCATCTTCTGCTAATTCCTGCCAACTCAACTCAAAGGCGGCTTGCACTCCCAATTGTGCTGTCATATCGGCTTCTGGGTTCACAAGTGCAAGTTGTTCTAGTGGCTTTTCCTTTTCCTTTAATCGCCCCATCATTTTCGATATAGACAAATCCTGCTTCCGCGCCAGATATCGCCCCACCAACTCTAAACCCAAAGGCAAATACCCCAGCCATTCGCACAATTGATTTGCTACATCTAATTCTTTCTCAATTCGCCCTGGTGTTTCTGCCAGCAAAGACCGTAACAACTCCAACGCTGCATCTGGTTGTAATACATCCAAAGATAATTGCTTGATGGCTGCACCCAACTTTTTGCGCGTAGTCATCAACACTTTAAATCTGGAAGATGCGCCCTGTAGGTAAGGTTTGACTTGCTCGTAATCTGTAATATCATCCACCACCAGCAGCACATTACCCTCACGCCAATTCCGCCAGCAGTATTGTACTTGTGCAGGTAAATCAAATTCTTCTGGTGGCTTTAAATCAAGCTGAGTTCTCGCAAACCGCACCACTTGAACGCCAAAATCCGCAACTTTCGCCTGTAACCAGCACAGTCCACCTTTGTAGTTTTCGCGCTGAGTCATGGCATATTGCAAGGCGAGTTCTGTTTTACCCAGTCCACCCATTCCCAAAATAGCCGCAATGGCTACTTGGTTATTTTTCTGCAAGAGTTCATGGAGTTCTTGCAGTTCTTCATCACGTCCCACAAATTTCACTACCCCACTCAGGGGTACATTTTGCGGTATTTCAGGATTTGACTTTACCCGTTCCTGTTCGGGCGACTGTAGTCAAAAGTTCTGAGTACCAATAAAAGTATTTCCCTGAAAGACGTTTTTAATAGATTCAGCTAACTTTGCATTATTGATCGCACCTGCTGGTTGTGAGTTGAGGTCATTTGCTAAAGCCTGAACCTTTGCTGCTTGTGGGTCAACGTTTACGGCTGCTTCTACTTCCCGTACTGATTGAGCAATTTCGGTATCTGTATCGGCTGCGGCTTTCAACTCCAACACAGCTTTACCATAATCTAACGCCTGCTGTGTATTTTCCTGTGACGTATTCGCTAACAAGGGCAGCTTATTTTTCTGGCGTAGCTGTGCGATTAACTCGTTACTTTTTTCTAATGCTGCTTCCCCAAGCTTTTCGCCTGTTTTTTCTAAAGCCTTAGTTAAAACTATAGTAGCGATCGCAGTTCCTACGGCTGTTAAGGTTACTGGTTCCATAAGTTAATAATAATATTACGAGATTATACTTATTTTTTTCAGCATAACAGTTTCTCAACGGAGAAAAAAGCACAAATTATAACGGTTTGCGGTTGAATGGAATACAGACCTAACCCCTTCCCTACATTCGCGCAGCGTGTCGAAGACAGGGAAAGGGAATAAAACTCAAAGCCTCTCTCCTGGTAGGCTACGCACATCTATTGTATAAGTCCCCTCGCTGGGCTGTTGATTTAAGTATGTATACAGTGATTGGGTTTTTCCCACAAGGCGACGGTCAATGCGCGCTCTGACCAGCACATGATTGTCGTGATTTGGAACTGTGGCAAATTCCTCATACATATCGCTTTCGCGGTCGGCGATGTGAGTCAAAAATAAATGAGGCTAAAACCCTTTTATCTCCTGACTTCTACTTTCTCCCACGGGGAGACGCTAAAAGCGATCTGCTCACGGCAGAAGAAGAGGGAAAAAGGGAAAAGGACGGACAGATATTCTCCTTTCACCCTTCCTCCTGCCTCATTCCAACAAGAAATATTTATGCCAACCTACTGATTAAGCCGTAAAAAAATAATACAAAATAATCTTTTTTGAGATATTTTATGTTTTTCTTTCCTAAGGATTACTACTAGCGATCGCTACATTGATAATGTTGTACCGAAAGCCAATAAACAATTTGCAAAAATTCATTCAAAAACAAAGTTATCAGCATATAGGGTTTTTTTTCGCAACTCTCTTGAGCATTATATTGTTCAGTTGGGTAGCACTCTCGCAGCAACCAGTCACCCTCAATCTGTTAATGACTGCCCCTGATGCCCAACCTTGGAGGCAGGGTTTAATTAGAGACTTCGAGGCTGAGAACCCAGGTATTCGCATTAACTTAGTTGAAGGGCCGAATGCCACAAATTTGCTCGAAGACCTCTACACCTCATCTTTTATCTTGGGTGAATCCCCTTATGACCTGATTAATATGGATGTGATCTGGACATCCAAGTTTGCTGCTGCTGGATGGTTGCTACCTTTAGGCGATCGCATTTCTAAAGAGGAGTTGGCAGCATTTTCACCCCAGGATGTAGAAGGGGGACGTTATCAAAACCAGTTGTACCGCATTCCAGTGCGTTCCGACGTAGGAATGCTCTATTACCGGGAAGATTTAATCAAACAAGCAGGATTGCAACCGCCAGAAACATTTGATGATTTGATCCGAATTTCCCAAGTCTTGCAGAAGAAAAACCAGGTGAAATGGGGCTATGTTTGGCAGGGTCGCCAATATGAAGGACTTGTGGCGATGTTTGCGGAAATCCTCGATGGTTTTGGTGGCTTCTGGGTTAAACCCGACACCCTCGAAGTTGGATTAGATCGACCAGAAACATTACAAGCCATTGAGTTTCTGCGTAGTACTATCAGCAAAGGCGTTTCTCCTCCTGGAGTCACAACCTATCAAGAAGAAGACACCCGCCGTTTGTTTCAAAGTGGTCAAGTAGCGTTTTTACGTAGTTGGCCATACGCGTGGCCTTTAGCCCAGGCAGAAAATTCGCCAATCCGGGGCAAAATAGCGATTAAACCAATGGTTCATGCCCCTGGTAAGACGGGAGCGGCTTGTCTTGGGGGGTGGGGTTTAGGGATTGCGAAATCTTCTCAACATCCTGAAGAAGCTTGGAAAGCAATTAAGTATTTTACCAGTCGGGAAGCACAGCGCCGATTCATTTTCAGTGCAGGTTATGTACCAAGTCGTCGGGAACTGTTTACAGCACCAGAGATTGTTGCTAAATACCCCCACTATCCGCAGTTATTGCAGGTCGTTGACAATGCCGTTTTACGTCCGCCGATCGCCCAATATGCTCAAACATCAGATATTTTGCAGCGTTATCTCAGCGCTGCCTTATCCGGCCGAATGAATCCTGAACGAGCAATGCAAGCTGCTGCTGCGGAAACGCGCCGACTGTTGGCGGCAGGAGGGCGAGGAGCAGGGGGCAGAGGGGCAGAGGAGCAGGGGGGCAGAGGAGCAGAGGGGCAGGGGAGCAGGGGGAGAAAAATTACATAGCCAGTTCCCAATGACCAATGACCAATGACCAATGACAAATGACAAATGACAAATGATAAATTTACATACACTCAAAAGTCGAGAACAACAGACAGCCTGGATTTTATTAACACCCGCATTGCTGCTGTTGTTGTTTGTATTTGCCTACCCGATTTTACGGGCATTTTGGTTAAGCGTATTTACTAGAAATTTGGGAACAGAGCTACAACCCGTATTCTCTGGTTTAGAGAATTATGTGCGGATGGCGGGGGATGGTCGTTTTTGGCAGAGTTTGTGGGCGACAACCGTGTTCACGACAGCATCAGTCATCTCAGAACTACTGCTAGGACTGGGAATTGCCCTAGTTCTCAATCAGGCGTTTGTTGGGCGGGGCATAGTGCGTACAACTGCCATTATCCCTTGGGCTTTGCCTACTTCTCTAATTGGTCTGGCGTGGGCTTGGATTTTTAACGACCAGTTTGGGGTTGTGAACGATATTCTGCTGCGCTTAGGGCTGATTAAGACTGGGATTAATTGGTTAGGAGAGCCAACGCTGGCAACGATCGCACTGGTTTTTGCTGATGTTTGGAAAACTACGCCGTTTATCAGTATCCTGTTGCTAGCTGGGTTGCAGTCGATATCAAAAGACCTCTATGAAGCTTACTCGGTCGATGGAGCAACTGCTTGGCAAAGTTTCCGCAATATTACCCTGCCATTGCTGCTGCCGCAGATATTAATTGCAGTACTATTTCGGTTTGCTCAAGCTTTTGGGATTTTTGACTTGGTTGCTGTGATGACTGGGGGCGGCCCTGGTGGTGCTACGGAAGTGGTGTCATTGTACATTTACTCCACGGTGATGCGCTACTTAGATTTTGGTTATGGAGCTGCCTTGGTAGTAGTGACATTTTTAATATTAATTGCGGCGGTGGCGATCGCTAGTTTCTTACTTAACAAATACCGTGCCAAAACATCAGGAGCCATTTAAGCCATGAGTGTAACTCCCCAAGCAGTTCCAACGACTCCAAAACCAACAGGGGGAACCAAGTTTTCTCTGAAAAAAATCTTGCTGGGCATCATAGTTGTATTAATAGTGGTATTTAGCCTAGCGCCAGCCTTATGGCAATTGCTGACCTCGTTTAAAGTGAATGACGATATTGCTGCCGTTCCTACTGTCTATTTTCCTACACGCTTTACTTTCAATCACTACATTGAGTTATTCACCCGTCGGCCATTTTGGCGCTACATCTTCAACAGTGCCTTTGTGTCGATTACTTCTACTGCTGTAGCTTTAGCGATCGGCGCACCTGCGGCTTATGCCCTGGCACGGTTACGCCCTTGGGGTGAAAAAGTTATCCTCGCCAGCATTTTAATTGTTACCTTATTTCCAGGAATTCTCTTGTTTTTAGGACTATTAGAAATTATCCAAGCGTTGAAATTGGGCAATAATTATCTGGCGCTGATTATACCCTATACAGCGATTAATTTGCCGCTAACAATTTTAGTACTTAAAAGCTTTTTTGAACAATTACCAAAAGACTTGGAAGATTCTGCTAGGGTCGATGGCTACAATACTTTTCAACTACTATGGCAAATCGTGCTACCTATGACCCTTCCCGCCTTGGTGACTACTGGAATCCTCACTTTTATTTTTGCTTGGAACGAGTTTATTTTTGCTCTCACGTTTATGACTCGTGAAGAGTTGAAGACAATTCCCGTTGCTGCGGCTCAGTTGGGTGGTGCGACAATATATGAAATTCCCTATGGCCCGATCGCTGCTGCAACTGTCATCGGGACATTACCCCTGATTTTACTAGTTTTATTTTTCCAGCGCCGGATTGTCCAAGGTCTTACCGCTGGTGCTGTCAAGGGATAAGGGGGAGCAGCACTTCGACTACGCTCAGTGACCGAGGAGCAGGGGAGTAGGGGAAGCAGAGGGGAGAATAATAATTTCTGATAAATGACCAATGACAAATGACAAATGAAAAATGGCTAAACTCGAACTTAAAAACTTGAATAAAACCTACAGTCCCAAAGTCGTCCCTGTCAAAGACGTTAGTTTAACTGTAGATAACCATGAGTTTCTCACTTTACTTGGCCCTTCTGGCTGTGGTAAATCCACCGTCCTACGCATGATTGCGGGTCTTGAAGAACCGACTCGCGGTCAAATCGAGATTGGGGAGGTGGATGTCACCTATAAACGAGCAGCCGATCGCAATATTGCAATGGTATTCCAAAGCTATGCACTCTATCCCCACATGACGGTGTACGAAAACCTCGCTTCTGGACTCAAGCTGAAAAAAGTACCACCGACAGAAATTAAACAGCGAGTGGCAGAAGTGGCAGAAGTTTTAGGATTAGCAGAGCTAATGAACCGCAAACCCGGTCAAATGTCTGGAGGTCAACGGCAGCGGGTTGCTGTCGGTCGTGCTTTGGTGCGTAATGCCGATGTCTACCTGCTGGATGAACCTTTAAGTAATCTGGATGCACTATTGCGGGAAAGAGTCCGAGCCGATATCAAGCAAATTTTTGCAGCCCAAAAAGTGCCAGTTGTCTACGTCACCCACGACCAAACAGAAGCGATGACGCTCTCTACAAAAGTTGCCTTGCTCAATGATGGCTATGTCCAGCAACTCGATCCGCCTGACCGCATCTATAATCATCCAGCTAATCTATTTGTGGCTGGATTTGTTGGTAGTCCGCAAATGAATTTGCTGACTTTACCTTGTAAGGGACAATATGCGCTGTTGGGTAACTTTCAGGTTCATCTCCCAGATATACCAACTGTACCACCGCAGATTGTTCTGGGAATCCGACCAGAAAATGTCCGCATTGCTCAACCAGGTGATACCCAGACTATTCAAGGGAAAGTATTTTTGGTGGAAAATTTGGGTATGCACTATTTGGTTAGTGTCAAGGTTGAGGGTTCACAAACTGGAGCGATTACGGTACGTGCTTTGTTGCCAACAGACCAAAATTGGAGTAACGAGGATATTACACTAGCATTGCCCCCTGAAGATATTCACTGGTTTGATGTGCAATCTGGCCATGCTCTTGTTAAGAGACAAATATTAGGTTAACGCAAGCAAGAGACGTGATGAATCGCCGTCTCTACAATAGACCTCTTGTATAAATAAAAAACAAAGAACTTCACCCCGCATTTGCTAACACAAACGTTCCCCTCTTCGGAAGCCTACGGTGTACACACAAGTCTAAAGTTGTTCAATAATCTGGGTTTTCTCCACCCTAACCACTGCTTGAATTCAATAAATGACTACCCGAATTCAATAAACGACCACCCGAATTCAATAAACGACCACCCGAATTCAATAAACGACCACCCGAATTCAATAAATGACTACCCGAATTCAATAAACAACCACCCGAATTCAATAAACAACCACCCGAATTCAATAAACGACTACCCGAATTCAATAAACGACCACCCGAATTCAATATATTTATTGCATAAATTCTCAAAACCTCACCTGAAACCCGATTTACTAAGGTTTTAGCTTTAGTTTTACCCCACCCTAACCATCAGTGCGATTAAGTAGGTAATCTTTGGGATTTAAGAAGAAATTCGACTTGTGTGTACACGATAGCCCGGCAACGCAAGCGGGGAGAGGTGTTAGGGACTTTTGCAATAGGTCTAATAATCAGATTTATCGCGTCTTTGCGATCGCTAGAATTTTCATCAAAAAACTTTAACCGAAGCAATCCTAGAAAGTGATGCTTGGGGATTTGCGCTACCCTAAGTCAGGAAGCCAAGGATAAATTAGATGAGAAAATGGATTTGGCTGATGCTGTTGGTGCTGATGACAGTTGCCGTGTTGGGTAGCAGAGGTAGCACGTTTTTTGAACAGCGTCCCTCACCGACAATTGTTGAGCGCATTCCGGTAGAAACACCCGAACCACAGCCATCAAGGGAAGTTGACATTACCCCCCAAGTGTCTACTGACAAGCTGTTAAACCATATCCAAAAGTTGAATTTTCAGCGCTACACCACAAAAGAGCGATCGCTTACTCGCACTTATATTACAACGGAATTGAAAAAAGTCGGCTGGAAACCTAAATTAGAAAAGTTCTCTGACGGTGTGAATATTTTTGCTGAACGCCCAGGAACTAACAAAGCCGCGAAAGCAATTCTTGTAGCAGCACATTACGATACGGTTGCCTCTTCCCCTGGTGCCGATGATAATGCCAGTGGTGTAGCTGTAGTGCTGGAAGTAGCTCGGTTGCTCGGTTCTCGTGCTACGCCACGAACGTTACAGCTAGCTTTTTTTGACCAAGAGGAAGCAGGACTTTTGGGTAGTCAGGCTTTTGTGAGCAAGACAGCACGCTTGCAAAATTTAGGCGGAGCGATCGTTATGGATATGGTAGGTTACGCTTGTTACACTTCTGGATGTCAGAAATACCCTGCTGGATTGCCTGTTACACCACCTAGCGACAAGGGCGATTTTTTGGCAGTAATCGGCGATACAGAACATTTGTCTTTGCTGAATGCTTTTCAAAACTCACAAAATATCCGCTCAACCGCCCTGAATAAACAGGAATCAATGCCAGCAGTTCTAACACTACCAATTCCTTTTAAAGGTTTACTGACACCAGACACCTTACGCAGCGACCATGCACCGTTTTGGTACCAAGGTGTGGGTGCTGTGCTGGTGACAGATACCGCAAATTTACGCACTCCGCACTATCATAAACCTAGCGATGTGCCAGCGACTATCGAGCGATCGTTCTTCACCGGAGCAGCACAAATTGTAGTTAATGCGACTAGTGCCTTATTAGAAAAAGACCAGATTTTGGAAACTCAACCACCAAGCTAACTGATGAATTATGAATTATCTTGACTAGCTTTTGGTTCAGGGAAAGTCAACGTCCAATTATTTTTATCATTGACCTGAGAATATAAACCTTGAAGAATGAGCCGCAGAGTTTTTCGAGTTCTAATAGCTTTCTTTACCAGATAAGTTCCTGGTTCAGCAAAGATATCATCAAAGTTTTGTTTATAACCAAATTGTTTTGAACAGTAACTACCAGCACCTTGGACTGTTAACACAAAAAATGGAGCTTGTTTGTATTCATCAGGAATCATAAAAATTCCATATACATGGTGACGACCACGCCACGGCTGAACACTAACCTTAGTAGCATGTACTTGGAATTTTGTAGTTTTTGATGCGATAAAAGCCTCAAAATTGCAATCAGAATCATTCACAGGCCACCACAGTGTAATAATACTCAGAGAGAGCAGAAAAATTAAAATATAGGGTAGTCTGCGACGCATAGAGCCAAGAAAAGTTGTTGATGCGGCTGGGGTAATTTGATGAGTGACGATCGCGCAGCTACAGCAGTCAGACTATTCACCTGCAACACCTCTGCAAAACGTTTTAAACAGAAAAGACAAAACATTAAGCAGTCGGTTAAATTTTCCTGTAAAAAAAAATTGCAGATTGTAGATGCGATTGCTTTCCCTGTTCTAGTAGCTGCGTTACAGTCTTAAACCTAGCTGAGAAACAATCGAGCTTTTGTGGCTGTTAACACTGATTTATGCTCAAATTTTTGGCTGTGATGAATTCTACAATTTGTTACTCTTGTTATGCTTGTAATATGGCTCTGTTTGCATCAGCAGATGCTTTGAGGAGATTAGAGGATAGGCGTAGCCCGTCGTAGACTTCGCCATCAAGTTAAAAAAAAATTTACTTTTATTTCTAATCAATTATTGGGGTAGTCAAATACACAAATATCCGTTATATTCCCGTAAGTAACAGTTGGTATAAAAGTTTATGGGAAAAATTTGGAGAAGTCTGAAGACAGTTGCGGGTTTATTTAGCGCCATTGTACTTACACAGTTCGGGGCAAATACTTCGGCCATTGCAGCTGACACGGTTGTTGTGCGTTTGGGTTTATTTACAGAATCCATCTCTCTGACTGAGTTGCAAAAGGCTGTAAAAACAGGAAAATTGCCTGGGAGTTTACAGTCTTTATCTGAAGAACAACGCCGCTTCTTGTTGGGGGCGCTGGGGATGAATATACCTATGAATGTTGTCACACTTGATAGGTTAATTAATACCCAGATTGGTACAACTATTCTCAGTGACTTCGCTACAGCCTTAGCCCGAAAGGACAAAGCTGGGGTACAAGCACTCAGAGCAAGCTTGGTATTAGGTTCTACTGCACCGCAAGGTCTTTCTATACTGAGTTTTATTGCTGCTTATCCCAGTAAACGCTTAGAAATTGATTTGCCAAAGGCTTTCGCTGTTGCAGGGAATTTAAATACAGCTTTTTGGCGTACCCAACAATTCATGTTAGCGATCGCTCCCCAACTCGACCCCATAACAGCACATCCGAGAACACCGCAGATTGCTTTCCCTTTTGATCCCAGCCAACCAGGAAGCGCCCAAGTAAAAATACTCAACTTAAGTCTGAACGATCAAAAGCGCGATCGCCAAATCCCAGTTGATATTTACTGGTCAACTGCTGCAACTCCCGACAAACCCGTAATTGTCTTTTCTCACGGCTTCGGGTCGGTTCGCACGGACTTGCGTTACCTGGCAGAACATTTAGCATCCCACGGTTATGTCGTAGCAGCTTTAGAACATCCCGGTAGTAATCAAGCAAATGCTAACTTAGCATTACAAGGCAAAACCAGAGTCATGAAGCCTCAAGAGTTTTTGTATCGTCCTCAAGATATTAGTTTTGTCCTCGACGAATTAGAAAAGCTCAACCAAACGGCTAATCATCCCCTGCAAGGGAAACTTGCAACTACAAACGCGATGGTTGTTGGTTATTCATTTGGTGGTGGTACAGCTTTAGCACTTGCTGGAGCCGAGTTACAACTAGAACATCTCAAACAACGCTGCAAAAAGAACTTGACTATCTTGAGTTTGGGAGAAAATATGCAGTGCATCGCTCAAGAACTACCAGAAAATAGCTATCAACTACGAGATCCCAGAATCAAACAAGCGATCGCTTTCAATCCCACAACTTCTCTAATTTTTGGCGAAACTGGGTTAACTAAGATACAAGTTCCTACCATAGTGTTAGCAGGTTCCGCCGATAAAACCACCCCAGCTTTAACTGAACAGATTGTCGGATTTGAAAAAATCCCATCCCCAAAATCGCTAGTCGGTATAATTGGGGGTACTCATCTTAGTGTAAAAGACCCCAGCACCACATTAGATCAGATCGGACAACCAAATACACCGATTAGTGGCGGTGAAGTTGTCGGTGAACAAGCAGCAGATGTTCGCAAATACGTTAAAGCTCTAACCTTGGCCTTTGCTGCACAGATGACTCCAGAAGCTAAAAACTATGCTATCTTCCTGACACCAGACTATGCTCAGTTTGCTTCAACTGCCGCATTTCCATTTCGTCTAATTACACAGATTCCTCCTGATGCTATGGCAGTGGTGAAAGAATTTGTTGAGAAATAAGGGACTTTCAATTAAACAAATATAGGACTTACTTATCATACATATTGACTATACTAATTTTGGGCTTTTGAACCATTTCTAATAGCCAGAACAGTAAATATGTAACAAAATCGGGGTTGCAATCAGCACCTAAAATATGAATTCGATTTAATGCATATTATGGTTAATTAGTATAGTACCGTAAGTCCTAAAATATTTAATTTTGTGAGTAGCTTACTTAAAAATAGGGATATGGGGAATGGTAGAAGTCGCCGCTTATTCTAACTATCCCTACCATTTTTATTTTTAGATCAAAAAAAGCCTAAAATACTGATATTCGCTACAATTACCTGACGTTGAGATCGACCAATCGAGAATATAGTACTTTTCATCTAAGTGGATTAACTACCCCACCCACCCTATCAAGCATCCTCTCCAATCTATTTGGGAGAGTGTACTTTATTAATTTGTAATCTGCTGTGATTAATATACAGCTTATACAATTGGCTTTATAGCAATTCTGTGTAAATTTTTTAATTAATACAATCATACTACATTGATATTAGCCCTAAAGTTGCTGTTAAATCTACACCAAATTTTTACAGTAAAAATAACTATTTACACATAAAATTTATAATGTATTCGTAAAAATAACAGAAGCTTAAGAGTGTAAAAAACTAGGAGTAGATGCCGGATAATGATGATACATACGTATCCTATAGAAATCGTAAACTCTTTTTGAAAAAATCTGTCAATTAATTGTAGGGTGTATTAGCAAAGTGTAGTACATCATACATGTGTTTCAAGATTCCAATATTTAGTTCTGAAGCTAACATCTTACAAACTAATTTCAAAACAAATGAAACAAAGTTATTTGATATGAAATGTGTTTGTGTATGTATTGAGTAACTTACTTGAAGTTCACAAAACTAAATGAGAGATCGTTGTTATCTTCTGCAAGCGAAAGATTAACCAAAAATCAACAACAAAGGCTTGTTTTATTTACTTAAATAATTAGTTTTACAATACACATGTAGGTAAACTAATTTGGCATTCAGAATTAAACAATTATTCCATTTCACTCAAGCTTATGCAACTCTATACAACTCGTGAAATTGAACAACTCCAGCAACATGAAGACCTTTCTGTTTTAACTGAAATTATGGAGTGGGTGAAAAACTTTTTAGGAAGGTCTCATCCTAACTTAGGTAGACCCGGCGCAGTTTGCCCTTTTGTACCTTACTCTCTCAAATCAAACAGTATTCGTCTAGCAGTTATTCACACAAAAGACTTGTATCCAGAAGAATTAGAAGAGATTGTTGGACGCTATCGAGATATATTTCTGCAAATAGATCCTCAAGAGCAGGAATTAGCAATTAATAAAGCTTTTTTACTTATTTTTCCTGACATCCATATAGAAGACGCTTCTAAAGTAGTAGATAGTGTCCAACAAAAACTTAAACCTTTGTTTGTTGAGTCAGGACTGATGATCGGAGAATTTCATAAACGTAATGAAAGTCCTGGTCTACACAACCCAAACTTTCGTCCACTTCGTAGCCCTATTCCCCTATTGGCTATTCGGTTCATGGTTGAAGCTGACCTCCCTTTTCTTCAAAATCCTGCCGATCCACATTTACGTATTCGATATTTGGAAGCTTATTTAAAGAATTTTGAGCATAAATTTACAGATGCAACAAAGTTTAAAAATGCTCATCAAGCATTGGCTTTAGCAAAAGAACAAATTAAACAAGAAATTTTGGTGAGTTCTTCTATATAATAAATGTTTGAATTTAGGGTTAGTGATTGAGCATAAGTATGGAGGATTAAAAGTCTTTTCAATTCGCTGCACTTTGAAATAAGTGGGATAAAAATGACGAATTTACTGCTACTTGTAATTGCTTAGTGCAGATAGCATCAAATCGTCGTCAGGATGTAAATTATCGTACTACAGTATAAGCGATCGCTAATTATCAATTAGTCAATATCAATACTTCAACAAATTAACTCTGATTTATAATCATGGCACACACATTTTTGTGAATATATTTAGAGTTACTCTATTATTTGTGATATAAAAAAGCAAATAATTTGGTAAATAAAATGGCGAAAGAAATAGAGCGGAAATATTTAGTGATAGGAGATAGCTGGAGAGGATTAGCTGAAGGTAGTGTATATCGTCAAGGATATATTGCTACTCAAGATAAAGCAACTGTACGCATACGTGTAGTAGGGGAAAAAAGTTATTTGACCATTAAAGGCCCCAATATTAAATATTCGAGATTAGAGTTTGAATATCCTATTCCTGTTCAAGATGCTCAAGAAATACTTGAGACATTATGTCAACGTCCCTTTATAGAAAAAACTAGATATAAAATAGAGTCGGGTGGTTTGATTTGGGAAATAGATGAGTTTGATGGTGTTAATAAAGGACTGATATTAGCAGAAGTTGAACTCACTGATGAAAATCAGCAAATTGAATTACCAAACTGGATTGGACAAGAAGTTTCTGATGACTCTAGATATTTCAACAGCAATTTAGTAAAATACCCTTTTTCACAATGGTAATAGAATAGACTTCTTGCATAAGTAGGGAAAAGGGTAAGGGGTAAAGGGTAAAAGTATGGAATTTTCCCTTACCCTTTAACCTTTAACCTTTCCCCAATATCTTGGCATTTGTTACTTTTGCAAGATGTCTAATGAAATCAAAACTATGCGAATAGCCAAATGCAATGATTGGAAAACAGAACCTATGCCTTCTGTATACAAAAATCTAACGCTAGAAACAGTTTACTCACAGGAAGAATTCGACCGAATTGCTGCTGGAGTAATTCCAGAGCAGATGGAAAATAAGTGGTTCATTTTCTATAAGGCTCCTTGGCTATACTTGCATCGTAGTTGGACTGGTTTTTGTATTTTCAAAGTGCGTTTTGAGGTGGTTGCAGAAAACGTAAAGATTGCGGAAGTGCAAGTAAATCGAGATCCAGCGCAATACTCTAACACTGATGATAAGCGCGATGCCTCTATGTTAGCGATCTTGCTGGATTCGCGATCTGAACGTGATGTGCGAAGTCAAATGCTCGGCTAGATTAAAGATCGATTCAGTAGACCTCTTGCAAAAGTGCTTTTTGCAAGAGGGGAAAAGGGTAAAGGTTAAAGGGTAAGGGGACAATACAGAACTTTTTCTCCTTTTCCCGACTTATGCAAGAAGTCTAGTAATTAGGCATCCATAAAGGATGCCTGTCAGTATGAACTCAGCCATTGACTAGATTTTCTACAGTATCAGCATCATTCGGTAATGCAGCTGTTAAAACTTCGCTGCCTTCGGTAGTAACTAAAACATCATCTTCAATACGGATTCCCCGGACATCGGCGAATTCAGATAAACGCTGCCAATTCACCACATTCTGATATTTTGAACGGACATTAGCATCATTTAAAATTGCTGGTACTTGATAGAAACCAGGCTCAATTGTGACTAACATTCCTGGACGCAGGGGACGATTTAAACGAAGATAGCTTAAGCCAAAGCGATCGCTCCTTTCACGTCCCTCTTCATACCCGCCTAAATCGCCCAAATCTTCCATATCATGCACATCTAAACCCAGTAGATGACCGATACCATGAGGAAAAAACAGCGCGTGGGCATCCATTTCTACTAAATCTTGGGGATTTCCTTGTAAAATGCCTAACTCTACTAAACCTTCAGCGATCGCTGTAGCCGCTAGCAAATGAATATCCCCATACTCTACACCAGGCTGGATTTTGGCAATACAAGCATCATGAGCTGCCAACACTACATTATAAATATCTCTTTGGGTAGATGAAAACTTGCCGGAAACTGGCCAAGTGCGAGTCACATCACCTGCCCAACCCATCTCAGTTTCAGCGCCAACATCGGCAAGTAGTAAATCACCTGGTTGCAAACTATGGTGATACTGCTCGTTATGCAAAACTTCACCGTGAACAGTGACAATACTGTTGTAAGAGGTGGTCATATTGTGGGCAATAATTACCCCTTCCATCGCTGCCCGAACTTCTGCTTCTAGTTTGGCTTGGGGTGTTGCAGCCATCCCCGCTTTGTGAGCTTCGACAGTGACAGCCGCAGCTTTTCGCAACTCGGTTAATGCACCTTCGTCGTGGGTGAGGCGGAGAGAAACGATCGCATTCGCTAACTCCAAGTCAATTGCTTGGGGAGGACTTTGTGGTAAAACCCATCTATTTAATAGCTGCGATTGCTGCGTCCAAGTAGCCGCATCTTGGACAGCAAGTGTAGCAGCATCTTCTAGCCAAGACTCTAATTCTGCCATTGGGCGAGCCACATCCGCCCCAATCTTCTCGGCTATTTCCTCGCGCGTTGGCATTTCTCCATGCCAAAGGGCGCTGCTGGGTGAGGGATCGTCAATGAATAATTCTAGTTTGCCCGCTTCTAAACGAATTGCCGCCTTTGGTAATGGCAGTCCGGCGAAATAGAGGAAATGACTGCTAGCGCGAAACGGAAAGGAATTTGCGGGAAAGTTGCGTGGATTGTTGCTACCCGACCACAGAATTACTGGAAAATCAATGAGCTTGGCTAGTTGTTGCCGTCTGAGCCGTAAGGTATCAACGAGGGAAGTAGAAGTTTGTTGGGTAAGCATAAATGGAAACTCAAAGAAAAGGATAAAGGTGATAATTTTGCCCTTATTTAGTCGTTATCGTCTTTATCGTCATCTTTTTTATCATTTTTGCGATCGCCATCTTTTTTATCGTCTTTGCGATCGCCATCTTTTTTATCATCACCATCATTGTCGTTCTGCTTTATCTGCTTAGGCTCTTGGTTAGGTTGTAAGACTGGTTTTTTTTGCTCAGTTGGAGCAATTGGCTGGGGCGCTTCAACAACACAGCTAACTAATCCTCCAGAAATTAGCGCTAAGTTGACAGTAGCAAAGATGCTTCTGAAGATTTTTATCCTCACGTTTTCGGTTTGCTTTAACATTGACTCTAGTTTTTGGAGATTGTATTCCTAATTTCTAAGGTACTGTATATAGTGGTTCTCATTAAACAAGTAGGGGCACGCCACGCCCCTACTGATATAGGAAGCGTATTTGATTTTTGAAAAAACTCAGTACACTTTTATTCCTTCTTCCCCGTTCCCCGCGCTGCACTGAGCCGGTCGTTGTGTTCCCTCCCTACGCAAAGAATTTCTCCGAATCAAAGCGGATTCCTATATATTGCTGTCTAACTTTCAAGGTGACTCTATACTAATGGGACAAATTATTACTCAGGTTGATGCTTTTACCAACACACCTTTCGCAGGTAATCCTGCTGCTGTCTGTGTTTTGCCTACTACCCAAGATGAGCGCTGGATGCAAAACGTAGCGCAGGAGATGAATTTATCTGAAACAGCTTTTTTAGTTAAGCAGGATGATGGCTTTAATCTGCGTTGGTTTACGCCTACGGTAGAAATGCCACTTTGTGGTCACGCAACTTTAGCTAGTGCCCATGTACTTTGGTCAGAGGGACATTTGTTACCTGATGAAGTTGCACGTTTTTATACCAAAAGTGGGGTGTTGATTGCGAAGTTACAAGGGGAGTGGATTGAGTTAGATTTTCCAGTAAATCACTCACAAGCAACAGTCGCTCCTCTAGAACTCAAGCAAGCGTTGGGTGTACCCTACAAATTTGTCTTGCAGAATTCACTAGGTTATTTAGTAGAATTGGAATCTGAAGAATTGGTGCGGCAAATACAGCCTAATTTTCAACTGCTAAAAACCTTACTGATTCCTAATGTCATTGTCACCAGCCTGACTGACTCTAATTCTCAATATGATTTCGTCTCTCGCTTCTTTGCACCAGGATTAGGTATTAATGAAGACCCAGTTACAGGAGCGGCTCATTGCTGTCTTGCTTGGTTCTGGCGCGATCGCTTGCACAAAGATCAATTCTTAGCTTATCAAGCATCTAGTCGTGGTGGCGTGGTGAAAGTGTATTATGACGGAGGCGATCGCGTCTTTCTTGCTGGACAAGCGGTAACTGTGCTGCGAGGTGAGTTATTTACCGCATCAACCTAATATTGCAAATCAATAATATCTGGCAAAAACTCACTATCAAGAACTAGGGGCTGGGGGTGAGGTCAAAATCCTGTGCATTAGACCTCTTGCAAAAGTGCTTTTTGCACTCTTGGGGAAAAGGGTAAAGGTTAAAGGGGAAGGGGACAATACAGAACTTTTTCCCCTTCCCCCCGCCCCTTATCCCCTTCTTGGGGCCCCACCTTCCCCTTTTCCCGACTTATGCAAGAAGTCTATTGAACTCACTTTTGGTTAGAGGCTGTTAGGGAGTTTTGCAAGATATCTAAATGTTTGTTAGGCCAAACAATCGTATTGCAGAAGATTGAGTTAAAATTGCACGTCAGTACAAACACTAAACCGCAAAAGCGTACTTTTGCGAAGAAACAACTGTCACAATATTTAAACAAGCCTATATTTTTATTTCAAAAATGTCTGCTAAATACAAAGATAGTAGAAATACTATCCAATCTCGTGATTGGCCAATTGAGGAATTACCTGGACTGAGCCACGAGGAACAATCCCAACTCCAAAATTGTGGGATTACTAGCACAGTAACCTTAGTCAAACAAGGTAAAACTCTAGAGTCAAGACTAGCGTTAGCAAATAAACTACAGATTCATCTTCAGTATGTAAATAAATGGATGGCTTTAGCTGACTTGGCACGTATTCCCAGTGTCGGGACACAATATTGTGGTTTATTGCTTCATGCAGGTATTGGTTCTGTAGTGCAGTTAGCTCAAACTCCCACTCACAGATTGCACCAACAAATTATGCGCTTGCAGGTATCAACAATGCAGCGCCGAGATTTGTGTCCAGCAATTGAGCTAGTACAACAGTGGAGTCAGCAAGCTAAAGCAATCATTAGTTAGGAGTTAGAAGTTAGAAGTTAGAAGTTAGGAGTTAGGAGTGAGAAGTTAAAACTCATAACTCATAACTCATAACTCATAACTCATAACTCCTCACTCTTTAACCAAGACACCATTAAGAAATATATCAGCGAGTCCTTCGGCCATTTCCTGCATTTGTTGGGGAGAGGCGTCGGGTTCGATGAGGGTGTTGTTAGAAAAACCTGCGATCGCAAACATTCCTAAGAAAACTTTCGCAACTAGCTTCGCGTCTCCTTGACGATAAATACCTTTATCCATAGCTGTTTGAAAGAATGCTTCGCCGACATCAGTCATTTTAGTAATGACTTCTAATTGAATGCGATCGCGCAAATCGGGGTGAAATTGCACCTCCATAAAACAAACACGCATCAAATCGGCATTTTTTTGGAAATTCCACATCCGACGGCGCATCACCTGAGCGACGGCTTTATAGCTGCCCATTTCACTTAATTCTGTGAGCAAATCTGTCAGAATCTCTACCCAGCCACTCGTGGCTACTTCCACCAAAATTGCTTTTTTATTCGGAAAATGACGAAATAGAGTGCCTTCAGCTATACCTGCCGCTTGTGCTAAGTCGCGGGTGGTAGTGCCGTCAAATCCCTGAGAGGCAAACAACCGTTGCGCTGCCTGTAAAATCCGGGTGCGCGTCTGAGCCTCTGAGGGCGGAGAAGAATTAAAAACTCGCATAAAAGTTATGGTTAGATATCCGTAACAAGACTTGTAGCATTATTGTCTAACGTCAAGTGCAAAGAGCCACTGAAAGCTTAATACAAGATTAACGCTCTTTTGCTAAGTATCCTGTTATTTAGGTAATGTAACTTTATCTTACTTCTCGCTTATGAACCAGAGCAGTCGGTCAATTTTGGATTTTAGATTGAAGATTTTGAATTGGTCAGATCGAGTATCTGTCATATTGCGGCAGTTGTTTATCGCTTTGTTAGCTTTGATCGTTCTCTCATGGGGATTACTACCAGAAGTTGCTCTAGCTCAAACTCAGACAGCACCTCCTCCTCAAGAGACTAAAACTCAAACTCCGCCAGTTCCAAGTTCAATCCAACCTTATCTCGATCGAGTTATTAAACAGTTAACAGAGTTTCGCCTCGATAATGGTTTGAAATTCATTGTCTTGGAACGGCATCAAGCGCCAGTGGTTTCTTTTCTGACTTATGCAAATGTCGGTGGTGTGGATGAGCCAGATGGTAAAACTGGTGTAGCTCACTTTCTGGAACATTTGGCATTTAAAGGTACAAGGCGCATTGGTACACAAGACTACCAAAAAGAAAAACCGCTACTAGACACATTAGAGCAGTTGAATGCTCAAATTAAAACAGCAAAAGCCGCTGGCAAAAAAGCTGACGTTATTCGCTTACAAACTGAGTTTGAACAAGTAGAATCGCAAGCCGGTAAGCTAGTCAAGCAAAATGAATTAGGGCAAATTGTCGAACAAGCGGGAGGCGTGGGTTTAAATGCCAATACTTCTACTGAAGCCACCCGTTATTTTTATAGCTTTCCTGCCAATAAGCTAGAACTTTGGATGTCGTTGGAGTCGGAGCGATTTCTCGATCCGGTAATTCGTCGTGAGTTTTATAAAGAGAAAGATGTAATTTTAGAAGAACGACGGATGCGGATAGAGAATTCACCCATTGGACTGATGGTGGAAAAGTTTATCGATACTGCTTACAAAACCCATCCCTACAGGCGTCCGGTGATTGGTTATGACGAAGATATCCGCAATCTGACACCAGAAGATGTCCAAAAGTTTTTTGATACTCACTACGTACCAAGTAATTTAGCGATCGCTATTGTCGGAGATGTTAACCCGGCTGAGGTGAAAAAACTAGCGCAAACTTATTTTGGCCGCTTTCAACCCAAAACCAAAGCTGTTGAAGAAATCCCGGTGGAACCGCCACAACAACAAACACGGGAAGTTACTTTACAGCTACCTTCACAACCCTGGTATTTAGAAGGTTATCATCGTCCGGCGATTACTCATCCAGATAATGCCGTCTATGAAATCATTGGCAGTTTATTAAGTGATGGACGCACGTCGCGGCTATATAAATCTTTGGTAGAAAAGCAGCGTTTAGCGCTAAATGCTCAAGGTTACAGTGGATTTCCTGGAGATAAGTACCCAAACCTGATATTTTTCTATGCTCTCACAGCTCCTGGTCATACAGTTGATGAGTTGGCGGTGGCTTTGCGGCAAGAAATTGACAAATTAAAAACTGAGCCTGTAGCGGCGGCTGATTTGCAACGGGTGAAAACCCAAGCACGGGCGGGTTTGTTACGTACTCTCGATTCTAATATGGGCATGGCTCAACAATTGTTGGAATATGAGGTGAAAACTGGCTCTTGGCGGAATTTGTTTAAGCAGTTGGATGACATTTCGGCGGTGACGACGGCCGATATTCAACGGGTGGCAAAGGAGACTTTTACACCTAAAAATCGCACGATTGGGAAGCTGTTGTCGAAAGCAGCATGAAAAACAAACCGCAAAGGGCGCACAGGAAAATAGATATGCAGAAGTACAAGGTGAAAGCTAAAAGGCAGATAGCGTTGAAAAATCAAAAGAGGAAAGGGTTGATTTATGCTTTGGTTGCTGTTTTTGCGTGCTTACTTTTAACTTGTAATTTTTCTCTGGCGGCGACAACTGAGGCAAAACATTACACAGAATTGCAGCTACCACCGCTACCTGAGATTAAGTTACCCAAATATGAGCGGTTTGTGCTGCAAAACGGCTTGGTTGTCTATTTGATGGAGGATCATGAATTACCGTTGGTGAATGGTACAGCGTTTGTACGGACAGGGAATCGCTTGGAACCAATGGAGAAAGTTGGGTTGGCTGGTTTTACAGGCGCAGTCATGCGAACTGGAGGAACTAAGAACCATTCGCCTGATGAACTCAATGAGATGTTGGAACAACGGGCAGCATCTGTGGAAGTTGGTATTGGTGAAACTTCTGGTAGTGCTAGCTTTGACGCCCTCAGTGAAGATTTAGAAACAGTGTTTGGGCTGTTTGCTGAAGTGCTGCGATCGCCTGTATTTGCTCCAGAAAAGCTAGACTTGGCGAAAACTCAAGCCAAAGGTGGCATTGCCCGTCGTAATGACAATCCAGATGGAATTGCTAATCGGGAATTTAAAAAATTAATCTATGGGAAAGATAGCCCTTATGCTCGCACGATAGAGTATGCGACGGTGGATAAAGTTGAGCGTGAGGATTTGCTCAAGTTTTATCAGCAATATTTCCACCCCAATAATATGATTTTGGGGATTGTGGGTGATTTTGATAGTAAGAAAATGCGATCGCTCATTCAAGCTAAGTTTGGCGATTGGCAGCGTAACCCAGGTATTGCTAAACCCACATTACCAAAGGTTTTGCCAGCTAATACAGGTGGAGTATTTTTTGTCAATCAGCCTCAGCTAACGCAAAGTAGTGTGCTTATCGGGCATTTGGGCGGACGTTTCGATAGTCCCGATTATGCAGCGCTGGATGTATTGAATGGAGTGTTAAATGGATTTGGTGGACGCTTATTTAATGAATTGCGATCGCGTCAAGGTTTAGCTTACTCTGTCTACGGGCAGTGGAGTCCCCGCTACGATTATCCTGGCATATTTATCGCTGGTGGAGAAACGCGATCGGATGCTACCGTCCAGTTTGTCAAAGCCTTACAAGCCCAAATCAAGCGCACCCAAACTCAGAGAGTGACACCAAAAGAACTCGCTTATGCCAAAGAGTCTACACTCAACTCCTTTGTATTCAACTTTCAAGACCCCAGCCAAACCTTATCACGGTTGATGCGATACGAATATTACGGCTATCCTGCTGATTTTCTCTTTCGCTATCAAAAAGCCGTCGCCGCCACCACAGCAGCCGATGTCCAACGGGTAGCACGAGAATATCTCAAGCCAGAAAAGATTGTGACTCTAGTAGTGGGGAATCAAACCGCCATTCAACCGCCATTGACACAGTTAGCTAAACAAGTGACACCAATAGATGTAACGATTCCTGGTTCGCAGCCACAGGCGAAGAATTAATAGCGTAGATGCCTAGCAATACTTCTCGGTTAAAGGGAAAAGGGAAAGAAAAAACCTTTAACCCTTACCCTTTACCCTTTACCCCAAACCCGATTCCGAGTTAAAAATGCACAAAGCGAGAAGTATTGAGATGCCTAGACACTCAATATCCAAATAAAATTGCAAGGCTCATATCCCCGACTTTTTAGACAGTCGGGGATCTTGTTTTTAAAATAATTTTCTCCATTATCAGGAAATGACTAAGAACAAATTGGAGTAACAAGTAGAAACTAAATCAGGAACCAAAACCTCTGGAAACTCCAGAGGTTTTTCTCTATTCTATTCATCTTTATAGAAGCGATCGCTCCAGCATACACTTTTATAAAGCAGCAAAAGTTGTCGCCCCTATCAGGTCAACTAGAGTAAGCTAAATTTAGGTTTTAGCTACTGGGAGCGAAGATGATGTTGTTGGAATTAAAGCGCATCCATGTTCCACCAGGACAAAGAGTGCTACTGCGAGATGTAACCTGGCAGGAATTAGAAGCAATTCTAGAAGATTTAGGGGAACACCGTGCTGCACGAATTGCTTATGACAGGGGAATACTGGAGATTATGGCACCACTGCCAGAACATGAAGACGATAAAGAAATTATTAGCGATTTAGTCAAAGCTCTTTTGGAAGAATTAGACATTGAGTTTAGATGCCTTGGTTCTACCACTTTCAAAAACCAAGCAATGGCTCAAGGTATAGAACCCGATCAGTGTTTCTATATAAAAAATGAATCTAAGATTCGCGGCAAGAAGCGGCTAGATTTAGCAGTAGACCCTCCTCCAGATTTAGCTCTAGAAATTGATATTACTTCTCGCACTCATCCTAATATTTATGAAGCGCTAAAAGTGCCTGAACTTTGGCGTTTTGATCGAGGAAAGCTCAAAATTAATGTTTTGCAAGACGGACATTATGTAGAATCTCAACAAAGCATAAATTTTCCTCTATTCTCACTAATTGAAACAATTCCCCAATATTTGCAGGAAAGTACAACAGCAGGCAGAAATGCAACGCTCAAAGCTTTTCGTCTTTGGGTACAAAAACAGATACAACAGCAATAACTGATGCTGTCACCATAATTCACAACATACACCGGGTTTCAAGTTAGTTAAATACATAAGCTAGCCTACCGCAAACTATAAATAAATACACTAGTATAATCCAAAACCCAGATGTAGAGACGCGATAAATCGCGTCTTAAAATAGCCTGAATTCTGAATTCTGATATCATGTCCGCATAATTAGTTATGCTAACCACAGTCATTGCACCCCACCTCTCCTCCCCGCAAGCGGGGAGGGAAGACAAAGCGTAGCTTTGGCGGGGGTGGGGTTCTTCGGGTTTAATAAGCAATCAAGCGGACATGATATGACTCCTGAATTCTGAATTCTGCTATAGAACTATTGCCAACCTTAGCATTAGCAGATAAATTGTATTTCTTTCAATCCATTATTACCGCATTTTAATCGATGTTTATTAAACCAAAAATACTTTTATCGTGGCTGGCATTATTACTCAGTTTTACAACTCTATTTCTTAGTTCTTGGATTATTCTTCCTGCTCCAAATATGTTTTTCCTCACCCTCGCAGTGGGAGCGCCAGAAGTCAGCCCTTGGTTATTTTTATTAAATCTGCTCTTTTTATTGCTGTCTTTATTCTATATCCGTCGCCGTAAATTACAGCGTTTAGTTTGCATTTTCAGTTTAATCGGATTGCTAATTTGTGGATGGGTGTTAGTGAATATTCTACCAACTCAAATGCAGATGGCTAAAGCTATGAAACAAGGACTGGGAGCAAATTATCTAGAGCAAATTACCGTTCAAGTAAGGGCTAAAATGCAAACCCATCCCTTTGACTTAGTTAATTTATTTCGGGGTATTCCATTAAGGAAAACGCGTCATCAAAAAGATATTCTCTTTGCTTCTCCTGGGGGAGTGCCTTTAAAAATGGAAGTTTACCAACCCTCAGAGGTAGGAAAATATCCAGCAGTGGTAGTAATTTATGGTGGAGCTTGGCAATATGGCAATACTCATGCCAATACTGAGTTTAATCAATATATTGCTAATCATGGATATACGGTATTTGCGATCGACTATCGACACGCACCTCAATATCAGTTTCCCTCTCAGTTAGATGATGTGCGTACAGCCCTAAATTTTATTCGCAAACATGCAGCTGAATATGAAGCCGATTCAGAACGTATGGTACTTTTAGGACGTTCTGCGGGAGCGCACCTAGCAATGCTAGCGGCTTATCAACCCGATGCACCACCCATTCGTGCTGTGGTGAACTATTACGGCCCTGTTGATTTAACCGAAGGATACAAAACGCCGCCAAATCCCGATCCTATAAATAGCCGCGCTGTTTTAAAAGCATTTCTTGGTGGTTCTTTAGAAGAATTACCTAATAGATATCAAATTGCTTCACCGATAAATTACCTAACGCACCCTTTACCGCCAACTTTATTAATTTACGGCAGTCGCGACCATTTGGTGCAAGCGCGATTTGGCAGACAGATGTATGAACGTTTACATGATTCTGGCAATACTGCGGTTTTTCTAGAAATTCCTTGGGCAGAACACGCTTTTGATGCTGTTTTCAACGGTGTGAGCAATCAACTAGCGTTGTATTACACTGAGAGGTTTTTGGCTTGGGCGTTGTTCAGGCAATGATTTTATTCGCAGACTCATTCACAAGTATTAAAAACTCAGCACTCCTTACTCCTTTTGAGGCCAGCGCCAATTGTAGCGATTCCATTCATACATGCCTTGAATTTCATACTCAGCGCCGTTGAAGAAGCGGACAACGCAATTAGTAGAGGAATCATTACTATCGCTAATTTCCTCAACCTTAATCACCATACAGGGAAACCATTCCCGCTGACAAGGGCCATCTTCTTGTACCCATTCCCATAGTGCATTGGAAACTTCAATGCGATCGCCTACTCTTAACTTCAGTGCATCCTCAAAATAAGAATACTTGTCAAAATGATATGACTCAACCCGATTCAACCACTGTAAACCATAGCGTTGGCGAATGAATTGTACAGTTCCAGAGTCATTTCCCAGCAACCAGTCGTTGAGTAATTGCACTTTCCAAGTGCGGTTGCGTTGTTCTTCATCCTTAACAAATTGTAAAAATGCTTCTAACTCCTCTGGGGTAAGTTCGTCTAAAGGATTAGCAATATTTGACATCGCAGAGGTAGAATTTCCCTGAATTTGCTCAACCACTTGCAGTAATATCTGTTTCTGCGTGTCAGTGAGAGGACAGCTTGCTGCATCACAATCATTAAAGGCTGCGAACATAGCTACTTCAATCTCATCTGGAGTCATAAGTTCATAGCAATTGAAGGGTTATTCCCCTAATTATTACAAATGTTAAATTCAAGTCTCCAATCACCCTGTAGTTAAATCATAGACATAATTAAATGTAAGATGCCTAATATTCAAGGAAGTCAGGAGTCAGCAGAAAACTTGATTCCATCTCCTGTCTTCTGAGTTCTCGGTATCGGTTTGGTATTTTCTAGTGTTGACCTCATTTATCACCTAGTTAGGAAAATTGCCATGACTCAAACTCAGCATCCCACAAAACTCCTGACTTTTGAAGAATTTCTCGCTTATGACGATCGCACTGATACCCGTTATGAATTAGTGGATGGAGAGCTAGTAGAAATGCCAGGGAAAAGGTTAAAGGGCAAAGGGGGAAAGGTAAATTCAAACCCTTTCCCTTTCCCCTTTCCCCCTTAACCGAAAAGTATTGAATACTGGATTGTCGATCCTGAGTTAAAACAAATCACTGTTTGTAAGTGGGTCGAAGGACAATATAAAGATACGGTCTTGAAAGGTACGGCGACCATTGCATCAGATATAGTACCTGATTGGGAATTGATAGTGGAGCAGGTATTTGCAGTGGCGAATTAATCGGGGAAGTAGAGAATAGAGAGTAGGGGTATGTTGTAAGCTGAGGTTATCAGTTAATAATTATTGAATTAAATCACGGGGTCTTTTATGCGGTTGCGTTCACTCACGGTCGTTTTTATTTCATGTCTGATTACTTTTCTATCGTGGGTGATTATTCCCCCAGCTGTAGCCCTGACACAGATTAAACTATTTGATGTCTCCTATAAAGATTGTCCGCCAGAACTAGCACAAGGGGCTGTTATCAGTAGTGGTAGCGCTGCTGCCAATTGTTTTCTTGTCGTTGGCAAAGCAGAAAATGGCACTAATAAAACAGTCTACGACGCAGATATTTTTGGACGCATCTATGATGCAAATAATGACTCGGTAATGCAAAACCGCACTCGCTTAGGCTCTATTACCGAGGTGCCACCAGGTATTAGCGATTTTGAATTGAGAATTTCTGTACCTGCGAATCAGCCTACTCCGTTGAAGCTAAAACAGTTCAAAGCTGCGGGGTTTAGCGGTCAAGTGCGTAAGTAATTCTTAATTCGTAGTATTCGCCAAAGGCGAGAAACAGGCTAGGTAATTAACGTAAGTTGCTAGTATTATCGCATAATGGTATTTTTTGATAACTAGCAACTTGGGTTAATTAGTAATTCGTAAAAAATCGTAGAGACGCTTGTATACTTAACGTCTCTACACAATTTTTTACCAAGGTAGTAATCAAAATCTTTCTATAAGGGCAGATTAGCTGGAATGGCACTCAGAAGCCCACTAACTACATTGAGTGCTAAGAAAGCTAAGATCGGCGAAAAATCCATGCCGCCCAATGGGGGAATAATTGAGCGGAATAGATTCAGATAAGGGTCAGTTATTTGGGCTAAAGCGGCAAATGGCTGGTTATACCAGTTGATTGTCGGGAACCAGGTTAGCAAAACCCGGATAATTAGCAAATAGCTATAAAAGCTGACAAAGGTAATTAGTGTCGTAATCAGTAAACTCATGGATAGCTTTGTGTCCTACTAAGTGTCAAACGCGGTCTTATCTTTTAATTTTAATTTAGTCCAAAGTCAAAAGTGTTTGCAGATTTCACGTTTACCACACTTGACACTTTCACCACGCCTGAACAAACTTCAGGAGTCTTTAGTGAGGGAGCGGTCATTGGTTGGTTGGGGTGAACTGCTATTAACATTTCCCAGTTGCTTTCGCACTTCATCAATTGTGGCATTTAGCTGGGCAATTTTATCTTCTAGCGATCGCCTGGCCGTTTCTATACCAACACTCTCACTTTCTGAGGCTTTCATCTGACGCCGCTTTGCTGCTATTTTCTTAGCTTCGGCTTGGCTATCTGTCAGTTCTGTCTCCTCTTCTATTAGCAATTCTGGCTCGCGTCGAGAAGCAATGAGTGCCCCGATAACACCGCCAAATACGCCACCAACAAACGCCCCTGCTACAAAACCACTGCCAAAACCATCTCGCTGACTCATATATTTACCGCCTTCAACAAACCTTGCAACTTTTACAGTAGTTATGCTATTTCCTGCCCTAGCTGCATACTAGCTTAAGTCCCAAAGATGCGATCGCCTGCATCTCCTAATCCCGGTACAATATATCCCCTACTGTCCAGTTTTTCGTCAATAGTAGCGGTATAAATGATTAAACCTGGATAAGCTTCACTCAATTTTTGTAAAGCTGGTGGAGCCGCTACCACACAAACAATCCGCGTTAGGGCTGGATCAGCACCCCGTTGTGTCAATTCTGCCATTGCTGCCATGATCGATCCTCCGGTTGCCAACATTGGATCGGTAACTAACACTCGTGTTTCGGGGTCAAATTTTTCTGGTAACTTGTTCAGATAACAATGAGGTTGCAGTGTCTCTTCGTCTCGCGCCAAGCCAAGGTGGTAAATCGATGCTAAAGGCAGTAAAGTCTGCGCTCCCTCTAGTAATCCTAGCCCAGCCCGCAGGATCGGCACTACTGCTATAGGCACTTGGGGATCGATTACCGTTGCTGGACAAGTATCTAAGGGACTCTGTACTGCTGTTTCTTGGGTCGGCAACCAGTCTCGTGCAGCTTCATAAGTCAGCCATCTTCCCAACTCAGTCATGGCACTGCGGAACAATACTGAAGGCGTGCCCGCATCACGGGCAACTGCTAGCCAGTGCTTGATCAGGGGATGGGGTGGAACATAAACGCGCAATTGTAGCGTCATAGCCAGAAATAGGCGCCTTTTGATTGTATAAGAACTGAAACACCATAATACTCTTTCCTGCATCCGGCTGACAGCTTAAAATTGACAATCTCAATTTTATTGATAAAGTTTTTCATTAATAGTTGACATTAATTCTCAATCAAGGCTATATTCTTATACAGTGTTCTCCTCTCTTTTAAGGATCGGCAGACGGGATTAGCCAGCAGTAGCAGGCTCGTCCCTCTTTTTTTTGATTGGGCATGGGGGATGGGGCATTGGGCATGGGGCATTAGTAAATATTGATTGACTCTAGACAAAGGATAAGGGACTCTAGACAGAGGACAAAGGACAAATGACAATTGATGCGATCGTAATTGGGTCTGGGATTGGCGGATTAGTGACAGCGACCCAGTTAGCGGCGAAGGGAGCGAAAGTGCTGGTACTGGAACGTTATTTAATTCCAGGTGGTAGCGCTGGTTATTTTGAACGCCAAGGCTATCGATTCGATGTTGGCGCATCAATGATTTTTGGGCTGGGACAGAACGGTACAACTAACTTACTCACCCGTGCATTATCAGCTGTAAATGTCAGCCAAGAAGCGATCGCAGATCCAGTACAAATTCATTATCATTTACCCCAAGGTTTAGACCTGAAGGTTGACCGGGTTTATGAAAAATTTTTGCAAAATCTTACAGTTCATTTTCCCCATGAAGAACAAGGCATTCGTCGCTTTTATGACGAATGCCAAAAAGTATTCAAGTGTCTCAACAGCATGGATTTGCTGTCGCTGGAAGAACCTCGGTATTTACTGCGCGTATTTTTCCAGCATCCTTTGGCGTGTCTCGGTTTAGCTAAGTATCTGCCCCAAAATGCCGGGGATGTGGCGCGGCGTTACATCAAAGACCCGCAATTATTGAAGTTTATCGATATGGAATGTTATTGCTGGTCGGTGGTTCCATCAGATATGACACCAATGATTAATGCTGGGATGGTCTTTTCTGACAGGCATTATGGCGGAGTTAACTATCCCAAAGGCGGAGTCGGACAAATTGCCCAAAAACTTGTAGAAGGTCTAGAGAAGGCTGGAAGTCAGATTCAGTACCAAGCTAGAGTCACCAAAATTCTTATAGAGCAGGGAAAAGCGGTAGGTGTGCAACTGGCTAATGGTAAAGTATATCGAGGTAAACGCATAGTTTCTAATGCTACACGCTGGGATACATTTACACAATTACTACCAGTAGAAGCAATGCCACATAATGAGAAAAAGTGGCAACAAAACTACCAAAAATCTCCAAGCTTCTTGAGTTTGCACATCGGGGTAAAGGAGTCAGTTTTACTTGCGGGGACAGAGTGTCACCATATTTTGCTGGAAGACTGGGAAAAGATGACAGCGCCAGAAGGCACAGTGTTTGTTTCGATTCCCACACTGCTTGACCCAGATTTAGCACCAAATGGATATCATATCATTCATGCCTTTACGCCTCACTGGATTGATGATTGGCAAGAACTTTCTCCAAGTGAGTACGAAGCAAAAAAAGAAAAGGCTGCTTGGCGAATTATTGACCGCCTAGAGAAGATTTTTCCAGGTTTAGATGCCGGATTGGATTATTTAGAAGTCGGAACACCGCGCACCCATCGCCGCTTTTTGGGTCGTGAAGATGGCACTTATGGGCCAATTCCCCGGCGTAAGTTATGGGGGTTATTAAATATGCCTTTTAATCGCACAGCTATTTCAGGACTTTATTGTGTAGGAGATAGCACTTTTCCGGGTCAAGGTTTGAATGCAGTCGCTTTTTCTGGATTTGCTTGCGCCCATCGCATTGCCGTAGATTTAGGATTTTAATTACAAAAACAGCCTCCGCAAAGAACCTAATAAGCGGATAGCTACCCTCACAATCTGAGTAACTCTCAATACGGTTTGGTTAAGAAAGTTATTTATTAAAGCGAGTTCTTTGAGCGAAGGTAGAATAAAGTGCTGGGAAAGTAAGAGTATTTAAATTTAATCTCTTCACTTTAAATGCCTCCAAACCACCTCCCCAGCTTATCTAAACCGTATTGAGATGGGTAGCAAATACAATCAAAAAGTTACTAACTTTAGTGATTTTGTTAACACAATAGCAAGTGTTGTTACTCTTGATCTGGTAGTTTTTGGTTCTGAAAATTAGCTAACTCTGATGCTAAAGTCTCTTCTAAAGCATCTAGAATTGCTTGCGGATCGACAGCTTCTTTCATTATTTGGGCCTGCGGATCGGGGCGATTTTTGACATTGGGAATATCTTGGCGTAATTCTTCAACTAAAGCGATAAGTTTTGCAATTTTCTGCTCAGAGAGCAGGTTAAGTTGAAGGCTAAGTTGTGCCCGTTGCTCTGCTAATTTTTCCTGACGCTCTTGTTTGATCAACACCCCTGTTGTTACTAACAGGGAACCTGCGGTCAGTGAAAATTGTAGCCAAGAAAATGGCGGGGGATCGAATCTTGATATGCCTAAACGTCGTGGTAAAACATTGGGTGTTACCCACAGAATAATTCCTAACAGGATGCTATATAGGAATACTGGACGACCAAAAAAGGCTGTTACCGTTTCTACAAACCGTTGATGTTGAGGTACGTCTTTTTCATAACGTCTGTGCAGGGCAATAATAGTCTCGATATTTTGACTAATCGCTTCCGGCAATGGGGCTGTGGGCAAAATGGTTTGGCAAGGTGCTGAAGATGATACTTGCGGTGAATCTTTTGGATTTGGTTTTTCTTGGGAAAACATGGACAGTTTTCTTGTAGTACTGATTTCTCTAAATCAATAACTCAAGTTTTAGCTATATATGTATACTTTTAGGTAGAAAAATATATGAAAGTATCTATAGACAGATTTTGTCAGATTGCTATTGCTGTTGAATCAAGCAGAGATATTGAAACAGAATCATAGCATCGCATTTATTGTTTCAGTATTGTATTGAGAATAAAACGCCTCAATGATATCTTGAGATTTTTGCTCTTGATACCTGACTTCAGTTGACGTACTGAACGAAACAGGTTTCGCATATAGTTTATATAGTAATTTTAACAATGCTTTAGCTACTGAAATATAATTTAAAAATTTTGTAGCTTGTAACCAGCGCAGTTACTAAATAGAAATTATGTTGATTTATTAAAACTATAGTTGATTCTATACTTTTTAGATATGTCATTCTGATGTCAATGTTATGTCAGGATAACACTCATTTTTTATGTAGTATTCCTATCGAATATCTACTGTAAATTTCGCAATAAAAGCCTTCAGTGACACAATTGTGGCATTATGGCTCACGCTGATACGCAAACGCATTCGTGCGTGGATGCAATAGATTACGCCACGCTCAAAATCGGTTCGGTTGGTTCTTTACCCTGCCTTTTCAGTGCAATTTACAAAATTTTTCATAATTGTGCTTTAATGGTGGGCGGCTTTTGTTCGTTCAAGAATTTTCCTCACACACAACGCGATCGCTGATGCTACTCACACACAAAGAAAACATTGTAAAATTTAGCTGGCTTCTACCCAGTTTCGTAAGCTTGATTCTGTTTGGCTCTACTGTTAAAGCTAATGCTGCGGTCGCTAATTGGCATTTTGATAGCAATCGCAATCATCTAGACTTCACCACAGATGAGAATGTTCAACCGAAAGTACAACTACTTACCAGCCCTACTCGTCTGGTAATTGATTTACCTGGAGTTACATTAGGATATCCACAGACTAGTCAAAGAGTGGGGCCAGTAATTAAAGACATTCGCATCGAGCAGTTTAATGCAGAGACTACCCGCATGGTAGTTACTTTAGCACCTGGCTACACCTTTGATTTAGCACAGGTGCAACTGCAAGAACAATCCCCTAACCATTGGTCTGTGCAGTTACCCAAGCCAATACGATTGACTGCAACCCAGCCGCAATATTTAGAAATAACTCCGAGTATTTCTCCAAGAGTGAATGATAATAGCACTCTCTTTGCTGGCGTGGTTCCGATGCATTCACCAATGAAAGCGCTGGAACCTCAAATTAAAGCCTTGATGAGTCGCTACAGTTTTCTGAAAACAGGAATGTTTTTTCTGGATTTGGATAGTGGGGATTATTTGGATATTGGAGGCGATCGCGTTTTCCCAGCTGCTAGTACAATCAAACTGCCAATACTCATCGCCTTTTTCCAGGATTTAGATGCTGGTAAAGTCACCCTTCAGGAAAACCTGACTATGCGGCGTGACTTAGTTACCAATGGTTCTGGAAGTATGCAATATGAACGAGTTGGTAAGAAGTACACAGCTTTGGAAACCATCACTAAGATGATTACCATTAGCGATAATACTGCCACCAACATGATTATCGATCGCTTAGGTGGAGCGGCGAAACTAAATCAGCGCTTCCGTAACTGGGGACTAAAAGACACAGTAATTCGCCATCTTTTGGCTGACTTGAGAGGAACCAACACCACAAGTTCTCAAGATATGGCGCGGGTGCTGGCTTTAGTTGTGAATAACAAGCTAGTTTCGCCGCAGAGTCGGGAGCAAGCCTTAGATATTCTGCGTCACACCACAATTCACACACTGCTTCCCGCCGGTTTGGGGAAAGGTGCAGTTATCGCCAACAAAACCGGAGATATCGGCTTTCTTATCGGCGATGCGGGATTTGTAACTATGCCCAATGGTAAGCATTACCTGGCGGCTATTTTTGTCACTCGTCCTTATAAGGACACAAGAGGGAGAGACTTTATTCGTCAAGTTTCCCGATTAGTTTACGATTATCTGAATCAGCCGAATCCAGTTGCTGCGGTTGATTCGCCTAATAGTGTTACGAGATAGCATTAAAGGCGCACAGCTAGTTGTGCGCCCCTACAGTAATTAGATAATTGTGATTTTACTTGCGGCTTTAGTAGCCTTTTCCCTAGCCTCTTGGACATTCACACCCTTTGCCAAAGCTACGCCCATTCGCCGATATGGATGAGCATTAGGTTTACCAAATAATTTAATATCTACATCTTTTTCTGACAAAGCATCGGCTACACCACCAAAAGTAATAAAATCAGATTTTTCTGAGGCTAAAATCACCGCGCTGGCTGAAGCTCCTAGCTGTTCAATATGAGGGATTGGCAAGTCTAAAATAGCTCGTAGATGTAGTTCAAATTCATTGAGATTTTGTGAGATTAATGTCACCATTCCCGTATCGTGAGGTCTAGGAGAAAGTTCTGAAAAAATCACTTCATCTTTAGTAATGAAAAATTCAACCCCAAAAATTCCGGCTCCTCCTAAAGCATCAGTAACTTTTATAGCTATTTCTTGGGATTTTAATATTTTATCTTCAGAAATTTCTGCGGGTTGCCACGATTCTTGATAATCGCCTCGTTCTTGGCGATGACCAATGGGAGAACAGAAAATTGTCGGTGCATTCCACTGTTTAATTGTCAGTAAAGTTATCTCAATTTCAAAGTTAATAAATTCTTCGACGATGACCTTTTGACTGTCACCTCTAGAATTAGCGATCGCATAATTCCAAGCTTTCTCAACTTCACTCTTATCCTGCACTACAGATTGACCTTTCCCAGATGATGACATCACAGGTTTAACAACATTGGGAAAGCCAATTTTATCTGAAATTGCAATCAATTCTTCTAGAGTTGTTGCATAACCATATTTAGCTGTTCTAATGCCCAATTCTTGATGTGCCAGTTCCCGAATTCTATCGCGGTTCATTGTATAGTTAGTAGCAGCCGCAGTCGGTATAACTGTAATCCCTCGCTGTTCAAATTCGATCAGTTTTTCTGTTCGGATTGCTTCAATTTCTGGTATAATAATATCTGGTTGATGTTTTGTCACTACAGCTTCTAAATCATCAGCACTGAGCATAGAAATAACTTCATAAGCATCAGCAACCTGCATCGCCGGAGCATTGGCATAGCGGTCAACGGCAATTACATAATTACCAAGACGTTGAGCTGCGATCGCAAATTCTTTGCCTAGTTCTCCTGAACCCAGCAACATCAATTTTTGGGGCAACTTAATACTCATTAACTTATCCAGGTCAATATCAATTCAATCATCTTATAATTTTTTGTGTTTTCATTACTAACTTCTCAAGAATTAAATATAGCTTTGCGTAGTTCTAAATCTTGACGTTGTAGATGATTTAAACCAATACCTACGCCAAACTGACACTTATCTACTAGAGTCTCTAACCAAATAGTCTTGTTCAGAGTTGCACCTCGCAAATCTGCATTTCTCAAGTCGGCTTTCGTAAAATTTACAAATAAAAGGTCTGCATTGACTAAACTACTACCTTGTAGATTTGCTTCTGACAAATTCCCTCGGATGAAGTTGACACCATCTAAAATTAAACCAGATAAATCTGCTCCCATAAGATTAGGAAACTTTAGCTGACTGGGATATTTAAAAAATCGCATTATACAGATGATATTAGCTTCATTTAGTTGAATTTTAGTTAAAAAGTCATAACGAGCGATGCCCAGTTGCTTAAGAATTTGTAGGCGTTGTAGGGGACTTTGTTCTAAAAACTGAATAGCTGTATAGCGTAGGTCTTGAGTAGAGATATTTAACATGATTTTCAGATTGTTGTGATACTTGTATCAATACAAATAATAGATAATATAGCAGTCTTACAGCATTCATAAAAAACAAAAACCCCAATTTCTTTGAGAAATTGAGGTTCTAAGTTTATTGATAACTACCTAGTAGTTCGCCAAGTAAACTTGGCGGGGTAAAGGGGAACGGGGAAGGGAGAAAGGGTTTAAATCCCTTACCCTTTTCCCTTTCCCCTTTCCCCAGTCCTCACTTAGCATTTTTGGGTTGGCAGACTACTAGCTAGTTATGCTAATAATGCTTTCGTAGCAGATTCGCCTGCTAATCTCACTTGCCTTGTCAACTGCAAGTTTAACCATCCTAGAAAAGTTAACTCAGCGAGGAATGCCATAAAAATTGTTGTCGTTCCAGAGCCTTGTATACCAGCCCAAGGAAAAGTTGAAAACAGCCATACAGTAGACATCACAGTAGACACCTGTGATGTGATGCCGATAAATTCTAAAATTATCGGTGGTAGGAACACTGCTGCACCTATAATCCGAATTGCCCAGAAAGAACGTTTGGGAGTTTTCAGCAAAAGTATCAATTGGGCGATGGTAGCGTAAATCATGATTACGCTGATAGACAAAGCTATAGCTAAAAGTACTTTAAACCTGTCAACATCGTTACCCAGCCAAGTTTGGTCATTGTTGGTATCAAAAATAGATGTAAATGAAATCCAAACTATCCAGGGGATAGTAACAATTGTAAGATTAATTGCGATCGCCACGAGTGCAGGGCTTTTTTCAGCCCAAATTAGATCCTGCCAAATACTCTTCTGGCTAGAAACTCCCTGATGTCGATATCTTGCCCAATCTTGTACATCTTGACGGTGAGGGGAAAGAACTGCAATTAAACTTAAAATCAACACTAAGTTGTACGATGCTAGTAAAATGTAATTTTCCCCGACTTGTCGATCTAATGTGTAACTATTTTCACCAATTTGCAGAGTAAAACCCCAGAACATCAACTGGCAAAATGCTACTAACAAATAACTTTGTTTCTTGCTAATTATTGAGGCTTGAGGATTACGGAAGCAGCGTTTAAGAATTTGCAAAATTCCGTAAGTGCATAATCCCAAATTTAATAAATGAAAGCCAACAACACTAATAATATTTCTCCCTAATGGTAAATAGAAAAACTGCAATTTTTTAATATCCGAGCCATTGGAGAGATTAAATAAGTTAGGGAATAGATAATTAGTTGTATCCCAAGGATTAAAAAGTCTAAACCAAGCAATGGAATTATTTAAACTATTGTTATAAGACGATGCAAGTAACATCGTTATGAACAAAAACATAAAAATTAAACCACTAACTAATAAACCTAACAAAGGCTGAGAACCACTAAATGAACGACTAAATAAGCTAAGTAGTAGTGCAGCGCTGTAAAAGAAAACACAACTAGCAGCAAGAATTGCATAGTAAGCCAAAATGTAACTAAAAGCAATTTTGGCAGAAAGCCCAGCCCATAAATGTAAAGGAACTGCTACTAAAATCATGAGATAAATTAAACTCGGAACTCCTAGCAACTTGCCAGTCAATATACTTGTTTCTGATTGGGGACTAAGACGGATAAAGTTGAGTGTGCCGCGAGTTTCTTCTTTAGCGAAATCATTGATTAGCAAATAAGTTCCTGCAACTAGTAGTGTAAATAGAAAAATTACACTAAATGTTAAGAATATATATTCCCAATGATCTCGCCACCACAACTGCCAATTAATTTGATTTTGGGGACAAAAGTTTTTTGAGAAGAAATAATTTAATTCATCAATTTTAGATTGATTGGATTCTTTAAAAATCTGTGTTTGTTGCGATTCATATATTTGACGCAAATGACAGTATGTACCAGTTAGGGAGTATTGATTATCAGGAGGATTACTTAAATGATATAAACTAACTACCAGTTGCAATAGTAAAGATGTCACAACTACGATCGCTACATTAACAAATTTAAATTGTCCTTTGAGTTCGCGGAATAATTGCGGATTCCAATCGCCGATTTTGTCTATTAAATTGAACATAGGATGAAAAATTTCTCCAAAAATAGTGAGTGAGATTTATTGATAAATCAAGATGCTTGTTTGTGACCTAATTTTAAGAAAATACTTTCTAAGTCTTCTTGCGTGCAGTGAAAATCAGTTAAAGGAATACCCGCTTTAATTAGCGATCGCAATAACTCGGCACTATCTTCATCTTTGCCGGAAAAATTCACTCTCACACTGTTTTTTCCTGATATAACCTCCCATTCTTCTACTAAAGGATGATGTTTAAGTTCGTTCAAAAGTGTCTCTAAGTTTCCTAGAGTTGATAATACAATTTGCTGATGGGCTAGACGTTGATAAAGTTGCTGTAGGGAAGTACTTTCTACTAAAAAGCCAAGTTCCATAATTCCTACAGAAGTACAAATTTCCGCTAAATCGCTGAGAACGTGGGAGGAAATGATGACAGTCATTCCAGCTTCTTGCAAAGCCTTAATAATTTCGCGAAAGTGCATCCTCGCAATAGGATCGAGACCAGAAACAGGCTCATCTAGTAATAGTAAAATTGGTTCGTGGATAATGGTTCGCGCTAAACTTAAACGCTGTTTCATTCCCCTCGACAGAGTAGAAATCTGACTATTGCGTTTATTACCAAGTTGAATAAGTTCTAAAACTTCATGTAAGCGTTTAGTGCGGCGCGGTTCTCGCAAACGATATAAACGCGCAAAGTAATCTAAGTAATCCCAGACTGTCAAATCCTCATATAGTGGGTAGTCATCGGGTAAATAGCCAAGATGACGCTTAAGTTTGAGGTTACTGTTGTCACGGATGAGGCGATCGCCATTAATATAAATCTCACCCGCAGTTGCTTCCTCAGCAGTCGCCAACATTCGGATGAGAGTTGTTTTACCCGCGCCATTCGGCCCAATCAGTCCATAAACTTCCCCCGTCTGGATTTCTAAATCAACATCATTGACAGCAACATGTCGGTCAAATTGCTTAGTGAGTCCACGGGTACAAATTGTTAATTCTTTTACCATCGCTGCTAGGGTGCGGCTTGTAATTAACCGCTAACCTAACTTTTTTTACAGCTTTTGTCAGGATGGTTTCATAAATTGAAACTGAATCTAAGAAAATTGGCTACATAAAAAAGTAGATAAGGCTTATGCCCTACCTACTTTTTAATTCTTATTCTGCTATTTATGAAATCTTTGCAAATCAAACCTTGACTCTTTGCTTTAGTCTCAAGTTATTTCTGATAGTGGTGGGATGACGTTATTAATTCCATTACCAGATGAACCGCTAACTGCATAACGGTATTCGGGAACTGGATATCCAGCTTCGCTAAAGGTTTCACGAATAACTTTATTAGTGTCGAAGTAAACTTGCCAGTAATGGTCATTATTGCAATAAGGACGTACTGCTAGTACAGGCCCTGCGAAATTGAAAGTCTGAATTTCTACATCCGGTGCTGGATTTTGGAGAACATTAGGAATTTGGCTGATTTTCGCCTTTAAAAGTGCGATCGCTTCGTTATGTTTCACTTCATGATGGAGTTGAGCTACCAGATCAACCCGACGGTAAGGATTGGCAGAATAATTCTGGATATTATCAGCAAAGATTTTATTATTGGCAACAATCGTCAATACGTTATCAGGTGTATTAATACTAGTTGTGAACAGCCCAAGTTCTGTAACAGTGCCTGTGACACCTGCTGTTGTAATGAAATCACCAACTTTGAATGGTCGAAAAACGATTAAAAATGCTCCTGCTGCAAAGTTTGCTAGTAGTCCCCCCCATGCTGCACCAATTGCAATACCTGCTCCTGCAAGCAATGCCGCAAAGGAAGTTGTTTCAACCCCAAAGAAGCCGAGAATTGCTACAACTAGAACAATTCTTAACGTAACACCAATGATATTCAGAAGATAGTTAATCAGTGTTGGATCGACGTGTTGACCTCGGAAAGCACGTCGCGCTAGCTTCAATGCAAAATCAATCAAGCGTTGAGCAACCAACCACAGAGCGATCGCACCTAAAACTTTCAGTCCAAACTGAGTTAAAAGTTGACTAGCAACTAGGCTAATTTGTCTGAAATCCATAACTTTTTTGTTTGTAAATTATTAAACACAATAAACATACAAGAAATTAAATCAAAATGATATATCAATACTTTTTTTTTAATTTTTGTGTAATGTGCAGCAGATAGCAAACTGTTCTCGGAGGATGTCTGAACAGTTTTGGGCAAATATATTTCTTGCAGGATTATCTACTTTTTGGCTTGTTGCTGTTTTTTTCGCTCCTTAATTCGAGCAAAGATATCATCGATATTGGTATTTCCCAAGGTTTAATCCTTGTCTAGTGTATAATTTTTTCTCCGGCTCTCAAATTGCTTTATAAATCGCGCCATACCAGCATGACCAAGTTTTTTAGTCAGGCTTTTATAGCGCTTCCTATGCTCGTGAAGTATAGCTAGACTTTATATATAAAACCTTTCAACTTTGAGGATGTGCCTCATTTGATCGAGAACCGCTATATTCCCAACCGCTTAATCTCAGCTTGATTATGTGCGTGTTGGTCAACGACTATGAGACTATCTATTCCTAAAGAGGTTACAGGTGTCAAGCAAAAAAATCGGTTTTTGGTCTGTGTGGGCATTAGGTGTAGGCGGCATTGTCGGTGGACTTTTTCCAGCGCTGGGAGTAGTAATTCAAATAGCTAATGTAGGCGCACCACTAGCATTTGCGATCGCCGGGACAATAGCTTTGATAACTACTTATGCTTATGCAAAACTTTCGTTAGCTCATCCATGTCGAGGCGGGACAGTAACCTTCTTAAACCAGGCTTTTGGTTCGGGACTGTTTAGTGGGACACTGAATCTTCTACTATGGTTTAGCTATGTAGTTATGCTTTCCTTTTACTTGCAGGCTTTTGGTAGTTATGGAGTTAGCCTGTTTACATCTACTCAACCTATTTGGAAGCATTTACTAATTAGCTTGGCAATTTTAGGGACAACTGGATTAAATCTACTAACTGCCAATCATATTGGTAAATCTCAAATCTGGATTGTCAGCTTCAAACTGGGAATTTTGATACTTTTCATTATTATGGGAAGTAGTCATATTGACATTTCCCGTCTAGAACCAGTCTCAGTATCGTCGCTACCGTCAATTTTTGCAGGAGCAATAGCGATCTTTTTGTCTTATGAAGGTTTTGAGCTAATCGCCAATGCAGCAGAGGATCTTGTCAATCCCAAGCATACTTTGCCACGAGTTTATTACTCTGTAATCGGGTTCGTTATTTTACTTTACGTTTTAATAGCATTGGTTACATTGGGAGCAGAACCAATAGAACAGATTTTGGCAGCAAAAGACTATGCTTTGGCTGAAGTTGCCAAACCAATTATGGGGCAATTTGGATCTGTTTTGATTACTATTGCTGCTGTTTTCTCAACTATCTCAGCTAGTAACGCAACACTCTACGGTTCAGCTAGGTTTAGCACTATTATTGCTAAATCTAGGGGGTTTGATGGCAGCCAAATAAATGGCATAGCTCAATCTTCAATTGGCTTGTTTATTACTAGTGGTATCACTCTCATAATCGCCAATTTTTGCGATCTAAATCGGATCTCAACGATGGGTAGTGCTGGGTTTCTCCTGATATTTGCTGCGGTTAATTTAGCTAATGCTCGTATGCATCGTTATACGAAAAGCAAACAATGGATTTCACTTCTAGGGACTGGAATATGTTTGGTGGCACTAGGGATGTTAATTTGGTTTGCTTTGCAAACAGATCCACAAACTGTCTGGGTTTTAGTGTTGATGGTAGGAGTAGCCATAGGCATCGAAGTAATCTACTACCTGTCAAACAACCGACAGCTACATCTTTGAAGAAGCTTTGCTCAACTCTAAAATGTTTTTGTAATAGTCCACGTTCAATACTTTTCGGTTAAGGGGGAAATGAGAGGAAAGGTTTGAATTCACCTTTCCCCCTTACCCTTTAACCTTTTCCCAGACCAAAAGAGAGATTGTTAGGCTTATCCGAAAAGTATTGAGTCCACGTTTGGATTAATTTAACTTGAATTCGCTAACAGTGCCTTCTCTGTTAGCAGATCGTTTGCTTGAGATTTTCATTATGAATCATTTCTTAAAGGTGATTTAGGAATGGCTCATAAACGGTAACTTTATCTGGAAAGTTGAGCCTTTACCCTCATTGCTCATCACATGAATGTTACCGCCGTGAGCCTGGACAATTTGTTGAGCGATCGCTAATCCCAACCCAAATCCGCCGCTTTCTCTGGCACGTTCTGTATCAACTCGGTAAAAGCGATCGAAAATGTAAGGTAAATCTGCCTCTGGAATTCCAATTCCAGTATCAATAACCTGAATTACTGCCCGATCTGGGTGAGATTCTAAGCGTAACCAGACAGTTCCACCAGATGGAGTGTAATTACAGGCGTTATTGAGCAAGTTTTCAATAGCTAACCGCAGCAAATCGGGGTCAGCCCACAACTTAACGGGTTGTTCTGGTAAATGGCCGATCAACTCAAGCGACGCTTTTGCAGCAAAAGTATGGTAATGAATAGCTAAATTCTCTAGCAAGCTATTAAGATTAACCTTTTTGAGAGATTCGGGAGTTAATTTTCCCTGATGCCGAGCCAACAGCAGTAGGTTATTAACCAAGGTACTCATCGACTTAGCGCTATCGATGATGTTCTCCACTGTGGGATGGATTTGGGGATGGTCTGCTGCCATTAGTAACCCAACTTGGGCATTGGTCAAAATCGCAGAAAGGGGCGATCGCAACTCATGAGAGGCATCTGATGTAAAGCGTTGGAGTTGGTTATAAGCTTGCTGAACGGGTTGCATAGCTATGCCACCAAGTACCCAACCTGTAAGTCCAATTAACCCCAGTGCTACAGGTACAGCCAGGGTCAACATTAACTGAAATTCTCGGAGATCGTTTTGAGTTTCTGTCAGAGGGATAGCAACTTGCAGATAACCGATGACCGAATTTCCTCCTTGAACAGGTAACGTGACTTGACGAAGCCAAAGCGTCTCACCTGTAAACTGGTCAACAGACTTAATCGTGAGAAACTCAGATGCTATTCCCAACTTTTCTGGAGGTGGAGTACCAAAAAACCGCTTGAGTTTGCCATACGGGTCATACCAGCGAACATAGACCAGTTCAATATCAGCAGGGTGAGAACCACTACCTAATAGCGGTATATTGCTCAAATCGACTTCTTTTTGTCCTTGATACAGCCGATACTGCGAACTGGCTGCCATTAGCTCTGCTCTTTTATAAAGCAGTTGATCTAATGCTTTGAGCTTGTCTTTTACCTCAAGATTGTAAATGACTCCAGCAAAGAGAATCAGAATGCACCCCATTGAAAGGGTAAACCAACGAGCTAAGTTACGACGACTGCGGTTAAACACAACTTATACTATGGCAGGGAACAGGGGCAGGGGGCAGGGGGCAGGGAGCAGGGGGCAGGGGGTAGGTATCTTCCTTGTCCTCCTTGTCCTCCTCATCCCCCAGTCCCCAGTCCCCAGTCCCCAATGCCCAGTCCCTTTTACGATGGTTCTGGAGGGTTGAGGCGATACCCCATGCCGTAAACAGTTTCAATCCAATCGGCTGCTGCTAATGTTTGCAGACGTTGGCGAAGTTTACGAACTAGAACGGTGATTGCATTGCTTTCTGGCTCACTACCCCACTCCCATACAGCTTGCTCAATCTGGTTGCGAGTCAGGACTTGCTTAGGATGACGCATGAAGTACTCTAGCAACTGAAATTCTTGGCTGGAAAGGGATACGATCGCTCCTTGTCGCTCCAAAATTAGTCTATCAAGATGAAGTTCGAGGTCTGCCAAGCAGAGGGTGTCTCCTTGCCAAAGGGGCGATCGCCTCCTCAATGCCCGCACCCGTGCCATGAACTCCACGATATCAATCGGTTTGACGAGGTAATCATCAGCTCCGGCATCTAATCCTATGACTTTATCGGGTGTGGTATCTTTTGCCGTAATCATTAATACGGGAGCTGTTTTTCCCGCCGCCCGATACTGTTGACACAAACTCACTCCACTAATCCGAGGTAACATCCAATCCAAAATCAGCAGGTCATATTCTTTTTCAGCCAAAAGCCATTGAGCGGTTTCACCATCCTTGACACCATCGACGCTGTGTCCCGCCTGAGAGAGAACCATTTGCAGCGGCATTAATTGCTTTGGATCGTCCTCTACCAGTAAGATTTTCATCACCTTTATACACTTGTGCTTGTTTAGAATAATCTATTGAAGCAATCTCAACGTCTTTCATCAGTAAGATTTCAGAGGATTGTCTACCCCATTAGGATATAGATGAAGTATGACCTAGTGGTCTGCCAACCCAAAATGCTAGGTGAGGTCTGGGGAAAGGGGAAAGGTTAAGGGATTTAAAACCTTTCCCCCTGCCCCTTATCCCCAGAGGGGGCCCCACCTTCCCCCTTACCCTTTACCCCGCCAAGTTCACTTGGCGAACTACTAGCAAAATCAGAAGCAGGTGTAGTGTGTGGCGTATTAGTAGACGTTGGCTGCAAGGGCTGGGATTAGAGTTTTGGTTGCCTCTACCACTGGTAGCGATCGTGTTTTGGCTTGGCTGTAATTTCATCGCGGCTCAAGAGTTAAGGCGACCTTACTCCACCGAGAAAAAACTTCAGTCAGATACTCAGCTTGAAGCACGGGTATCAGTCAATGTGTTGCTCATTAACGCTGCTGTCAATCGAACTAAAAAAATTACCCAGGTAGAAGTAGAAACAGCAGACCCCATCTTGAAGCGGTTGGAATTAGAACTTCCAACAATAGAATTCAGCCAAATAGAAGCGACAATTGCCCAAGAACTAGGTCTACCCCGTCAGGATGTTAGGAAGTTAGTGCGCTATGAAATTGTGGAATAACATAATAATAGTTGCGATTGAACACCTCCCAATTTGCACGCTGATTCCTTGTCCTTTAGTTGCTTACTTTTTATAACAATGGAATTTGATTTTAATAATTTAGAGCCATTATTAGCGACTTTAACTAATCTTTTTGCAAACGCTGGCTCTGCAAAACAGGTAGCGGTACTTGCAGAGGCGACGGCCAAGATTGTGCAAATAGATTATGACAACTGGAACGGTGGAACTGAAATTTATAGGTTCTTCAGTACTTGTTATGCTTAACTAATAGTTGGTATACCAATTTAACAAGCATCTAACTCGAAAATTTTCAAAATTTCTAAATCCATACCC